>DATHMY010000001.1:0-16439 GCA_035486535.1 Candidatus Acidiferrum sp.
GCGGGTATCAATTCGACGCGAAAAAGAATGCACCGATCGGTCAATCGCACGATGGCCCGTACCTCGGCGTCGGCATAAAGTTCTAAGGACGATGAATATGTTCAAACTATCACGCTCCGTTCGGTTGCTCTCGATGTTCGCGGCGCTGACGTTTCTAGCGGCATGCAGCTGCGGAAACTGCAACGTCCCGGCCTTTCACGCACCGACGCTTCCACCGGGCGCAACGCCGACACCCCCAGGCCTCGTGCCGACACCGGTTGTCACGCCGACGCCGCTCGCTTTGGGAGCATGCACGCAAGGCGGACCCTCGACGATTCCACTTGGTGATGCGGCGCCGTTCGCGCTACTCGGCGCAGGCGGCATCACGAATACCGGCAACATGTTCGTCACGTTTGCCAGCGGCGCAACAAGCACGAATGTCTTCGGCACATTCAATGACGATCTCATCGGCGCGTATCCCACCACGACTGTGACCGGCATCACCGGTGCGAACACCGCCGGCGGTGCGACCGCGATCTATGCGACAGGCTACAATTCGAACACGCCGTTCCTGGTGGGTGCACAAACCGCAGTGACGACGGCGTATAACCTTGCCGCTGCGGCACATGCCGGCAGCATCACCTTCCCCGACGGTCAGGATCTTTCGCAAGCCAGCTCGGGTGTTGCGAACTGCGGTCCGGCGGGCAATGCGGCCTGCGGCGTCGGTACACTCGGTGCCGGCGTCTACACCTCGGCATCGACGATGTCGATCACCGCGGGGACGCTGACGCTTGATGGCGGCGGTAACCCCGAGAGTGTCTTCATCTTCCAGATAGGCTCGGCACTCACGATGGCCGCACCCGGCGGCAACGTGAAGCTCGTCAACGGCGCGGGCGCGTGCAACATTTATTGGGCCGACGAGGCCGGAGCCACGCTAGGTGGCGTAGCAACCGGCGCGACCTTCTACGGTAATATCCTCGCTCCGACCGGCGGCATCTCGATCAACACCGCGATTACCGGATTTGGTGGGCGAGCGCTCGCGGGCGGCGCTGCGGTCAGCATCTCTGCACCGACGACAGGGCTCGTTATCACCAATCCCGGCGGAAACTAAAGAAAGAACTACAAATGAATAGACCACTCGCACTCTTCCTCTCACCGCTCGTGGCAACCGTGTTGCTGCTCGGCACACCTGCACCGGCCGTCGCCGCGTCGACGTTCTACGGCATCGTCATCCACGTCTCGGATAACAGCATCAAGGTCCAGGATCCACGATCGAATCAGACGCTCGCATTCGAGATTGTTCCGCACTTCGATCAGCTCTTTTCGGCCGACGGAAAGACCACGTATCAAATGAAAGACATCCACGCGGGACGCTACGTCGGCATCGTCTACGATCAGAAGTTCCTGGGCATGCGCCATGCGGACAAAATCTATCTGCTCAACAACCGCAACCAGCGCGTGGGCCAGCCCTAACGACTACGGCTTGAGGACCACGTTCGAAAAGTCGATCGTTCGCACGAGCGTGGTACCCTCGTAGCCACTTAACCGCACCGGAAGGTGCGTAGCTTTCGAGAGGTCGACCACTTCCAGCGTCAAGCCGGTATCGATCATCGCGTTGGTAGGAACCAGCGTCACTTGATCGGTCGGGACAGCGTCGATCGTCGGCCCGTCACCTTCAGACACGACACCGGCGGTATCGGCGCCGTGAATAAGAATTGCGCCGAAGCTCAACTGGTCGAGCGACGATCCACGAATGGTCGTCACGTGCGGATCGTGAAGCGGGAACGTTTTCTTGAACATCGCCGTTAAGCCTGATCCGCGGTGCGCGACCACCGTGGTTCCACCGCCCCACACAACGGTCACACCGGTATTGGGTCCGCTGACGACGTGCATCGTCGCATTCGACGGCTTGAGGAATGTGTAGTCGAACGCCTCTTGCTGCGTTTGGGCGCCCTGCTGCTCGGATACCGTAACCGTCGCGCTGTATCCCGAGATGCCAACCCATGCGAGCGCGAAGGCCACCCACGCCGACGGCATCGCTGTCAATATGTTCACCAGAATAGTGTAAACGAAAGCGACGCCCGCCTTAATCGGGCGTTTCACTATGTGTTGCCATTGTCGCCCGCGATATGCTGAGGTCGCGCCCGAAGGAGGGCGTTCATTGTGCGTTCAGCTGTCTTACTTTCGGTGATCGTGGCATGCGCCTCGCTCATCCTTTTTGCTGTCCCATCGCGTGTCGACGCGCAGGTATCGATCGGCGTTTCCGTCGGTATTGCGCCGCCGGCGTTGCCGCAATACTATCAGCCGCCCGCGACGCAACCGAACTTGATCTGGCAACCGGGTTATTGGGGTTACGGTTCGGGCGGGTATTTTTGGATTCCGGGAACCTGGGTCGCGGCGCCGCAAATCGGCTTGCTGTGGACACCGGGTTATTGGGGCTGGAATAACGGTCAATACAGGTTTTATTCCGGCTACTGGGGCCGAAGCGTCGGCTACTACGGCGGAATCAACTACGGTTACGGCTATTACGGATCGGGCTACGGCGGTGGACGCTGGCAAGGAAATTCGTTCCAGTACAACACCTCGGTCACCAATGTGAACCGCTCGCTACCGTCGCGTAACTATTACAGTAATCCGGGCTCGTATGTGAATCAGAGCAGCATCTCGCGCACATCTTATAACGGTGGCGCGCGGGGCGTTACGGCGCGTCCCACGCAAGCACAGATGGCGGTCGCGCATCAACAGACGTATCCGATGACTTCGGCGCAAACCGCCCATGTCGCGGTGGCGCAACAGAATCGCAGCTACTATGACAGCGTGAACAAAGGCAGTCCGGGTCAGGTCGCCGTGCCCAAGCCGTTGACCCCGAACAATCATCCGGCCGGATATGCTCCGGTACAGCGTCCAGCGGCGCAACCGCCACAACGTGCAGTTGCGGCGAAACCGCCTCAGCAAATGCACGCCGCGCCACAACAACACGCAGCTCCTCAGCAGCACGCTGCTCCGGCAAAGCCGCGTGGCTCACCGAAACCGGCCGACGCCGCGTACTGGAATCAGCGATAAACTACAGCAATTCGCTCTTCCACAGACGCTGCATAAGATAGAACAGCGACGCCGTGCTCACGCCGAAGAGCAGCATGCCGTCGCCGGCCTCCGCCGCTCCCATCATCCGCCACTCACGCGCCAGGTGTAGTTCCGACGCACCGCGCGTGGTCATCGAATCAACGGAATAGAGTAGCGCGTCGGCCGGCGACGAGATCGCGCCGAGATGGACGAAGGCAAACGCCCACGTTAGGCACTCGATGCCGTGCAAGATCACGAGCCAGATTGCGACGCCGACGATCAGCCCGATTGCTACCGCGCTGCTTACTTGCGGCAGGCGGCCGGAGGGTGTGATCGCCGGGCGGGAGCGCTGGATTGCAAGCGCGATGAACACCACGCCGACGGCATGCATAAGAATGGTCAGGGCGATGAGCGCCAAGCTCCAGACCATACTTGTGTCCCACGCGCCCCAGCCGTTCATCTACGGTCGAAAATGTAGCACGGGAGACCAGCGAAGGCGCGCTTTTTGCAATTTTTGGACGGGTCGGGTATGGTCGTCTCATGGACATGGCGACGTTCTTCAGCGCGCTGGGCGTGCTCTTGCCGGTGCTTTTCGTCCTTGGATTGGGATTTTGGGCGGGATGGGCAAAGAAGTTTAACGCCGACCAAGTTGCTGGTCTCAACGAGTTGGTGCTCGACTACGCGTTTCCCGCGCTGCTATTCGTCGCCATCGTCCGCGCATCGCGCAGCGCCCTTTTCGCGGAACTGCCATTCGTATATGCGCTGCTCGTGGCTGCGTTGGGATTGTTTCTCGCGATTGCGCTTTTGAGCATATTTGCACTGCGACACAGCCTTGGCGTCGCCGCCATCCAGTCGATCAGCGTTACGTATTCCAACGCCTCGTTCGCGGGGATTCCCATTCTGACGCCGTTGTTTGGCGCGGGGAGTCTGCTTACCATCGCCACCGCTGCGCTGATTTTCAATATCACGCTGGTCCCGATTACGGTGACGATGCTCGAATACGAGCGGCAGCGCGTGGCCGGCGGGACGAAGGTGAGTCTGTGGACACTCGTCGGCCGGAGCGTCCTCGACAGCTTCCGGCGCCCGTACGTCTGGGCGCCGTTGCTCGCGACGATTCTGGTGCTGTGTGACGTCCGCGTGCCAACGGAGATTCAGAACATGCTCGAACTCATCGCCTCGGCGACGGCGGGGCTCGCGCTCTTTGTCGCCGGCCTCATTCTTGCCGCATTCCGCATCAAGCTCTCACTGGAAATACTCGGGAACGTTTCGGTCAAGATGATCGTGCAGCCGGTGATCATGGGCTTGCTGGTCGCAGTGCTTGCCATCGCCAAGCCGGTCGGTAGCGAGGCAATTCTGATCTGTACGATCTCGACTGCCGTGATCTGTCCGATGCTCGCCGTGCGGTATAAAGTGTACGAAGCCGAGGCCGCTTCGACATTTCTTCTGACGACGGTTTCGATGGTCGTCGTCGTGCCGATCGCGATCACGTTGTCGCGCTGACGTGAATCGGCGGAGATTCGTAGGCGCCATCGGAGCGTCGATCGGGGCAAGTGCGCTCGCAGATTGCTCCAAGCCCGGAGATCTGCACCCGCTTCCAGCTCCGCCTGCGCCGCTCACCTTCGACGATTCGGTACGAGCGATTCGTGCGGTGATTGCGCACGATGCCGCCGATGCAACGCTCGAGCGGGACGCGTGGCCACGGCTTTACGAACACGGCGCGCCGGCCGCGAACGTCGTCATCCTGTTCCACGGCTTCACCAATTGCCCGCAACAGTTCGATCTGCTCGCCCAGCGATTTTACTCACGCGGTTGTAACGTCTACATTCCGCGGATCCCGCGTCATGGGCTAAAAGATCGGCTAACGACGACGCTAGCGGATCTCACGATTCCAGAGCTCGGACGTTGCGTGCTCGACGCGTACCGGTACGCGCGGGGTCTCGGCCGGCGCGTGAGTTCGGTCGGCCTATCGCTGGGCGGTTCGATGTCGCTGTGGCTGGCGCAAGCGATGCCGATCGATCTAGCGGTAGCGGTGTCACCGTTTCTCATGCCGATCCACATTCCGCGCGGCGTCGGCACGGTAGCGATGCACGCGCTCTACACGATCCCGAGCATGTATTGGTGGTGGGACCCGCGCGTAAAACAAAACTGCCTTCCGGTCTACGCCTATCCCGGATTCCCGACCCACGCGTTGGCCGAGGTGACCTTCTTCGGCGACACGATTTTCGACTATGCACCGCACGGCAAGCCGCTTGGAAAGGATTGCATTCTTGTGACCAACGCCAACGAGAGCGCAGTCAATAATGCGGTTTCGCGGGATCTGTTCGCACAGTGGAACGCCGGCGGCGCGAACTACTCGCAAGTCGTGTTGAGCGGGCTCGGACCGCCGCGCCACGACATCATCGACCCCACGACATTCCCGCAAGCGGAACGTCTGGTCTATCCGCGACTTGAAGCGATGGTCTTAGGAGGTTCGCGATCGTAACGGCACTTCAGGGCGCGCGTACGAGAGCAACACGCAGTAGACGAAAACGGGACGAGCGATGCCGGAAACAGATGGAGAAAATTAAACAGAATCAAACGCGGCGTCGACACGCTCGCAACCGCAAGAGGAAATGATGGTTGATAACGACGTCAGTCGCTCGGGCCTTCAATGATTCACGTCAAATGTGGCGCGAGTAGATCCTCGATGCCCACCGGAAGGTCGCGGACGCGCACGCCGGTCGCGTGGTAGACGGCCGAGGTAATCGCGGGTGCAACGCCGGCCAGCCCGATCTCGCCGACGCCACGCGCGCCGAGCGGATTGAGGTCGTAGTCGGGATAGTCAAGGAAGGTGACGTCCATCGCCGGATGATCGGCGTTTGACGCAACGACGTAGTCGGCGAGGTTGCGATTGAGCGGCGCCGCCGTTTTCGGATCGTAGTGCGTCGTTTCAAACAGCGCCATCCCGACCCCGAATACGATCGCGCCCTCGATTTGGTTGCGCGCGGTTTTCGGATTGATGATCTTACCGCCGTCGATGACGGTCACGACGCGTCGCACGCGCAAGCGGGCGATCTCGGGCTGCCAGGTGACTTCGATGAAGTGCGCGCCGAACGAATGGCTCGATTTCTTCGGCTTATCGACCCCGAACGTCGCGTTCGAGCGACCGTAGCCGACGACCGTCTCTTGCGACGGCGCGCGCTCGCGCTTGTGGAGTGCGTCCTTACAGGCGTCGATTGTGGCGGGAATCACGGATGCAGTGGCCATCGAGCCGCCCGACAATGGGCCGGGCGGTAGCGACGAATCGCCGATCGAGACGCTGATGTGCCGCACCGGCATGCCAAGCGCGTCGCTTGCGATTTGCGCAAGCATCGTATAGGTGCCGGTGCCGATGTCTTGCGTCGCACAAAAGACGCGCGCGCTGTCCGCATGTAACTCGACGCGGACTTCGCAGTAGAGCCGGTCGGCGATCCACGAGCAGCCCGCCATCCCCCATCCTAAGATCATGTCATCGCGCCGCATCGAGCCAACTGCGGGCGTGCGATCGCGCCAGCCGAATTTTTGTGCGCCCAATTCGTAACATTCAGCAACGTGACACGAGGTGAACGGGATGTCGCGGCCCTCGTCGCGCGACGGTGCGTTGCGCAAATGTAACGCGAGGGGATCCATGTTCAGCACGATGGCAAGTTCGTCGAGTGCCGATTCGGTCGCGAAGAGCCCGGGAACGGCGCCGGGTCCGCGCATCGAGGTCGGCGGCCCGACGTTGCGCTTGGCTTGACCGCTCGTCACGCGCAGATTTGGCACGCTGTAGAAGTAGGTCGTGGCCTCGGAGCAGTTCTCATCGTAGTCGTCGAGCATGCCGGCGTGATTGGTGGCATCGTGCTGCAGCGAGGTGAGGCGTCCATCGGCATCGGCGCTGATCCGTACGCGCTGGACGGTCTGCGGGCGATGCCCGACGTTCATGAACATCTGCTCGCGCGTCACGACGACTTTCACCGGTCGCCCGAGCCGTCGCGCGGCGGCAGCCGCAAGCGGCGACTGCTGCCACGGCCACAACTTCCCGCCGAATCCCGAACCCAAGTAGTGCGTGAACACGCGGACCTTGTCGCGCGAGACGCCGAGCATGGCTGCCAGCACGTTGCGGTGATTGACGACCGCCTGCGACGTCTCGAACAGCGTGACCGTGTCGCCTTCCCACGAGGCGACGGTCGCGTGCAGCTCGATTGGATTGTGCGTCTCCACCGGCGTGCGATAGGTTTGATCGATCTTAGCGGCCGCTGCCGCGAAGGCTTTGTCGGGATCGCCGCGGTGACTTCCGACGTTGCGCTCGCCTTCATCTGAGGCGATCGGCGTAATGTTCACGGCGCCGGGCGCGTATGTCACCTGCACGAGGGCCGCGCCTTCCGTCGCGGCTTCGAGCGTCTGCGCGACGACGAAGGCGACGTATTGCCCGTAGTATCGTACGTCATCGCCGGAGAGCGGCGCGCGATGTTCGTCGACGATCCCCTCCTTGAGCGATGACTTCCCGAACGAATGCAGCGTCCCGATGTTGCTGTGGTCGAAGACCGCGACCACGCCGGGAACCGCGAGCGCGGCCGCGCTGTCGACGCGCTGCACGCGACCCGCGGCAATCGTACTGCCGACGGTGACGCCGTAGAGCATGTTGTCGAGGATGCGATCCGACGCGTAGTCGGCGGCTCCGGTCACTTTGAGATGACCTTCGATGCGATCGAGCGGTGTACCGATGCTCACGCCGTCACCTCGATCAGCGCTTGGGTGAGGCAGCGGGTCGCAAGCTCGATTTTGAAAGCGTTCTCACTTTGCGGCTGCGCACCGTTCAGCGCGATCTCGGCTGCCGCGCGAAACGCGGTGCGCGACACGGTTGCACCGCGCAGCGCCGCCTCGGCTTCGGGCGCGCGCCACGGGATCGTGCCGACGCCGCCGAGTGCGATGCGCACGTCGGTAACGGTGGTGCCGGCGAGTTGGACGGCGACCGCCGCCGAGGCCAGCGCGAATTCATACGACTGCCGGTCGCGCAATTTGAGGTAGTGCGAACGCCAACCGCGCATCGGCGGGAGCGTGGCGGCGACGATCAGCTCGCCGGGCTGCAGTGAGGTTTCGACGTTGGGTGTGGCGCCGGGAAGCACAAAGAACTCGCCGATGGGAATGGTGCGTGCGCCGGCGGCGCTGCGCACGCTAATGCGTGCGTCGAGGGCCATGAGTGCGACGTTTTGGTCCGACGGATTGGTCGCGATGCAGTGCTCGCTGGTGCCCAGCACGGCGAGATTGCGGTTGAAGCCGGTGATGGCCGGACAGCCGCTGCCCGGCTCGCGTTTGTTGCACGCCGCATGTGGGTCGCGGAAGTAGATGCAACGCGTGCGTTGCAGCAAGTTGCCGCCGGTCGTCGCCATGTTGCGGATCTGCGTGGTCGCGCCGGAGAGAATCGCTTCGGCAAGCACGCGATACTCGGCGCGCACGCGCGGGTGATGCGCGACCGCGCTGTTGGTCGCGAGCGCTCCGAGCACGAGACCGCCGTCGGCAGCCGCATCGATCGTGGTGAGCGCAAGGCGATTGATGGCGATCACATGCTCGGGCCGTTCGACGTCCTGACGCATGAGGTCGACCAGCGTCGTGCCGCCGGCGACGTACCGCGCCGGCGCGCCTTGGCTTGCCTGAAGCGCTTCGTCGATATCACCGACGCGCGTCATCGTGAACCGTCTCATGACGATGCGTTTGCCTTACGGACCGATTGGATCGCTGCAACGATGTTCTGGTAGGCACCGCAGCGACAGATATTGCCGCTCATCGCCTCAGCGACGTCGGCATCGTCGGGGCCCCAGGGTTCATCGAGCATCGCTGCCGCCGACATCAGTTGTCCCGGCGTGCAATACCCGCATTGAAAACCGTCATGCTCGAGAAACGCAGCCTGCACCGGATGCAGTTCGTCGCCGTTGGCAAGACCTTCAACCGTGGTGATCTCGTCGCCGTCGTGCATCGCAACGAACGTAAGACATGCAAGGGTGCGTTGTCCGTTGACGTGGATCGTGCACGCGCCGCACTGGCCGTGATCGCAGCCCTTTTTCGTGCCGGTCAGCCCCATCGTCTCGCGCAGAAAGTCGAGCAGCGAGGTGCGGCTATCCACCTCGACCTGATAGCGCGTTCCGTTGACCATCAGCGAGGTTGCTAGCTTCTGGCCGGCAATTGGCTCCTGGCCCTTGACCGTCATAGTCCAATTTAAGCACAATATGATTCCACGATGAAGCGGCACGAATTCATCCAGGGCGCGGCCGCCCTGTCATTCGCCGTTGGCGACCTGCGCGGAATCGCGAAGGCAGCAAGCGATCCGTTCGATCCAACCAACACCACGTGGCGCTCATATGACGTCACGACGACCGTCGGCCTCGCGCCCGGCGATGCGGCGAAGGTGTGGATCCCGATCCCGTCGTTTGGCGAGGTAGCTGGATACGGCCGGGCAAGAGCGCCTGGTGGGGGGATGCCGCATCGGCCGCCGTCGCGACGGATCCACGCTACGGCGCGCAGATGCTCTACGCGCAACTGCCGGCGAGTACTACGACGCGCACGGTGGTGGTGAGTTCGACGGTGACGACGCGGGATCGCAACGTCGACTTCGCGGCACCGCAGCCGTCCTCGCTGAGCGCCGAGGAGTGGCGCTTGTACACCGCGCCGACTGCGTTCATTCCAACCGACGGCATCGTCAAGACGACCGCCGACAAAATTACCGCCGGCGCCACCAGCGAGCTTGAAAAAGCACAACGCATCTACACCTGGGTGGTGGTCAACACGTATCGCAATCCGAAAACGCGCGGCTGCGGCCTCGGCAACATCTCGTTTCTGTTAGAAACGGGTGATTTTGGCGGAAAATGCGCCGATCTCAATGGCCTGGTCGTTGGCCTTGCGCGCGCGGCCGGGTTACCAGCGCGCGATCTGTACGGCATTCGCGTCGCACCATCGGCGTTTGGGTATAAGAGTCTCGGTGCGAACTCGGCGACGATCACGAAAGCGCAGCATTGCCGCGCCGAAATTTTTGTACGCGAGTACGGATGGATACCGGCCGATGCTGCCGACGTGCGCAAAGTGATGTTGGAAGAGCCGCCGGGGAATCTTGCGCCCAACGATCCCAAGGTGATCGATGCGCGCGACACGCTCTTTGGCGCGTGGGAGGGCAATTACATGGCGTACAACGATGCACATGACGTTGCCCTTCCGGGTTCGAGCGGCGACCCGGTGCCGTTCCTGATGTATCCGCAAGCCGAAGTCGGCGGCGCACGTCGCGACAGTCTGGACGCGGCGAGTTTTACCTACGAGATTGGAGTCACACATGTTAGCAACACGTAATCTTGGCGTCGAGGGCTTGGCCGTTTCCGACATTGGCCTGGGCTGCATGGGCATGAGCTTTGCCTACGGCCCGGGCGAACGCGATGACGCCGAGTCGATCAAAACGATCCACCGCGCGCTCGAACTCGGCTGCACGTTTTTCGACACGGCCGAAGCCTACGGCCCGTATACCAATGAAGAGCTGCTCGGCAGCGCGCTCGACCGCAAGCGCGATCAAGCGGTGATCGCGACGAAATTTGGCTTTACCTTTAGCGCCGACGGTGTGGTGAACGGCACCGACGGCCGGCCGGAACACGTGCGCGAAGCGGTCGAAGGATCGCTGCGCCGGCTCAACACCGATCGCATCGATTTGCTCTACCAGCATCGGCTCGATCCGAACGTGCCGATCGAAGAAACCGTCGGCGCGATGGCCGAGCTCGTGCACGAAGGCAAAGTGCTCTATCTCGGCCTGTCCGAAGTTGGAGAAGACACGATTCGTCGTGCGCATGCCACGCATCCGATCTCCGCGCTGCAAAGTGAGTATTCGCTCTGGGAGCGCAACCTCGAGCCGGTGATCGTTCCGTTGTTGCGTGAGCTGGGCATCGGCATCGTGCCGTTTGCGCCGCTCGGACGCGGCTTCTTGACGGGTGCGGTGAAGCGCGCCGAAGAGTATCCCGAAGGCGACTATCGCCGCGGCGATCCGCGCTATCAGGGCGAGAACTTCGATGCGAATATGCGCGCCGCGTCGATCGTGCGCGAGGTCGCCTCGCGTCACGGCGCGACGCCGGGTCAGATCGCGCTGTCGTGGCTGCTGCACAAGGGCCCGGACATCGTACCGATTCCGGGCACCAAACACGTGCGCTATTTAGAAGAGAATCTCGGCGCGTCGAAAGTGCATCTCAGCGCCGAAGATATGTCCACGCTCGATGCGTCGCTCGCGCCCGACAAGATCTCGGGCCCGCGCTACAACGAGCGACAGGCCGCGATGGTCAACCGCTAGCGCGCGCGGTCTGCGGAAGCTTCCAGTCCTTGCGGATGAAGTGGCAGGTGTAGCCGTCGGGATATTTCTGGAGGTAATCTTGATGCTCGGGCTCGGCTTCCCAGAACGGGCCGGCCGGCGCGACTTCGGTGACGACTTTGCCCGGCCACAAGCCTGACGCATCGACATCGGCGATCGTCGCTTCGGCAACGCGGCGCTGTTCGTCGGTGGTGTAGTAGATCGCGGAGCGATAGCTCGCGCCGCGGTCGTTGCCCTGACGGTTGAGCGTCGACGGATCGTGGATCTGGAAGAAGAATTCGAGTATTTGCCGGTAGCTGATCTTCGACGGATCGAAGACAACCTCTAGCGCTTCGGCGTGGTTGCCGTGATTGCGATAAGTCGCATTCGGCACTTCGCCGCCGGTGTAACCGACGCGCGTCGAGATGACGCCCGGATATGTGCGCAGCAGCTCCTGCATGCCCCAGAAGCAGCCGCCGGCCAAAATAGCCGTCTCAGTGGATGAAGATGTCATGGTTCATTGCCCTCTCGCACGGTGTAACACGGGGTGGGTAGGGGACCGTTGCGACCGCTAACGGAAGGCCGTTTTATGTACACAACCGTCACGACCCCGTACGGCATAGCGGTCACCGTCGAGGGGAGGCCGACGCCCGAGGAACTGAAGGTGGCAAACGCGGCGCTGATGGACGCCGCGCGCACCAAGCCCGGCTTTAGCCTGCTCATGGACCTTTCGAAAGCGCAAGTTGCAAGCGACGCCGATGCGCAAGCGATGATCTCCGAGCGCTACGGAAAACTTTTCGCTGCCGGCATGCACCGGCTTGCGATCGTGGTATCGAGCGCCACCGTTGGGATCCAAGTGCGGCGGCTCGTTACGCAAGCCGTCGGCGAGAAGGTCACCAAGGAACGCGTGCGCATGATCGATCCGACGACGACGAATTGGCGTACCGACGCCGAGCACTGGCTCGCGGAGAAGACGTAGCCCGCTACTGCGGCAACACTGCTTGCACATGCTTGCGAAAGTCGAGCGGCGCGGCGATTCCGGGGAAGGTCTCCTCGGTGCCGCCAACGCCGCGAACACCGATCGTGCCGTAATCGAACAGCCGGCCAAGCGCACTTTGCTCAACGTCGATACCCTCGACGCGATTCAGTTCTACGTCGAGCGATTGACGGCCAAGTGCGCCAACCTTGATGATGACGCGACGGTTGGTGACCGCAAATTCCGTCGAGATGTACCGGATCAGCGCGACCGCGCCCATCACCACGCCGATGACGCCAACGATGAGCCCAACGATTTGCGACCAGGCGAGTGAGATGACGATGCCGAGCAGCACCACGCCCACAGCCGGCGCAAAGACGATGGGGTGCAGCGTTGCTCGATAGACGACTTGTTCGCCGGGGAGCAGATTGTCATCGATGTAGGCCACGCATGGCTCCTTCGCTAACTGCGCATTGCGTACGGCTAGGGCGTTGGTTCGTAGAGCGGCAGCAACCCGTCGACGGGCACGAGCGAGGTGCTTGCGAAGTCCGTGACGCCCGATACCGGAAGTAGCGATGGCAAAAATAGCAGCGCGGCTGCGATGAACATCAGCGCGATCGGGGTACCGATCGGGATCTGCGTGGGGTTGTCTTTGTGCTGTTTGAATTTGAGAATGGCGCCGAGCGAAAATCCGAGTCCCGCGAGGTACGACGAAGCGTTAATTAACGACGGAATGTTCCAATAGCTCGACACATTCGTTTCGACCGCGGTGTCAACGCGCCGCGTCGAACGCGCCGTGGTGACAACGGCGGCGGTCGTGCACGAACCGCCGGACGTGACGGTACCCGTTTGGACGGTCCCGCCGCTAATGCTTAGCGTGGTCGTCGCGTCGGCCGTTCCGTTCGGATCGCAGAGCGTTATTACGGGCTGCGACGTACTCTCAGCGGTTACGGCGATTGAATAACCCGAAGCATCATCGACGAAAAGCACCGGCAGACTGGCGGAGTCGAAGAACACGTGCACGGAGCTGCCCGCACTGCCAAGGCCGGCGATTTCGGCCTGCGTCAACGCGGTGATGTTGCCGTTTACATCCTTATCTCCCCACACGGTTAGGCCAAGCGTGCCCTGCGTGGTCGGGATGGACGGAAGCTCGAAGAGCGGATATATGGCGTTGCTACCATTGCTCGCGACGGAGTCGAGCGTGAACGCGTCAATCGTACTCGGCGGGCCGGTGACTTGGAACGACGGCAGCGTCGGCGAAGGCATCGGAACGACGGTGCTAGATGTACAGCTTTGTAGCAGCAGTGCCAAGACGATGAGAACGCCGGTAGCTCGCACGATGAAAGTCCTCCGCGCGCGTTGCTTCTCGGCACCCGGGCTGAAATCCGGCGCGATGCCTCGCCTATGCCGAAGACATCTGATGACCTGCTTTCTCGAAGGCGTGCGCCGCAGGCGGCGCGAAAACGCGATCCTCATGCCGGGCGAAATTCGAGTTCAACGCAACAGCCTCGCGCAGCAGGTCGTCGACCGCATACGCACGCTGGTCGCAGACGGCACGTACCCGATTGGGAAACGCCTCCCGCCGGAGGGGCCGCTGGGCGAAGCACTAGGTGTTGGGCGGTCGACGTTGCGCGAAGCGATGCGGGTTCTCGCGAGCCGCGGGATCGTCGACGTCCGCCATGGCGAAGGCACGTTCGTCGCCGCGAACGCGTTGCGGGAGCCGTTTGAAGAACGGCTCGGGCGCGCTAACCTGCGCGATCTTTATGAGGCGCGCATGGTGCTCGAATTGCCCCTGGCCGAACTTGCTGCGGCACGACGGTCGTCGCGCGACGTCGCGGCGATGCGCAGGGCCCTCAAAGCGCGCGCCGTCGCGGCGGAGAACGGCGACGTGGACGGCTACGGCGATGCCGACTTCGATTTTCATCTTTGCGTCGCGCGGGCAGCGAAGAACGCAGCGCTCTTTGACATGTACGCGTCGTTCGTCGATGTCGCGAAATCGGCACTGAACGCGATGATGGACGCCGGCTACATCCGGAACGAACGTGACACGCTCCACGACGCGCTCTGCGATGCGATAGCTGCCCGCGACGTCGCGAAGGTGCGCAAGCTTGTCCGCTCGCACTTGCAAGGTTCGCGCGACAGCATGGAGATGTACCGCAAGTGTTGACGGCGCTCTTGGCAGCAGCGATCGGCTGGACGACCTTGCCGAATGGGTGGGTCATCCAACTCCCTGCCGGACTGATGACCGAAACCGATACAATGCCGCAAGGCGCCGCGGTATCGCCGGACGGGCAGCGCCTCGCGGTCGTCGAGTCGGGATATAATTCACCATCACTGCGAATCTACGGGGTGCGCGACCTCGAGCAGCTCGCACAGATTCCACTTGCCGGCGCGTTCGGAAGACCGGTGTGGCTCGACGGCTCGCACGTTCTTGTCGCGGGTGCAAATGCCGATGCGATCTTCGATATCGACGTCGATCGGCACGCGGTTCAGGCGTTCAAGTTGCCCGTCAAGTCGTATCCGGTAGCTGTCGCATTGGATGGCTCGCAAATCGCAGTTGCAACCGACGGTGACACGTCGGTGCGCATCGGCTCGCTTCCCGAGATCGCTGCGGCTACGCCGATTCATATCGGCGGTCATATCGGGGGCCTCACCTGTGCGAACGGCTCCGTCTTTGCCTCGAATTCGTCTGCGCGCTCGGTCGTGGCAATATCGAGCGCGACGCGAGCGACGCATCGCATCGTCACCGGGCTGCATCCCACCGCCCTGCTCGAGGTCGATGGAGCACTCTACGTTGCACAGAGTGACGACGATAGTGTCGGCGTGTACGACGAAGCGAATGGCAGCCGGCGGGCGCGCATCGACATGGGAACGCCGCAGCTCCGCAATCTCGACGGGCTCTCGCCGAACGCGTTAGCGCGATCCGGCGACTCCATCTTCGTGAGCCTCGGTGCGGCCAACGCGGTCGTGGTACTGCGACACGATACCGTTGTTCGGCGTATTGGGGCTGGGTGGTATCCGACAGACGTCGTGCCGATCGGGAGCATGTTGTACATCATCGATGGCAAAGGCGAGGGGTCGCTGCCGAATCCCCACTTCGATCCCAAGGGCAAGAGCTTCTACGACTATATCGCCACGCTGCAGTATGGATCGATTCGCGTCGTCGACCTTGCGAACGCGGAGCGCTCCAATCCGATCGGCGCGATCGGATGGGAGCGGGCGGGCATCGATCCGATGCTGCGCCCTGGCGGCCCGATCCAGCACGTCTTTTTCATCTTGAAAGAGAACCGCTCGTACGACGAAGTGCTCGGCGATATGCGCGCCGGCAACGGCGATGCGAAGCTGACGTGGTTCGGGGCGGCAGTGACACCGAACGAGCACGCGATGGCGACGCGATTCGGACTGTTCGACAACGCGTACGCGAGCGGCGAGGTCAGTGAGAGCGGTCATTACTGGGCGGACGCAGCGTTTGTCAACGACTACGTCGAGCGCACGTGGCCATCGGTCTATGCCAACCGCGATGACGTCGACAACGACCTTTCGCCGCTCGGAACGGCGTTGCCGAAGAACGGCTACATTTGGCAATCGGCGCTCAGGAGAAAGGTGAGCTTCCGCGTGTATGGGGAGCTTCCCAATGTGTTCAATCCGTTTGGGACGGGGCCGAATGCCGGGAAGCTCGTCGATGCGTACTCGGACAAGCACTACGTCAGTTGGGACCTCAAGTACAGCGACCTGAATCGTGAACGCGAGTGGCGTCGCGAATTCAATGCCTTCGTGCGCAGCGGTACGGTTCCACAGTTCGAATACATCTGGCTCCCGAACGATCATACCGCCGGTAGTCGCGTCAACATGCTGACGCCGGTGGCGATGGTTGCGCAAAATGACTATGCGCTAGGCCTCATGGTCGACGCGGTCTCGCACTCCCCGATTTGGAAGTCATCCTTGATTCTTATTACCGAGGACGACGCACAGGATGGGCCCGATCACGTCAGCGATCAGCGCACGACGATCTTTGCGGTGAGTCCGTTTTCACGCGGCGGCCTCCAGCACCGCCACTACTCCACGCTGAGCCTCGTGCGCACCGAGGAGTTGCTCCTGGGTCTTCCGCCG
>DATHMY010000002.1:0-6918 GCA_035486535.1 Candidatus Acidiferrum sp.
CGTCAATGATGGGCGATTGGCTGCGCGTCCGCACGCACATCGACAAAGTGGGCGGCTCGAGCATCCGCTGGGTGTGCGTACTTTTCAACGAAGCCACCGGCGTCGCGAATGCGGTGCTAACGCTCACGGTTGCCTGTGTGAGCCGCGAGACGAAGAAGAGCATCCCGATACCAGATCCATTGCGCCAAGCGCTGCTAGCGAAAGGGTTTCCTTCATAGTGTTCAGCCGCGGTGACCCAGTAGAGGCCATCAACCCATGATCGTTCGATTGTTGTTCAGGGCGACGACGTAGCGGCCGGTTTCGGTAAGAAATGAATGATGCCGACGTTGAACGCGACGAGGCCCTTCGGCAACTCGATTCCGGCGAATGAATCGATGTCGGCTGCCACGTCGCTGGTGTTATTGTCCCAGCGATAGTCATCGAACCCAAGATACTTGCCGGTCGTTACGGAGAAGCCGCCTGGAAGCGCGGCTGCCATCGCGTCGTGAATCACCGGTTGGATATCCTCCTTCGTCCCGACCATCGGCATCGTTTGACAGCTCATCAACCATTTCGGAGAAAAGTCGTCAATGCCGATCGTGTTGACCGTCCCGTCGCTGATGTTGCAATCGGTGAGGCTCGATCCGAACGAGACGGCGAGCGGATAGCTCATGTCGCCCACGACATCTTTCTTCCCCGGACCGCGCAAGGTTGCAAAGTTCCCCGAGGCGGGGCCAACACCCAGCGTAATGAAATTGGTCACCGCGTTGCGTAACGCTGCAAGATCTGCCGCGGTCGGCGATTTTAGTACATGCACCGGTTTCTCGACATCGTGTCCAATGCGCGGATAGAAGCCGCCGTTGAACGTGTCGATCGAGACCCACAGACCGGTTGCGGCGTTGGCCCACCGGTAGTCGGGATATTGGGCACTACCAGTTTTCGTCAGCGTGTAGTCTTTGAGCGCCGGGGTGAGTTGCGCGGTGACATAACGCTGTACTTGCGCCGGTGTCATCTTGTGCGTGTACCAGCGTTGCTGGAGCGACCAATTCTCGGCGTGCCCAGCCCAGGCGAACTCGTCGATAATCGTGCACGCGTGGCACGTCGCCGCAAATTGCGGTAGTGTCTTGTACTCGGTCTGATAGACCTTGCTGTCACTGCGGGTGCCGCGCATATTGTGGTAGTCGACCGGGGCTTGATCGAGCATCAGGACGACGAAGGCGCGCAGCGTTTGCGGTTTTGGGGTCGCCGCCGGGCGCGGAGTCGCGCCGATCGCAAAAGCGAGAAGGCCGCAAAGCAAAAGGACTTGAGCTCGCATATAAGCCGCCTGTCAGGAGCACACCCGCCGGAAGATGACTTGGGTCTTCGGACAACGAGTGACGGTCCCTCGACTATGGTCGGGATGACCAAGAAACTTGACATTTGTCAAGTCGAGGCCTAGGGTTGGGAGGCTATGAGCGATTTTGCTGCCACCCTCAACGCTGCCCTCGAGGCCGCCGGGCTCTCCGCTTCGGAGCTGGCCGTCAAGGCCGGCATGAGCGAATCGGCCGTGTCGCTGCTGCGTGCGGGACGCCGCGAACCGTCCTACCGGACGCTCCAGCGCTTGACCACCGTGCTGCCCGAGCTGGCGCCGTCGCCGGCGGTGCGGGAGTCGCCGTTCGACTCGATTGAAGATGCGCTTGAGGACATTCGTGCCGGCAAGATGGTCGTCGTCCTTGACGATGAGGATCGCGAAAACGAAGGCGATCTGGTGATGGCGGCCGAGAAGGTGACGCCCGCTGACATCAATTTCATGCGCAAAGAGGCCGGTGGGCTGATCTGCGTGCCGCTGCTGGGATCGCGTCTCGACGACTTGCAGATTCCACAGATGGTGCGCGACAACACCGCCGTACATGAAACCGCGTTCACGGTTTCGGTGGAAGCGCGGGATATTACGACCACCGGCATTTCCGCGCACGACCGCGCCGCCACCATTAAGAAGTTACTCGACCCCGACGCGGAGCCCGCGGATTTTCTGCGACCCGGCCACACTTTTCCGCTGCGCGCGCGTGCCGGCGGCGTGTTGGTGCGCGCCGGTCAGACCGAGGCCTCGGTCGATCTCGCGCGCCTCGCCGGTTTGTATCCTGCGGGCGTGATTTGCGAAATCATGGCTGAGGACGGAACGATGGAGCGCCTCGAGGGGTTACGGACCTATGCCGACCGTCACGGACTTCGGCTCATCACCGTAAAGGATCTCATTGCGTACCGTATGCGTACCGAAAAACTCGTCAAACGCGTCGCCGAATTCAACCTTCCGACAACCACCGGTGACTGGAAGGGCGTCGCCTACGAAACCACCATCGATGGAAATACCCACGTCGCCCTGATCATGGGCGATATCAGCAGCGGCAAAGACGTGCTGGTGCGCGTGCACTCCGAATGTCTCACCGGCGATGCCCTCCATTCGATTCGTTGCGATTGCGCCGCGCAGCGCGACGGCGCGATGGAGATGATCGCCCAAGAAGGGCGGGGCGTCTTTCTCTACCTGCGCCAGGAAGGCCGCGGCATCGGTCTCGCTAACAAGCTGCGCGCGTATGAACTGCAAGATCATGGCGCGGATACGGTCGAGGCGAACCTCGCACTCGGCCTGCCGGTCGACAAGCGCGACTATGGCATCGGTTCGCAGATCCTCGCCGATTTGGGCATCAAAGAACTGCGTCTGATCACCAATAATCCGCGCAAGATCTTCGGGCTCGAAGGCTACGGCATCAAGATCATCGGGCGCGTACCAATGCAAACGCCACCGACGGTGCACAACAAGAAATACATGGCGACCAAACGCGCTAAACTCGGCCACATGTTCGACGAAACCGTCGCCTCGTGAAGCCGCGCGACACAAACGGAAAGTCGGCGCCCGCGCCGCAGTGCAGCGGCATGCGGTTTGCGATTGTAGCCGCGCGCTTTTATCGCGAGCTGACCGACTGGCTGATCGACGGCGCGCAGCGCGCGCTTGCCGACTGCGGCGTTTCGGCCGACGACATCGAGGTGATCGAAGTTCCGGGCTGTTTCGAGCTGCCGCTGGCATGTCGCAAGCTCATCGATATCGACCGCTACGACGCGATCGTCGCGCTGGGTGTCGTTATCCGCGGTGAAACGCCGCATTTCGACTTCGTCGCGGGCGAATGCGCGCGCGGCATCATGGACGTGCAGCTCGAGGCCGGCCTGCCGATCGGCTTCGGCGTGCTCACGACCGAGAATCTCGCCCAAGCGCAAGAACGCGCCGATCCGGCGCGTGGCGATAAGGGCTATGAAGCCGCCATGGCTGCGGCCGCGCTGATCAATATTCCGAGTAAATTACCGCGCGCTGGCTTTAGGTCCTAACCCGACCGCCCGGAAGGGAGGAGTCGGGTTACCAAAGTCGCACTTTACCTGGCCTTAACGGTTGCACGGTTGCATTGCCTCCGGAGGCTCAGACGACCCAGTGGAAGACAAGATGATCACGTGTAAGGACTGCGGGAATCAGTTCGTTTTCTCAGCCCGCGAGCAGCAGTTCTTCGCCGAAAAAGGCTTTCAAAATCTGCCCCAGCGTTGCCGTGAGTGCCGTCAGGCCCGTCGGGCCCAAAACGGCGATCACGCGCCGGCCCCGTCTGGAGCCCGACCGAGTTTCGAGGCCGTCTGTGCTTCGTGCGGCGTCAATACGACCGTTCCGTTTCGCCCGCGCGGCGATCGGCCGGTGTACTGCCGCGCCTGCTACACCGCCCAGGTACCGGCCGGGGTTTGAGTGCCGGGAATCCCGAAGGGGATTCCTGACATGGCCAGCCCCACTCCCGATGAACTCTCCGCCGTCGCATTTGACGGCGAAGCGTTGACGTATGTCGACCAGCGGCTGATCCCGCACCGGATCGAGCGCAAGCGCGCGCGCACGGTTGACGAGATCGAAGAAGCGATCAAAACGCTCGCCGTTCGCGGTGCGCCGGCGATCGGGGTCTTCGGCGCCTACGGTGTCGCAATGTTGCGTGACCTCATTAATAACGATGCGGCTTTTGTTGCCGCGGCGCAGCGCGTACGCAACGCGCGACCGACCGCGGTCAATCTCGCCTGGGCGGTCGACCGTGTGTTGGCGGCTGATGATATGCGCGCTGAGGCCGCTGCCATTCATCGCGAGCAACGCGCCATGGATGCGGCAATCGCCGATGCTGGGCTCGACCTCATCCCCAAGAACGCGAACATCCTCACGCACTGCAACACCGGACCGATTGCTACCGCCGGCGGTGGAACCGCGCTCGGCGTGATCATTGCCGCGCAGCGTGCCGGCAAGTCACCCCATGTCTTCGTCGATGAGACGCGGCCGCTGCTGCAAGGCGCGCGGCTGACCTACTTTGAACTCGCGCACGCCGGCGTCGACGCCACGCTGCAAGTCGACGGTGCCGCCGCGATCGCGATGCAGCGCAAGAAGATCGACCTGGTGATCGTCGGCGCAGATCGCATCGCGCGCAACGGCGACACCGCCAATAAGATCGGGACGTACGGCCTCGCGATTCTCGCCGCGCACCACGGTCTTCCGTTTTACGTCGCGGCGCCGCGCTCGACGTTCGATTTCACGATGGAATCGGGCGCCGCAATCCACATTGAAGAGCGAGCTGCTGCCGAAGTCACCGCGTTTGGTGGAAATCCGGTTGCGCCCGCGGACGCGAAGGTTTACAACCCGGCCTTCGATGTGACGCCGGGACACTTAATCACCGCGTTCGTCACCGAATACGGCGTGATCCATCCGCCCTATCACGAGACGATTCCCGCGCTAGAGTTACGGCCGAACGCGAGCGCGTTCGTCTCGTGAAGTTTTACGATTTCATCGATAAGGCGCCGAAGATCGGCAGCCTCGTCGTCATCGAGGGAACCGAGCGCGCCTTGGCCGAGCGCGCACTCGAGGTGTTGCTCGACCGGCTGCTGCCGGTGGATATGCGCGATCTCAACCTCGAGCGGATCGCGGCGGCGGAGTGGACCGACGCGGGGCGCGCTCGCGAAGCCGTTTCGGCGATGCCGTTTTTAGCCGATCGCCGCGTGGTGGTGGTGAGCGATGCGCAAAATTTGCGCGCACAGCCGCGGCGCGAGCTTTTCGACGTGATGGAAACCGTGCCCGACGGCAACACGCTGATCGTGTTGGATTTGCTATCCCCGCGCTCGCAGCGTCCCGAGCCGCTCGGCGCGCAGGCGGGACGCTCCGCGTTGCGCATCGACACGACCGCGAGCGAGGAGGCCCGCGCGCGCTACGTCGACGAGGTGCTCGGTGCGCTGGGTGCGACGGCCGAACCGCGCGTACGCGCCGAACTCGCACGCAGTGAAGCCGACCTCGCGAGCGTCCGCAACGATCTCGAAAAGCTCGCGCTCAGCGGGAAGAAGATCACCTACAAAGACCTCGAGGGCGAATCGCTCGCGATCGAAGATCCCAAGGCCTACCGTTACGCCAGCGCCTTGGTGGAAGGGCACGTCGGCGAGGCGCTCGGCATCGCGCACGAATTCTTTGCCAACGATCCGCGCGGCGCGGCGATCCCATTACTCTCGGCGCTGGCGACCGAATGCGGCCTGCTCTGGGAACTCGCCCGCCCCGGCGGGGAGCTTCCGGCACGCGCGAAATGGCGCGAACGGGTTTTACGGCCTATTGCGGGCCGCGTTGGTGAGCGGCGTGCCCGCATCGCGTACGAGCGGGCCGTGCACGGCGTTGAATCAATCGTCACCGGCACCGCCGGCAACGATCCCGACGACCACCGTACGCTGGTCGAGCGCATCACCGCCGAGCTCTCGGGCCTGAGTCGGAGGTAATTGCCGATAACTGAGTTTATGGACGTGGTCGATTCGCCTCCGACCGACTCGCCCGACGTTGACCCGAAGCAGTGGCTTAAGGACGACGTCGAGCGCGTGCGGGCTGAACGTGACGATCTCGACCGGCAGATAGCTGCCGATCGGGAGCGGCTCGCGTCGATTCGTAGCGCGCTGGACGGCATGGTCAATGCGGCGTGGCGTGACGTCTACGGCCAGCAGCAACACATGCGCGAACAGGACAGTATCACCAGCGCCCTGACGCTCGGATGGACCGGTGCCTATCAGCTCTTTGCGATTGGCGGCTTTGTGGTCGTCGCCGGCGGCATGATCTATGGGCTTCAGGGAACCGGGCTGGTCCTGGCGATCGGCCTGTATCTGCTTCTCGCGTTGATCGGCTACTTTGTGGCGCGCGATCAATGTCTCGCCCCGATCCGTAAAGCGCGCTCATCATATTTAGGAAGCGACGGCAAGGACGTGCGCTTCGTCGCGTTCACGCGCTACGAAGCCGGTCTCAATCATCCGCTTCTGGGTTACGACGGTCCGATCGACGGCATCTTAGAAGATCGCGCGTGGAAGATTCCCGGCGTTCGTGAGAAGGACGCGATGGAAGAAACTTTCGTCGAGGTCATCGACGAGCGCCGCAGCAACGTGCTGCTCACACGTTTCCCCGACAAGAAGCCCACGCTCGTGCATGCCGATCTGGAAAATCCGTTTATCCGTTCGTACGGCGTCTTTTTCCAACGCGCGCTCGAGCGGCATCTTCCGCAAGTCAAAACGCAGGCCGACGAATTCCGCGAGATCGTCGCGCACTCGGGGGCGCGCAAAGAAGTTGACGAGCGCTTGCGGCGGATGGAAGAAGAGTTGCGCGAATACGACGGAACGGCCGCGATCGTCAAGGCGCTCGCGCTGCCCGCCACCGTTCGCAACGCGCTGCTCCGCCAGATCATTCTGTTTCGTCTGGGCGATCCGGCGGTCCGGCGCGGCTTATTCATCCGCGGTGACGACCGGGTCGATATGACCGACGTGATGCAGACCGTCTCGCGCGCTGCAGCCGCGACCTTGTTACATCTTTCCTTTTCACAAATCAAGATCGGCTACGTCGGCCAAGGCGCGGCGACCGTCTCGCGCATCTTTGCGACAGCC
>DATHMY010000003.1:0-3575 GCA_035486535.1 Candidatus Acidiferrum sp.
CTTCGATCTCGCGCCTGCGCTTGGGCCTGAGGCGGCGTTTTCACAAGGAAGCGCGTTTCTTGCCGCGGTGCAGCAAGATCCCGTGCTCGCGCGCGTCAAGCTGATTGCCGAGCCGTGGGATCTTTCGCCCGGTGGTTATCAGCTTGGGAACTTTCCGCCCGGATGGTCGGAGTGGAACGACCGCTATCGCGATACGGTGCGGCGTTTTTGGCAGGGCCACGACGGCATGATTCCGGAGTTGGCGTCGCGCCTAACCGGCTCGAGCGACATCTTCGACCGTACCGGTCGCCGGCCGCGTTCAAGCGTGAACTTCGTGACTGCGCACGACGGCTTCACGCTCAACGATCTGGTGAGCTACGACCATAAGCACAACGAGGCGAATCTCGAAGGCAATCAAGACGGCCACAATGCGAATTATAGCTCAAATTGCGGCGTCGAAGGGCCGACCGAGGATCCGACGATTCGCAATTTGCGCGCGCAGCAAAAACGGAATCTGCTCGCGACATTGCTGCTCTCGCAAGGGTTGCCGATGTTGCTCGCCGGCGACGAATTCTCGAACACACAACTCGGCAACAACAACGCCTACTGTCAAGACAACGAGATCGGATGGCTCGGCTGGACCGACGCGCAAGAAGATCCAGAACTGGTCGACTTTGTCCGCGATCTCATCGAACTCCGCCGCGAGCACCCGCTGTTTCGGCGGCCACATTATTTCAAGGGCAATGCAACCTCACCGGACGGCCTCAAAGATATCATGTGGATCGACCCCAGCGGGCGCGAAATGGTCGATGCCGATTGGCACGATCCGGCGCGCCGCCATTTGGCCGCGCTGTTCGGCGGTGATACCGGCGATCGCTTCGTGAGCCTGCGCGGGTACCCCGAATACGACGATACGTTTCTCATGCTGCTCAACGCGCACGACCATGAGATTCCGTTCATCGTTCCGAGCCTCCCGAACTTTGCCGGCTGGCGTTTGGTCTTCGATACCACCCGGCCGCAACGTCTCGCGCCGGAAACGCGCTTCTTGCCGAATGCCGTCTTCCCGCTACGCGGACGCACACTCGCCCTACTCGTTGCCGAATGATCGACGATCGTTACGCCGATGCATTCGGCAATCCGGTCGTTGTCTCCGAGGCGACGATGGCTGCGATGCGCGCCGCACTCGGCGACGCGTCGAGCAGCGCATCGCCGGTGCGAGTGATTCGCGCCGATCAACTCGAGCGGCCGCGTGAGATCGGCTACTACGACGACGCGATCGTTGTGCCCGAACGCGCCTATGTTCCCCAGGCACTCGAGCGAACGCCGGTGTGGGGCGTCGCGGTGCAGCTCTACTCGCTGCGCTCGGCCCACAACGACGGCATCGGTGACTTCGGCGATCTCGCGCGGCTGGTGACGATCGCAAGCGAGGCCGGTGCTTCCACCGTTGCGCTTAACCCGCTGCATCAGCTCGATCTGAGCAATCCGTCGTCGGCGAGCCCCTACGCGCCGCTGAGCCGGCGGTATCTCAACGCACTCTACATCGACGTGCACGCGGCGGCGGCGGAATTCGGCGTGTCGCTCGAAGGGCTCGACGCGCAGACTCTGCGCGCCACGCCGCTGGTCGATTATCCTGGCGTCGCTGCCTATAAACTCGAAGCGCTCGAGCGGTGTTATGCGCGCTTGCACGAATCGCGGCCGTGGCATGGCGTTACCCTCGATCCGCATCTACGCGACGTCGCGCGCTACGAAGCAACCATGGAAGAGCTCAGCGCGCTCGACGACGAGGTCTACAGCTGGCAACAGTGGCCAAGCGAGCTGCAAGACAGTCGCGGAACGGCAGTCGAGCGTTTTGCCGCACAGCACGCGGTCCGGGTCGAATTCTTCATCTTCTTGCAGTGGCTCGCCGATCGTCAGCTGGCGTCGGCCGCAGCGGCCGCGAGTGCGATGCCGATCGGAATCTATCGCGATCTCGCCGTCGGCGTCGATCTTGCTAGCGCCGACGTGTGGAGCGACCCGAACGCGTTTGCACTCGGCCTTTCGGTCGGTGCGCCGCCCGACCCGCTGAACGCTGCGGGACAAAATTGGGGTCTGGTGCCATTTCATCCGCGCGTGTTGCGCGAGCGCCGGTACCAACCGTTCATCGACCTCTTGCGCGCCAACATGCGCCACGGCGGTGCACTGCGAATCGATCACGTGATGGGCCTGCGACGGCTCTTCTGCATTCCGCGCGCGCTGCCGCAGGGCGGCGGCGCGTATGTCAATTACGACTTCGACGCGATGCTCGGAATCGTCGCCCTCGAGAGCGTGCGCAACCGCTGCATGATCGTCGGCGAAGATCTCGGTACGGTCCCCGAAGGGTTTCGCGAGCGGACCGCGCCGGCGCGCGTCTTCTCGTGTCGCGTGCTCTACTTCGAGCGCGACTGGGATGGCCGTTTCCGTTCGCCGGACGAGTACCCGCTCGACGCGGTCGCTAGCACCGGCACGCACGACTTGCCGACCTTCGGCGGTTGGTGGCGCGGGGCCGATCAGCCGGCGCGCGACCAGCTGCTCGCCGCATTTGCGGCGGCTGGGATCGAAGTTGACGGCAATGCATTGACGTCGCTGCTGGTTGCAGCCTATCGTTACCTAGCGCGGTCGCGCTCGCGTCTCGAGTTGCTGCAACTCGAAGACGGGATCGGATCGCTCGACCAGGTGAACGTTCCGGGAACCATCGACGAGGAACCGAACTGGCAGCGTAAGCTCGCTGTACCGATCGAAGCGCTGCCAACTCATTCGATCTTTGCTGCGATCGTTCACGCGCTGCGCGAGGAACGGCCGCGAGGAGGAGAGGCGCGATGAAAGCCGTGGTGATGGCCGGTGGAGAAGGGTCCCGCCTGCGCCCGCTCACGTCGCGACGGCCCAAGCCCCTCGCACCGATTGCGAATAAGCCGGTGATGCACCACATCGTCGAGCTGCTCAAGCATCACGGCATCACTGAGATCGTTGCCACGCTGCACTACCTTGCCGACGAGATCGAGAGCTACTTCGGTGACGGATCGGCGCTCGGCGTTTCGATGCAGTACGTGGTCGAGGATACGCCGCTCGGCACCGCCGGCGCGGTCAAGATGGCGCAGGCGCAACTCGCGGGCGAAACGTTCGTGATCATCTCCGGCGACGCGATGACCGACGTCGATCTCACCGCGCTCATCGAGGCGCACCGCAGCGCCGGGAACGCCGCCACGATCGCGCTCTGGCGGGTCAATAACCCGCTCGAATTCGGCGTGGTCATTACCGACGACGACGGGCGCATCACGCGCTTCCTGGAGAAGCCGTCGTGGGGCGAAGTATTTTCCGATACGATCAACACCGGCATCTACGTGCTCGAGCCCGAGGTCTTCTCGTACATGGAACCGGGCAAGAACTACGATTTCTCCAAGGACATCTTTCCGTTGCTGCTGCGCGACGGCAAGCGTTTGGGCGGACACGTGATTTCGGATTACTGGGCCGACGTCGGGAACCTGCAACAGTACCAGCAGGCGAACTACGACGCGCTCTCCGGTGCCGTGCGTACCGAACGGCCGCCGAACCGGCTCGGCGAGCATCTCTGGACCGGCACC
>DATHMY010000004.1:0-13705 GCA_035486535.1 Candidatus Acidiferrum sp.
TTGCACGGCATCGCCGACATCTCGAGTGAGTTGCGCGCGATGGCCGAAGCTGCCGCGGCGTTGCAGAGCGAAACGTCGGAGCTTGCGACGCAGCTCGCGCGCGAGCTCGATGCAACCGACTTTAACGCCGCCGAGCTCGAGACCATCAATGCTCGGCTCGATGCGCTCGATCGTCTCAAGCGCAAGCACGGCGGGTCGATTGCGGCCGTCCTGGCGGCGGCGGAAACGTCGCGTGCGTTCGTCGAAGCGTTCGAGGGCCGCGACGAACGTGCGGTTGAACTTGCGGCGAAGCTGCGCGAGGCGGAAACGACGCTTGCGGCGGACGAGGCGCGCTTACGCGCGATTCGTGAAAAAGCGGCAGCCCGATTGACGACGGCGATGCGCGAGGAGTTGGCTGCGCTCGCGCTCGGTTCGGCACGCTTCGAGGTCTCGTTTGAGCCGATCGAGTTCGTGTTTGCGGCGAACAAAGGTGAGCCGCTGCGCCCGCTCGCGCGAGTGGCGTCGGGCGGCGAGCTTTCGCGCGTGCTGCTCGCGCTCGTCGTTGTGCTCGCCGGCGCGCGCGATCGCACGGCGTTGATCTTCGACGAAATCGATACCGGCATCGGCGGCGCGACTGCTACGGCCGTCGGCGCGCGGATCGGACGACTCGCGGGCGAAGGGCAAGTGGTCTGTGTCACGCACCTCGCGCAGCTGGCGACCTGGTCGGATCGTCACTTCGTGCTCGAGAAGCGCGAGGAGCGCGGTACGACGATCATCTCGGTTTGCGAGATCTCCGGCGAGGAAGAGCGCGCGACCGAACTGGCCCGGATGCTCTCGGGCGAATCGCATGAAGTCGCGCTCGAGCACGCGCGGATGCTCCTGCGCGCGCGATGACCATCCCGCGCGATCAAGACGGTACCACCGTCGCGGCCGGCCGCAATCGCGTCGCGCTCACGAATCTGCGTAAGGTCTTTTTTCCGGTCATTCGTGCGACCAAAGGTGACTTGCTGCAGTACTACGCGGATGTCGCCGACGTGCTCTTGCCTCACATTGCTGAGCGCGCCATGGTGATGAAGCGCTACCCGCACGGTGCGGCGGGAGAGTTTTTCTTTATGAAGCGCGTCCCGCAGCCGCACCCGGACTGGCTTCACACCTGTCGCGTCGAGCACCGCTCGGGCAACGTGATCGACTTTCCGATGGCCGACGATCTCGCCTCGTTGCTGTGGATCGTCAACCTTGGCTGCATCGACCTCAATCAATGGTATGCGCCGTGCGACGATATCGACCGTCCGACGTATGTGCACTTCGATCTCGATCCCGGGACGGCGCCCTTTTCGCGCGTGCGTGAAACCGCGTTGCTGGTGCGCGACGGGCTCGCCGCGCTCGGTATGCCCTCGTACGCGAAGACGTCGGGATCCAAGGGGATGCACGTCTACGTGCCGATCGTGCGCGGTCCGCGGCAGAAACAGGTGTGGACGTTTGCCAAAGAGTTCGCGGTTGCGATTGCGCATCACGAGCCGGCGCTCATGACGGCGGAATATCGCAAAGAAAAGCGTCCCGCCGGTCGCGTGCTGGTCGACTACAACCAAAATCGTTGGGGATCGACGCTCGCATCAGTCTATTCGGTTCGACCGACGGAGCACGCGACCGTCTCGACGCCGGTGACGTGGGAAGAAGTTGAGTCCGGCATCGAGATCGAGGACTTTCGTCTCGACAACGTGCGGCAACGCTTGGAAAAGGTTGGCGATTTGTGGAAACCGCTGGTTGCCAAACGGGGGCGTTTTGATCTCGCTCCGCTTTTAGGCACGCCTACAGAAGACGCAGCCGAATGACGCTGCCGATTCGACCGCCGTACGAGCCGATGGAGCTGCAGCAGGCCGAAACGATTCCCGACGGCTCGCAGTGGCAGTACGAGCCGAAGTGGGATGGCTTCCGCTGCCTGGCGTTTCGCGACGGCGAGGAGGTCTATCTTCAGTCGAAAGCCGGCGAGCCGCTGGCGCGCTATTTTCCCGAGGTCGTCGAGCATCTGCGCGCACTTCGTGCGGACCGCTTTGTTTTGGACGGCGAGCTCATGGTGCAGCTCGGCGACTCGCTCTCGTTCGACGCACTGCTGCAGCGGATTCATCCCGCGGCGAGCCGCGTGCAGCGGCTGGCGAAGGAAACGCCGGCGCGCTACATCATCTTCGATATACTCATCGACGCCGATGGTACCGATGTCACCACCACTCCGCTCGCGCAACGCCGCTCGGCACTCGAGGCTTTTGACGAACACTACTTGCGCGGCGACGAGATCGTGCTCTCACCCGCGACCACCGAACGCGCGCAAGTCGACGAGTGGTTCGCACGCGTCGGCAACGCGCTCGATGGCGTCGTTGCGAAGCGACGCGACCGCGACTATGCGTCAGGATCGCGCGATGCCGGCGTGAAGATCAAACACTTGCGCACGGCCGACTGCGTGGTCGGCGGCTACCGTCTCAACAAAGAACGCAACGGCATCGGCTCGCTCCTGCTCGGCCTCTACGACGAGGCCGGGAAACTCAACCACATTGGCTTCACATCGGGCTTTCGCGCGAACGAGCGTGGCCCGTTGCTCAAACGCTTGCAGCCACTCGAGAAACCACCGGGCTTCACCGGGTCGAAGCCCGGCGGTCCGAGCCGCTGGAAGCAAACCGAAGAACCGTGGTTTCCACTCGAGCCCAAGCTGGTCGTCGAAGTCCGCTACGATCACGTCACCGGCGACCGCTTCCGCCATGGCACCAAAATCCTACGCTGGCGCACCGACAAGAAACCACGGCAGTGTACGATGGACCAACTCGCTACGGCTGAGGCTGCCTCGCCACTGGAACTCTTATCGTAACGCAAAAGCCACGTTCTTGCCGCGGCGTTTGCGGGTGCCGGCTTCTTGTTGCGGCATCGTTTGCACGGTCGGCACCGACGGAGGCGGCAGCGTCAGGATTTGCTTCTCGATGACGACGAGATCGGACCCCGTCTGCGGGAACTGCGGAGCGCTGGTGTCGATCGGTTGCCCGAAGCCGAAGGCGCTCGTCATGTCGCAGCATGTCGCGCGGCGCCAGGCGGAGAGATTTGGAACCTCGACGCCAAAGCGCGTCTCGAGCAAACGCAGCGTCGACGTGTGATCGAACGTATCGCCGCAAACGTAGCCGCCGGTCGTGAACGGCGAGACGATCAAGGCGGGCACGCGAAACCCCAGCCCGGTCGGCTGTCCGTTGATGTACTCGTCGGGCGTGCCGAGCGGTGGCGTCGGCGGCAGTACGTGATCGAAGAGACCGTCATTCTCGTCGTAGTTGATGATGAACGCGGTCTTCGCCCAGGTTGTCGGATTCGACATCAGGGCTTCGACGATTTGACGCACGTAGTTCTCGCCGGCGGCGGGCAGTTCGTCGGGATGCTCGCAACACACGTAGGGCGGAATGATCCAACTCACTTGCGGCAGGTTGCCGGTGCGCATGTCGTTGAGCATTTGGTCGACGCCGCGCGTCTTGACCGCGTACTCGTAGAGCGACGAGGTGGGCCGCTGCTTCGCGTCCTGGAACGCCGCGAAGTTCAGGATGACGTTGAGACCCGACGGGTTCGTTGGCCTCTGGTTCATCGTGATAGATGCGCCAGGAAACGCCGGCACGATCCAAGCGCTCGGGGTAGGTTTCCCATGTGAACCGCGCGGGCGTATTCTTGATCGCCGGTCCGCCGTGCATGCCGTTCGGATCGTTGGTCGCGCTCATCCAGAAGTAGCGATTCGGATACGTCGGACCCATCACCGAGCAAAAATGACCGTCGCAGATTGTAAACGAATCGGCTAACGCGTAGTAGAACGGCAAATCGTCGCGCGTGTAGTAGCCCATCGTCAAGGGCCCGCTGCCGTCATTGGTCGCGCGATGCGCGCTAACGAAGCCGTCGAGCATCCCGCGATTCCAGGACGCATGCAGCGCATTCCAGGAGTGGCTCAGATCGTGCAGGCGCTGCGCATTGGTCGTTTTGGTATTGAGCCGAAATGGCAGCACGTAGCCGGCCGAATTCTCGTTGTCGGGTTGGTGGAACACCGTGTTGCCGTTGTGCAGGATCCCTGCCGTCGGATCGCTGTACCCGCGCACACCTGAGAGGGTCCCGAAATAGTGATCGAACGAGCGATTCTCTTGCATCAAGATGACGAAGTGTTCGATGTCGGAGAGCTTCGCCGGGGCGGCCTGTGCGAGCGCGGGGCGAACCCACTCGACATACGGTAGCACGGCGGCGCCGGCGAGGCCGGCGATGAAGTGCGAACGCTTAAGGGATCTCATGAATCTTTAGGAGGTTCGTGCCTCCCGCCCCGACCGGCATGCCGGTGGTGAACGCAATCAAATCCTTCGAACGAACGATCCCGGCTTGGGTCATGCGCTGTTCGGTCATGTAGAGCAGCACGTCGAACGAATTGTAGCGTTCGATCATCAACGCCTCGGTGCCCCACAGTAGCGCAAGCCGTTGTGCAACTTCGCGCGACGGCGTGAGTGCGATAATGCGCGCCCGTGGACGAAACGCGGCAATGTGATGCGCCGTGTTGCCGGTCGTCGTCCCGGTTGCGATGAACGGAATGAAGAGTTCGTCGGCGGCGCGCGTCGCCGCTTCGGCAATCGACGTCGCGACCGTCGGGCTCATGCCGGCCAGTCGCCGCTCGCGCAGCATGACATGGGGATAGTTCTTTTCGACTTCGCGGGCAATTTCGGCCATCGTGCGCACAGCTTCGACCGGAAACTGTCCGCGAGCCGTTTCGCCCGAGAGCATGACCGCATCGGTGCCGTCGAGGATCGCGTTGGCGACGTCGGCGACCTCGGCGCGCGTCGGTTTCGAGGCGAACGTCATCGACTCGAGCATCTGCGTCGCCGTGATCACCGGCTTACTGGCGCGATTGCACTTCGCGATGATCGCCTTTTGCACCAGCGGTACTTGCTCGAGCGGAATCTCGATACCCAGATCGCCGCGTGCGACCATGATTCCGTCGGCCGCGTCGATGATGTTGTCGAGATCCTCGAGTGCCTCGTGTTTTTCGATCTTGGCGACGACCGGAGTGTTGTGAGCGCGCTGTGCCATGAACTCTTTGACGCGCCGTATATCGTCTGCCGAGCGCACGAACGAGACCGCAACGTAGTCAACGTGCTGCTCGAGCCCGAATGCCAGGTATTCGAAATCGCGATCGGTGACCGATGGAATGTTGAGCGTCCCGTCGGGATAGTTGATTCCCTGTGTCGAGCGTAAGTCGCCGCCATATTCGATCGTCGTGTCGATCTCGGCCGGCGTCTTTGCGTTGATGCGTAGCGTGATCTGACCGTCTTGCAGATAAATGCGATTACCGACGGCGACATCGTTTGGCAAATCCTTGTACTGCACACCGATGCGCGTTTCGTCACCCTCGACGTCCTCGGTGGTGAGCACGAAAGGCTTGCCGCGTTCGAGTCGCACACTGGTGAGGCCATCGCGCAATTTCCCGGTACGGACTTTGGGTCCCGGGAGATCCTGCAGAATCGCGATGTGAATATCGAGCTCTTGCGCGAGTCGCCGCGCGGTCGCGATGACTTCGGCGTGGTCATCGGGGGTGCCGTGCGAAAAGTTGAGCCGGACGACGTTCACGCCCGCAACGAAGAGTGAACGCATAACCGCAGCGTCGCGCGACGCAGGCCCTATGGTCGCAACGATCTTCGTACGCTTCTGCAAGAGGTGTTCCATGAAAGCGAGCAGATGCGCGGGCGCGGTTGCAGGCTCCTGCGCTCAGTTAAGCGCATAATCTCGGCGCATGCTCAAACGCGATCAGCGTGACCCACGCCGGCGCGAGCGACTCGCGGGGAGCTACCTCGCATCGCTTATCATGCATGCGCTCCTTGCCGCGCTACTGTTCTCGTTGCTGTCGAGCTCGGCACAGGAAGGCGCAAGTGAGTCCGTATCCGGTGGAACGCTCGTCACCCTGGAACAGCAGCGTGCGCCTGCCGTCGCAGCGGTTGCGGCGCCCGCACAACAGGCAGCACCCGTGCCGAACGTGCCGCGCATCGCACCGGTGCTGCAACACGCACCGCTCGTCCAACCCAAACGCCAGCCGTTGCCGCCGCAACATCACGAACTCTCGAAATTTGCGCCGACTGCGCCGCCAAATCCAACCCCCGCGCCGCAAGCCTCGGTGCAACCGAATCCGCAGCCGACGACACCGATTTACGAGCCTCAGCCGCAAAATCAATTGCCGGCAGTGCCGACTGCGGTGCCATCGGTAGCGATGCAAGCGGTCGCGGTCAAAGTTCCGCCGACTGCTGCACCGAGTCCGGTGCCGTCGGTCGTTCCCACCGCGAAGCCGCCGACGCCGCGCCCGCCCGCGCCGACCGCGGCGCCGACAGCCAAACCCGCGACACCCGCGCCGACGGCGGCACCGACGGTTGCGCCAACCGCCGTCGCCGTTGCGGCAGTGAAAGCGACCGTGGCGCCAAGCGCGTCGCCGGAGCCGGTAAGCCGGCCCAGCTTAGCGCCGGCCGCCAACGCCGGCGTGCCAAGCCCGACTCCGACGCAAGGTGCGAAAAACACGACGACCAACGGCGTTGCACCATCGCCCGGTCCGAAGAGCGAAGGTTCACCTGGACCGCGACCGGGGAACGGCCCGCCAAAGGCCGGTCCGCCGCGCCCGATCGTCGTGCCGCCCTCACCGAAGGCGTCGCCGGCGCAGAGCTCGGGCGGCACTCCTTCGGGCACCGGCATCCACAATGACTTGAACGACCTGCTCGGCAAGATGATCCCGCACAACGCGGTGAACCCGCCGCACAGCGCGACGAGCTTTCACGTCGCAGTGAACACGTCGATGGAACCGACGCCTCCTCCCGAGATCGTCGCCATGACCAAGTTCACATATCAAGAGAAGGGCGCAGGGAGCGACGCGCTGGTGAAGATGTGGGTTACCGGCACGCACCGCGAGGGTCCCGCGCTGATTTGCGACGGTTGGTTAGTCCGCTACCCGCAAACATCGCAGCCCGCGCAGATGGCGGGAACGATGGCGCACCCGGTCTCGGGTGGGATCGTGATCGGCACATCGGTGGGCGGATCGGCTGCCGGCGGTCTGGGGCCGCCGATTGTTGAGGCGCAAGCGCACGTGTCGTGTACGCAGCGCGGTTTGGTGCCGTTCACTCGCCCGGCCCCTTCGTCGCCGTAGCCAGAGCGATTCCCGCTTGAAGTGCGACTTTTATCGGCCTAGAATCGAGTAAGCATCGGAATGATGCTGAAAATCTTTCTGCGGATCGGGGCGAAGCCCCGAACGCTACAGATTCGGACGAAGTCCGAATCCACAGGAGGGGCGGTTTGGAGCCGCAGGATCCACCGGGCCACATGGCCCGCGAATACGCGCACTAACCGCAGCGCGAACCAGCGCTGACGCAAGCCGGACGTATCCGGTAATCGCGCAAAAATTCGCATAGGACGTTCTCAACGGGGGGCCGGAAGCCACGTGGGCTTGCGGCCCGTCGTCATTTTCGGTACTATAGGTGTCGGTTTGATCGAGAAAGCGTGGGCAGGTCCCGCGCTTCTTTGTTGGGGGAGCAGCGGTGTCGGAACTCACGGACTTATTCGAGCGAGAGATCGACGCGATCGCGCACGAGCAAGTCTCGTCGGGCGTCGAGATCGTAACGCATGCGGCGCATTCGCGCCGCGGTACGACCTCCCTGACCGTCACCATCGATAAAGATGGCGGCGTCGATCTGGCCACCTGCGAGCGCATCGCAGCGCGCATCAATCACGCGCTCGAAGCAATCGATCTGCCGTACTCGCTCGAGGTCGAGTCGGCGGGACTTGATCGGCCGTTGCTGCGGCCACACGACTACGAACGCTTTTCCGGCAAGCGCGCTCGCATCGTGACCTCGTTGAAAATTGCCGGCGGCAAGACCCACCGCGGTACATTGGTCGGGCTGCGCGGAGAAACAGTCATACTCGCAACCGAGAACGGCGAACTGCCGCTCCCGATTGCAACCATCAAGTCAGCGAATTTGGAATATGATCCCCGCGCGGATCTCCAACGCGACAAACGTGAACGGAAAGCACATGGCAGAATCAGCGGCTGAAGAGAAACTCATCGACGTCCTCCAATTCATCTCGAAGGAACGCAACATTCCATTCGAGATGCTGCTCGAGGCGCTCGAAGCAGCGTTGCTTACCGCATATAAGCGGCACTACGGCAGCGAGGCCAATGCGATCGTTATGGTCGATCGGCAGACCGGCGAGTACCGCGTGTATCATCGTCGCACCGTGGCCGAGAACGTCGAGGACCCCAAACTCGAGATTTCGATGAAAAAGGCCGGGGAGCCGTACCAGCCGGGCGATTTCTACGACGAAGAGGTCACGCCGAAAGAGTTTGGACGGATCGCAGCGCAGACCGCCAAGCAAGTGATCGTGCAGCGCATCCGTGAAGCCGAGCGCGACACGGTCTTCAATAAATATGCGCGCAAGCTCAACGACCTGGTGACCGGAACGGTCCAGCGCTACGAGCAGCGCAACATGTACGTACTGCTCGAAGGACGCGACGAAGCGATTCTCCCGCTCTCCGAGCAAGTGCCGGGCGAAACGTTTCGCATCAATGATTTCATTCGCGCCTACGTCGTCGACGTGCGCAAGTCACCCAAAGGCCCGCAGGTTGTGCTTTCGCGCGCGGCCGAGGGTCTCGTGCAGCGTCTACTCGAGCTCGAGGTTCCGGAGATCGCCGATAGCATCGTCGAGATCATGGCGATCGCGCGCGAAGCCGGCAGCCGTTCGAAGGTCGCGGTGCGCAGTCTGCGCGCCGAAGTCGATCCGATCGGTGCGTGCCTCGGGCCCAAGTCGAGCCGGATCGCCAACGTCTCCGATAACTTGCGCGGCGAGAAAATTGACGTAATCCGCTACGACACGGATCCGCAAACGTTCATCATGAATGCGCTTGCGCCGGCGAAGGTGATCAGTGTCGAGCTCTTCGACGATGACGGCGTGGCGCTGGTCGTCGTGCCCGACTACCAACTCTCGCTCGCAATCGGACGCGACGGACAGAACGTGCGGCTCGCCGCGCGGCTAACCGGTTGGCGCCTCGACATCGCAAGCGAAGGCGAGGCCGATGAAGCGCGCGAGCGTTACCTAACCGAACGCGCCGAACGTGAGGGCGGCGAGGAAGCGGTTGCTGAGGTCGCCGACGCGGAAGCCGGCGAGGACGTTCCGGAAGTCGCGGCCACGGTCGATGAGGAGCTGATTCGCAAACTGGAAGAGTTCCGTCGCGAGCGGCTCGGAGAATAGCGGAGCCCGCGCTCCGCAGCGGACCTGCGTGGGGTGCCGTAAGGTGCTTGCGCAGGCTGCGATGACGCGGTTCGTGCGTGGCCCAGGTGGTTGGATGCGCGACCCCCTGGAGGGCAAGCGCGGGCCGGGACGCGGTGCGTATCTCTGCTCGATCGACTGTGCGGAGCGGGCGGCGAAGAACCGGCGGTACCCGGGGCTTGCATCTGCGGCGGCAGAATATGGTTTAATAGGAAGTTCGATGGACACAAACTTGTGATGTTCGATAACGACCATGCTCTCGTTTAGCCACATGGTGTGGCACGAGGGCGGATTCTTGGTGACTTAACGCTGTGGTACCCCGCGTGGGGACCACGTGGGGATACATGGCAGCAGCAACGACTGGTAGTAAGGTACGCATTTTCGAGCTCGCCAAAGAGGTGGGGCTCACATCCAAGGAGCTGATCGCGCTCTTTAACGACCGCCTTGGCGGCGTTTTTGAAGCCAAAAATCAGCTTAGTGTCGTTCCCGAGAACATCGCAGATCTGGTCCGCAGCGTGCTTAAGCCGGCCAACGCAGCGAAGGCTGCTGCTTCAACTGCACCCGCCGCGCCGGCCGCGCCAAAGGAACCCGCGGCCCGCAAAACGCCGGCCAAGGCTGCAGCCGCCGCGGCCCCAGTCGAAGCGGCCCCAATTCCGCGTTTGCGCCCCGTTTCGCCCAGCTCGACTCCGCGCGTTCCCAAAGCGCCCGCCGCCAAGGTTGCCAATCCCGAAGAGATGCCGGTCGCGCCGGTCGCCGAGGTAGAGGCCCCGGCTGCGGCGCCTGTGGCCGATGCTCCCGTCGCTCCGCCTCCGGCCGCGCCTCGCCCCGCGCGCCCTGCCGCGCCCGACGTGCCGATTCCGCGCCTGCAGCCGGTACCGCACGGACAAGATTCCATCGTTCGCCGGCCGCCGCCGCCGACCACATCAGCCTCGGCCTCACCTGGTCCCTCGACCGGCGTCCCGGGCCGTCCCGGCGTCGCGCCGCGTCCCGGCCAGGCACTCCCCGGTCAGGGCGGCAAAGGTCCCGTCGCGCCGGCGCCGCGCGGCAACGGTCCCCTCACCCCGCCCGGGCAGCGCCGGCCGGCTGGCAACGGGCCATTCCGTCCGCTCGCTCCGGGAGCGCGCCCCGTTGGGCCGCGTCCCGGCGTCGCGCCGGGTGCAACCGATGGCCCCGCACCGTCGAGCGGCCGTCCCGGCGACCGTCCGCGCAGTCACGAAGATAAGGCGGCGGCTAAGAAAGACCGCGAAAAAGAACTGCTGCTCGAAAAAGAGCGTCAGCGCAAGAAGAAGGGCGGCGTCGACGCTTCGCCCCCGACGCCCGCGCGCGCGCTCGAAACGATCGAAATTCCCGACTTGCTCACGGTTCAAGAACTGGCCACGTCGATGATCATTCCGGTCAAAGACGTGATCACCGAACTGATCAAGACGGGCACGATGGCGACGATCAATCAAAACATTCCAAGCGACGTCGCGATCACGGTTGCGAAGAAGTTCGGCTTCAACGCGGTTGTCAAAGAAGCCGGCGAAGAAGTCACCGTCGAGCAAGAAGAAGACAAGCCCGAGATGATGACTGCGCGTCCGCCGGTTGTCACCGTGCTGGGTCACGTCGATCATGGAAAGACCTCGCTGCTCGACAAGATTCGTAGTGCCAACGTGGCTGCAGGCGAAGCCGGCGGCATCACGCAAAAGATCGGCGCCTACACCGTCGAGCGCAACGATCGTAAGATCACATTCATCGATACGCCGGGTCACGAAGCGTTCACCGCGATGCGTGCGCGCGGCGCGAAGGTCACCGACGTCGCGATCCTTGTGGTCGCGGCCGACGACGGCGTCATGCCGCAAACGCGCGAAGCCATCGCACACGTGAAGGCAGCCGGCGTTCCGATCGTGGTCGCGGTCAACAAGATGGACAAGCCCGACGCCCAGCCCGATCGCGTCAAGCAGCAGCTTGCCGAAGAGGGGCTGCAGGCCGTCGATTGGGGCGGCACGATCGAAATGGTGCCCGTCTCCGCGAAGGCCGGCACCGGCATCGACGCGTTGCTCGACACCGTGCTCTTGGAAGCCGACATCAAGGATCTCAAGGCGAACAAGAATCGCCGCGCAACCGGTGTCGTGATCGAATCGCAGCTCTCGCGCGGCCGCGGTGCCGTTGCGACGGTGCTGGTGCAGAACGGCACGCTGCGTATCGGCGACATCGTCGTTGTCGGTGGCACCTTCGGTAAGGTGCGCGCGCTGATCGACGACAAGGGCAAACAAGTCAAGAAGGCCGGCCCCTCGATTCCAGTCGAGGTCATGGGTCTGCAAGACGTTCCCGCTGCGGGCGACACATTGATGGTCGTCAGCGACGAGCGCGTTGCGCGCGAAACCGCTGACAAACGCGCGGTGCGCCGCCGCGATGTGCGCATTTCAGGCGCAAGTTCACAGCGCGTTTCGCTCGAGACGTTCATGCAGATGCCGACCGAAGGCAAGAAGACGCTCAACCTCATCATCAAGGCCGATGGACAGGGGTCGCTCGAAGCGCTGCGCTCGCGCATGGAGTCGCTCTCGACGGGTGAAGTCGATGTGCGCGTCATTCACGGCGGTGTCGGTGCGATCTCGCCCAACGACGTCAATCTCGCCAGCGCCTCGAATGCGGTGCTGATCGGCTTCAACATTCGCCCGGATGAAACGGCGAAGCGTTTGGCCGAGAACGAAGGCGTCGACTTGCGCTTCTATCAGGTCATCTACGAGATCGAAGACGATCTGCGTAAGGCGATGACCGGCATGCTGGCGCCGGTCGAGCGTGAAGTTACGCTCGGTCACGCTGAAGTGCGCGAAGTCTTCAAGGTCAGCAAGGTCGGCACGATCGTCGGTTGCTACGTCAAGGACGGCAAGATCACGCGCAACTCGAAGGTTCGCGTGCTCCGCGACTCGGCGGTGGTCTTCACCGGCGAACTCGAGAGCCTGCGACGCTTCAAGGACGACGTCCGCGAAGTTGCCGAGGGCTTTGAGTGCGGTATCCAGGTCGCGAAGTTCCAGGATCTCAAGGTCGGTGACGTCATCGAATCCTACATGACGGAGCAGGTGGCCGCGGAGCTGGTGACCGCGTGATTCGTCGACAAGCTCAGGACTAAAGATGAAAAGTCAAAGACTCGCGCGCATCGACCACGAGATCCAGCGCATCCTCGGCACGCTCATAACGCAAGAGCTCAAGGATCCGCGCTTGGGCTTCGTGACCGTCATGCGCGTCGAAGTGTCCGACGATTTGCAGCATTGCAAGGTCTTCGTCTCGGTCATCGGCGATCGCCACCAGGCGCGCCAATCGCTCGAGGCGCTCGATTCGGCTGCGGGCTTTTTGCGCGGCGAACTCGGGCACCGCATCGACCTGCGCCACACCCCGCAATTGATCTTCGTGGAGGATCGCTCGACCGAACGGGCGATTGCACTAGCGAAGACCTTACGTGAGGACGCCGAGCGGCACCAGGCGCCGGAGGTAGAGTGAATGATCGAGAATCAGCTGCGCTCATCGACTGAGGCGGAGGTCGTTGCCGAACTGCGGCGGCGGCCCGCTTTTGTGATGGTCAGTCACGTGAAGCCCGACGGCGACACGCTGGGCGCCGGACTTGCGCTCGGCCTCGCGCTCAAACGGATGGGCAAGCGCGTCGCCTACTTCAATCAGGACCCGGTTCCGCGCAACCTGCGCTTTCTTCCCGACGCGGCCTTCGTGTCGCGCGAGATTCCGGGCGATTTTCCGCCCGACACCCTCTACGTCTTTGGCGACATGAGCGACGCCGCCCGGGCCGGCGAGTTTCTGCCGAAGGTCGATCGTGCGAACATGCTCGATATCGATCATCATCTGGGCAACGCGCATTTTGGCGCGCTGAACTTTGTGATCCCGAGCGAGACCTCGACCGGAACGGCGGTGATGCGCCTCTTCCGCGAGATGAAGGTCGAGATCGATCCGAAGATCGCCACCTGTATTCTCACCACGATCATGACCGACACCGGCGGCTTCATGCATTCGAACACGACGCCCGAGACGCTCGAGCTGACCGCCGAGCTAATGCGCGCGGGCGCCGACAAAGAGCAAATTACCGAGGAGATCTTCGGCAATAAGCGGGTCGCGGCGACGCGGCTGCTCGGCCGGATCATCGACGAAATGCACTTCGCGCACGACGGCAAATACTGTTACTCGTACGTCGACGACGCCATGCTTGCGGAAACCGGCGCCGACGGCGAAGACACCGAGGATATGGTCAACGTGCTGCGAGGGCAAGAAGGGGTTGAGGTCGCGGCGCTCTTCAAGTTCATCGATGGCGAGATTCGGGTCAGCCTTCGTTCGAGTGGGCGCGTGAACGTGCAGGCTGCCGCAGCGCGTCTGGGCGGCGGCGGACATTTTCGCGCATCGGGTTTGACGCTGCACAGCTCGCTCACCGATGCGTTCGCTGCGGTCGACGCAG
>DATHMY010000005.1:0-7046 GCA_035486535.1 Candidatus Acidiferrum sp.
CGACGACCGACAGCACGCTCTCGAGCCTGACGACGGTACTGCAGAGCGCGCGCAACTTGGCGATCGAAGGTGCCAGCGATACGGTGACATCGGCGCAGCGTGCCTCGATCGGGCAACAGGTCAATCAGCTGCTGGAACAAGCCATCGGTCTTGCCAATACCCAATATGATGGGAAGTACGTCTTTTCGGGAACGGCCGCGGCCAACGGTTCGACGCTGGTCACCGCGGTAGGAAATCCGCCGAGTGCGGTTACCGCGACGCCGAACATCGTGCAGCAAAACGAGCAGTTGCCCAATGGGCAGCTCGTGCCGACCAACGTCACCCTGCAGCAAGCCTTCAATATCAACGCCGCAAACGGTTCTCCGAGCGTCTTCCAGATGCTCATCCGCTTGCGTGACACCTTGGATCAGGGGCAGACGACGAACGAGAGCAGCACGCAGGTCAACCTCAGCTATCATGCGGTGACCGCCGGGACGACGATCGCGCAGCTGGAGTCGGCGAATTCGCCGCTCTCCATTCCGCTGGCGTCGGCGGGCGGTGGGAACGTCGCCTTCACGATCGCGTCATCGCTCTCGCCGACCGGTACGACCATTCTCCTGACAACCGGCGAGTCGATGCAGAACGTCATCGCGGCGATCAATGCGGCGTCGACCGCGACCGGTGTCGTCGCTACGTTCAACTATCAGACGCAGCGCCTCGCGTTGAACGATGTCGGCAATCAGGACTTCCTCGTCAGTAACGTGTCGACGGGTCCCGGAATCGCGACCAGCAACTTCACCAACGCGTTTCTGCTTGGGTCGACCGGCGACGTCGTCAACAACCTCTCGACCCAGCTGGGCGACATCGATAACAACCTCACGGTGTCGCTGACCGCCGCCGGGCAGATCGGCGCGACCGTCCAAACGGTGAGCGCACTCTCCGAGGTTGAATCTTCACGCGGGACCAGCGACACCCAAGTGCAGTCGAACTTGGAAGATACCGATATTGCTAAGGTGACGAGCGAGTTCACCCTGAGCCAAACGGCTCTGCAGGCAGCCTACCAAACCACCACCCGACTCGAGGAGGATGACCTCTTCGACTACTTAGGGAACGGAAGCTAAGTGATCTTGGATAGCGGAGCTACCATGGAACAAGAACAGATTACCGTCGATCTCCCCAAATTCGGGCCTTGCACGTTTGAGGCAGGCGAAGTCCTCGACTTCCCATGGGGTCTTCCCGGGTTCCCAGACCTGCATCGGTGGCTGCCTCTCAACTTGGATAGCCACCCGACGTTCGTGTGGCTCCAGAGCCTTGACGATACCTCGGTCGCGCTTCCCGCGGTCGACCCGTGGATGGTCTTCGAAACCTACGATCCCAAACTGCCGCCCTACGCCTTCACGTCGCTGGAGATCCGCGAAGCGACCGAGTTTGCGACGCTCTGCGTCGTCGTCGTGACCCCAAACGCGGAAGAGATGACCATCAACCTCATGGCGCCGCTCATCATTAACCTACGCACGCGGAAGGGCCGTCAGATCGTGCTCGACGGCTCGGCCCACTCGCCTCGCGAGCCGATGCCGCGCAAGATGCCGGCGAGCAGTAAGAGCGCCTAACCCTGCCGAAAGGCCCTCTCAATCGCCAAGGAGGGCCCTGGAATGCTGGTTCTAAGCCGCAAGATCAATCAATCCATTATGATTGGTGACGACATTCGCATTGTGATCGTCGCCGTCGACCGTGACCAGGTCAAGCTCGGTATCGAGGCCCCCCGGACCGTCCCTGTGCACCGCTCCGAGGTCTACGAAGAGATCCGGCGGACCAACCAGGAGGCGCTGGGAGCCGCTCCGGTGGCCACCGGCAAGCCCGAGCGGGCAACTCTCAAGCCCCGAACCAAGCCGAATCGCTAAACTCTCGCTAAAGTCCCGTAAAATCGGGCCGATATAGGGCGTAGGGGAGAAAGGACACTCTTCCCCATAGGCTAGCGTATCGGTGCCTCTGAGCACCACATCATGGAGGAAATAAATGGCTACAGGCCTGAGCATTGCCACCAACTTGTTGTCGAACTCGGTTCAGCTGAACCTCGACAACAACCAGAAGCAATTACAAAACGTCGTTACCCAACTTTCGTCCGGTCTGCGGATCAACACCGCCGCGGATGACCCCTCGGGCAACGCGATTGCAACCAACCTTACCTCGCAGTATCAAGCGTTCAATCAAGCGTCGCAAAACGTGCAGAACGCTAATAATGCTGCGCAGGTCGCGCTCGGCGCGTTGACCCAACAGACCGACATCCTGCAGCGTGTCCGCGTTCTCGCGGTCGAAGCGGCGTCGGACGTCAACAGCTCGAGCGACCGCGCGAACCTGCAGACCGAAGTCTCGCAGCTCCTGCTCGAAGTGAACCGCATCGCGCAGAACACGAACTTCAACGGTCAGTCGCTCCTCAACGGTAGCCATCAGGGCGACCAGGCTGGAGCGGAAGCCTACTACACGATCACCGCGAACGCGGCGCTCCTTTCGAGCGGCGCGCAATCGATTGGTACGTCGACGGGCTTCTTGGTCGCCAGCGTCGGCATCGCTGCCGGCAACTTCTTCACGTCGACCAATACGGGCGACGAGACGATCGAAGTCCAAGTCATCGCCAACAAGACGAATCCGACGGCGGCGACCCCGGAACTCGAGATCACCACGTTCAACAGCTCGACCTCGGCTTCGGCCTCGACGCTGTTGTCGCTCGGAACCGCGACGTCGTACACGCTCGCGACGATCAACACCGGCGTGACGCTGCACTTCAGCACGCCGACCCTTGGCGACATCGGTCAAACCGCCTACGTCAAGATCTCGCAGTACGTGCAACCGTCGAACTTTGCGACCGCCCCGGCGTTCAACTTCCAGTCGGGCGCAGATGAAGGCGACGTGATCCAGCTCGGCATCGCAGCGACGAACACCAACACGCTGCGCATCTCGAACATCAACCTCGCCGTCAGCTCATCGTCGAATCCGTCGCTCGCGGCGGAAGACGCGATCGGCCAGATCGACATCGCACTGCAGACGCTGAACACGCAGCAAGCAGACCTCGGCGCCGTCGTCGTTCGCCTCGGCATCGACCAGCAGAACGACGATACCGCAGCCGTCAACCTGCAAGCCTCGGAATCGAACATCGCCGACCTCAACGTGGGTCAAGCGACCACCGAATTCACGAAGCTGCAACTGCTCGTTCAAGTCGGGACCTCCGTCTTGGCGCAGTCGAACGCGAACGCGCAGTCGGTTCTCACGCTGTTCCGTTAATCGATCCAGCGGGCAACCGCACGATCGTTCCTCGAGGACCCGCTCCGGCGGGTCCTCGTTGCTTTTCTGCCGATAACTCTACCGATGCCCATCCACGTACGCGCCAAGCACGCAAAAGCGCAGCCGCCGCCTGCTCAGCCGACCAGCGCATACACGCTGCCGGGGTTGCCGCCGCCTCCGCCGGGCCACGCGCAAAAGGCCGCCGGCGTGAGCTTGTGCATGATCGTTCGCGACGAAGAGAAGTTTCTGCCGCAGGCGTTGGCGAGCGTCAAAGATTACGTCGATGAGATCATCATTTGCGATACCGGTTCGAAGGACCGAACGATAGAGATCGCCCGGTCGTACGGCGCAACCGTCGTCGAACGCGCGTGGCGTAACGACTTTTCGTGGGCGCGCAACGAATCGATCGCCGCAGCAACCAAACGCTGGATATTCTTCCTGGATGCTGACGAAGAGTTGACGGAAGAATCCCGGCCATCGCTGCTCGCACTCAAGAACGTCCCAGCGCATATCACGGCGCTCTACACGCGCATCGTCAACAAGACCGATGATTATCGCGGCTCGGGCGACGTGTCACACCACGTCATTCGCATCTTTCCCAACGATGACCGCATCCGATTCTTCGGGCCGATCCACGAATATCCGGCGCTGGATGGAACCGGTGTAAGCGTCGAGGCGGTAGCGAGCTCGATCACGCTCATCCATCACGGCTACGTCAATACGGTCGTCGCCGAACGGAACAAGGGTCAGCGTAATCTCGAGATTCTTCTTGCGGCGACCCAGAGCGATTCGGAGAACGCGTACCATTGGTATAATCTCGGCACCACGGCGTACCTCAACAAAGATTACAATCTAGCGCTCAGTGCACTCCACAAGATGCTCGAGCTGGTAGGCGAAACGCCGCGCGCATTCATGCCCAACGGCCTCGCCCTGCTCGGCGACCTGTACTGCGACCATTTCGGGGACCCGGTCAAGGGCGAAGAGATGTCCCGTCAATCGCTTCGGCGCAGCGCGCACTACGCGAACGCGCACATGATGCTCGGCAAAACGCTGGTCGCGCAGAAGCGATTCGATGAGGCCCGAGAGGCCTTCGCCGCCGCAATCGAAGACCAGGCATTTGCAAAGCAGCAGTTCATCGTAGACGATCAGGTCTACATCTGGAAGGCGCAGTCCGAGATGGGATCGAGTTACGCGGTCCAAGGTGACGACGCCAAAGCGCTCGAGTGGTTCGAGAAGGGCTTGGCAAACGCGCCGAACGTGGAGCCATTGATGCTCAATCGCGCCAAAGCCTACGAACGCCTCAAGCGCTTCGGCGAAGCGCACGATGCGTATAAGCTGGTGCTCGATACGCACGAAAGTGGGCCCGCGATGCTGCACTACGTGAACTTTTTGTTGCGCATGAAACGCGGGCGCGAGGCGATCGAGATCGTGGAGAAATGGTATCCGCGATTGTCGCCTCCGGAAGCCTGCGAATTGCTGGTGAGCGCGGCGGGCGTTTCAGAGCGCTACGAATTTGGCAAGGAAGAGCACTTCTTGCGACTCGCGGTCGAGCTCGACCCTGCGTCGGAAAAGGCGGCAAGCCAACTCGAGCGTGTGTTGCTTGCAAAGGGCAACGCCGACGCGGTGCAGGCGCTGCACGAAAAGCAAGCGGGACCGAAGACTTTCGACGAATGGCAAGAACGCGCGCGGCGTCTACTCGATGAGCGGCGTGCCGAAGCGGCGCTTGCCGCGGTCGAGTCGGCACTCGCGCTCGATCCGAATAGCTTCGATATGTTGATGACGCGCGCGGGCGCGCTGGAACTGTTGGCGTCAACGGCAGGCGTCGAGGCCTCGCTTCTTCGTGCGCGAGAGATCGAGCCGGTCCGCTCGAGCGTGGCCCTGTCGCTGTTCTATTTACGGAACGAGCGATTCGCCGAGGCTGCAGCCGTTGCCGAGCGCGCGTTGAAGTAGGCCCCGCGTGGATTACTCCATTATCATTCCCGTCTTCAACAAGGCGGAGTTGACCCGAAATTGCCTTGCCAAGCTGCAGCTCTCGCTCGCCGGCGCCGGCGAGGGCGAAGTGATCGTGATCGACAACGCTTCGACCGATCACACGCCGCAGATGCTGGCAGGCTTTCCGTGGATCCGCATGATTCGCAACGAGAAAAACCTTGGCTTTGCCGGCGCCAATAATCAAGGTGCACGCGAGGCGCGCGGGCGCATTCTCGTACTCCTCAATAACGACACGGAGCCGATCTCTAACTGGCTGGCGCCGATGATGCGACTCCTCGACGATCCGGGCGTCGGTGTCGTCGGTGCTAAGCTACTCTTCGCCGATCGCACGATTCAACACGCCGGGGTTTTGGTACGCTGGTGGCCGTTTAGCGCATCGGGCTTGTACCCGTTTCATTACCTCGTGAATAAGCCGGGCGACACGCCGGCAGCAAACGTCCGCCACGACTACCAGATCGTGACCGGCGCGTGCCTGGCTACGCCGCGTGAGCTCTACCTCGAACTCGGCGGTCTCGACGAAGGCTTCTGGAACGGCTACGAAGACGTCGATTACTGCCTCAAAGTACGCGACCGCGGTTTGCGAGTGATCTATGAGCCGGACGCGACGCTGTTCCACTACGAATCGAAATCGGGTTCGCAGCGTTTTCGCCGAACGCAGGCAAACCTGCAACGTCTTGCCGATCGTTGGCGGAACCGCGTCGAGCATGACGCGGCGCGCGTCTGGGTCAACTCGGGCAAAATGGAGGGGCTACGGCGTAGCGGCAACGGCGGCGTGGCCATGCATTTGCAGACGATCGACCAACCGGTCGACATTCTCGTGCACGGCATAACCGAAGGATTCGACCGCGTGGACTTCGAGCGCCGGCTGCGAGCGGTGAAAACGCGGATCGGCCGCGTGCAATGGGCGAAGCAGGACGATGCGGTCGAGCGCGCGCGCGAAATGACCGAGTTGCGCGGCGAACGGTTTGTCGCGCTGGTTCGTGTCGACACGCAACTCGAGGCGGGCTGGCTCGACGAGCTCGTCGCGCGCGTTGCGACGCCGATCAGCGCTGCTGCGGCCACGTTTCTCGAGGGCGTCGATCGCAGTCCGCACGTGCCGATCGTTGCCAGCGACGCTCGCTGTGTGCTGCTGCGCATGCGCCAGTTTCCCCAAGGCTTACAGTTGCGCGACTGCGGGACGCTCGATGCCTCGGTAGTCGATCTGTTGATGCGAGCCTTGCAACTCCAGCGTGGCACGATTGCGGTTCGACCCCTCGCGTCGCTCGGTCCAACGGCGCATCCCGAGGTGTACGATCGCGATCCAGCGGCGATCGAGCGCGTGCTTCGAAGCCGGCCGCCGTTCGAGCGCGGACTCATTTCGATCGTCACGCTGAGTTGGAATGCGCCCGAGTTCACTATCAAAGCGCTGCAATCGATTCGGGAGAACACCGCCGATCCGTACGAGGTCATCGTCGTCGACAACGGCTCAGGTCCTGAAACGCTCAAGGCGCTCGCGACGATCGACGATCCGCACGTGCGCATCATCTACAACAAGACCAATCGCGGTTTTTCGGGCGGGAACAACGACGGCATCGCGCACGCTAACGGCGATTACGTGATCGTGCTCAATAACGACGTGATCGTGACGCCCGGCTGGGCCGACGGTTTGGTCGATGCCTTCCGGCGCTTGCCGGGGCTGGGTATTTCGGCGCCGAGAAGCAACAAGATCACCGGCGACCAGCAATTGGCAAGCGTTGAATATCGTGACGAGCCGGAAATGAATGCCTTCGCGTTGCAGCGGCGGCGCGATTTTGCGG
>DATHMY010000006.1:0-7049 GCA_035486535.1 Candidatus Acidiferrum sp.
TCCGCCTCTTTATGCGCCGAGGCTTTGACTTCATCGGCGGTACGCTGCGCCAGCACCAAGGTGTTGTGCAGCGATTCTTCCATCGCCTTGAAGTGGCTGATGCGTTCTTTGAGGTCGGCGATCTCCGCCGCGAGCGCGGCGCGATGCTGAGCGTCGTCCTCAAGCGTTTCGATCACGTCATCGAGGAACTGATCGACTTCGGCGCGATCGTAGCCCTGGAGCGCCTTCTTGAACGTCTTGTGTTGAATATCGACCGGCGTGATTTTTTCCGTTGACATGCTCGCTGAGCCTAACCGCGGCCCGACATGAAGTCGAGCGTGCTATCGCCCATCATCGTATCGCGCAGCCCGGCGGCGTTGACCACGACGCCGGCGGGAACGATCAGATAGATCGCCTCAGCCAGCTTCTGGATCTTGCCGTCGATCGTGTATGCGACACCTGATGCGAAGTCGACGACGCGCTGCAAGAGCGCACGATCCGCGTTCTGTAAATTGACAATCACCACTTGGCGGTTCCGCAACGCGTCGGCGATTTCGACGACGTCCTGAAACCCGCGCGGTGAGTAGACGCTAACCTCGGTGCCGCCGCGACGGCCGGCGCTCGAAAGCGGCACGACGCGGCCCGTAGGCGCGGGCTCATCCTCGTAGAGATCTTCTTCCTCGTCGCGGATCGAGAAGAACGATCCCAGTTTGCTGAACATGCTCATCTATTTGCGCTCCCCGAAGAGGGCGGTGCCGATGCGCACCATCGTCGAGCCGGCGCGAACCGCTTCGCGCCAATCGCCCGACATGCCGATTGAGAGTGTACTTCCACCCAGGAGTGCAAACGTCTTGGCAGCCAGCTCAAAAGCGCGGGCGATTTCGTCGGCTTGGGCGTCGAGCGGCCCAATCGCCATCACGCCGTCCAAGCGCAACGCGGGCTCGGCCGCGATGCGCTCGGCCAGGGCCGGTGCGTCGGCGGGCGGGCAGCCAAAGCGCTCGGCGGGGGAGACGTTGAGCTGCAGTAGCACCGGCAGCACGCGGCCGGCCCGCGCCGCGGCGGTGCCAAGGGCGCGCGCCGCATCGGCGCGGTCCACGCTCTGCACGACGTCGAACAGCTCGACGATCGTCTTGGCTTTGTTGGTCTGGACGTGGCCGATGTAATGCTTTTGGAGCGGCAGCCCGACGAGCGTCGGGTCGGCGAACTTTGCCGCCGCTTCTTGCACGTAGTTTTCGCCGATTGCTTCGAGGCCGGCCGCGGCGGCTTCGGCGATGGCCGACGCCGGCTGTTTCTTGCTCACGCCGAGAATGCGAACCGCGCCGGAAGGGCGGCCACACGCGCGCAAAGCTTCGTCGATTTGCGCGCGCAGCGCGTCAAGCCGCTGCGGGATCGCTTGGAGCGGCATCGGTCGGCGTAACATCGGTGCGCCGTCCGCGCTTGTTGCAATACCACAACCCGACGAGCGCAATGGGAATCATCGGCAACGCGTAGAGTTGGCCACCGGTGATCGGGCCGAGGTGGAAATCAGCGTGGCGCCAAATCTCGGCGATGCTGCGGGTGATGCCGTACATCAAGAACCAGCTCCATCCCACCACACCGTCAGGTGGACGGCGCTTGTAAATGAGCAACAAAATCGGCAGCGTCACGAGGTCGAGCACAGCTTCGTAAAGCTGGGCGGGATGGCGCGGATACGGGCCCCAAACCTCGGCGTCACCCGGCCGGTTGGGAATCATGCACCACGGACGGTCGGGGTTGCAAACGTCGCCCCACAGTTCGTCGTTGATGAAGTTCACGATGCGCGTCAAGAAGATGCCGACCGGCAGCATCATCACGACCTCGTCACCGAGAACGGTGTATTTTAGTTGCGGATGCTTGCGAACGAAGAGCCAAATCGCTACCAGCACGCCGACCATCCCGCCGTGGAACGCCATGCCGCCCTGCCAGACGGCGATGAAGTTGATCGGATTGCTCGTGTAATACGAAAGGTCGTGCTTCGAGATGATGTCGTTGATGACAAAAAACGTGCGGCCACCGACCAACACGCCGATCAACGCGTAGAAGAGGAAGTCTTGGATCTGCTCCGAGGTCAGGCCCAGCCGCAGGCGTCCCGCCGGACGTCGCATCCACAGGTATACGGCCACAAATCCGGCCAGGTAGGCGATGCCATACCAGTGGATGCCGAGCGGTCCGAGGCGGATCGCTATCGGGTCGACATTTGTCGGATAGTTAAACCAGTGCGACATCACGAACGTTCTTTAGCAGCATGACGTCACCGGCGCATATTTCTGTGGGCATCGCATTTCTAGCCGGGCTCGTTTCCTTTGTCTCTCCGTGCGTCCTCCCGCTGGTTCCAGCGTATCTTTCTTTGCTCACTGGGAGCAGCCTCGAGGAATTGCAGGGACAAGAGCAGGGTGCGGCGCTGCGGACGCTTGCGCTGGGACACGCGGTCGCGTTCATACTCGGCTTCACCCTGGTCTTCGTTGCGCTTGGACTGACCGCCAGTGCCATAGGAGGGGCGCTCAACGCACACCGCGTGCTGATCGCGCAGATCGGCGGCGTCATCGTGGTCATCTTGGGCTTACACATGATGGGGATGCTGCGCCTTCCGGTGTTGATGCGCGATACCCGCGTGCACGTCCAACACGAGCACCGGACGCATTGGACCTCGGCGCTGGTCGGTATCGCGTTTGCAGCCGGGTGGTCGCCCTGTATCGGCCCGATTTTAGCGGGAATTCTGGCCATCGCGTCGCAGCAGCACAACGCCGAGGCAGCGCTGCTGCTCTTGGTCTACTCGCTGGGTTTGGCTGTGCCGTTCTTCCTTACCGCGGTGGCGATCGGCGCGGTGCTCCCGGTGCTCAACCGCATCAAACGCTTCCTGCCGGCTATCGAGTTCTGTGCCGGACTCTTTCTCGTCGCAGTTGGACTCGTGCTGGTCAATAATGCTTTTTACACCGTCGCAGGATGGTTCTATCAATTTGTCCCGACTCCGAAGCTTTAACTCGACGCTGGTGATCGCGCTGACCGCGATCGTGGCCTTCGCGCTCGATCAATGGTCGAAGCACCTCATCACCGAGAAGCTCTATTTCGACGCCCGCTGCATACCGTTTTGCGGCCACAAGGTGCTCGTTCCCGGATGGCTTGAACTCTCGCCAATCCCGAATACTCACGGTGCGTTCGGGATGTTCGGTAGCAGCAAGCCGATGCTGGTGGTGCTTGCCGTCATCGTCCTCTTCGTCTTCTGGTGGAGCTTTCGCGAAGCGGCCGCGCGGTCGCGTCTGGTCTGCGTGGCGTTCGGGATGATCGTCGGCGGTGCGATCGGCAACATCGTCGATCGTCTGCATTACGGCTACGTGATCGACTTCATCGACTTCTACCGCTTTCCACAGATCTGGCGCTTCACGTTCAACATAGGCGACTCGTGTATTACGATCGGCGTCATTCTGTTGCTGATCTCCAGTGTCTTCCGAACACGTCGTCACGCCTGACGAGGCGGGAACGCGCGCGGACGTTCTGGTCGCGCGCCTCTCCGGCGCAGCGCGATCGCTCGTCGCCGATGCAGTCAAGCGCGGCGGGGTTCGTGTAAACGGCAGCGCCGTCAAAGCGAGTCACCCGCTCGAGAGCGGGGACGCGCTCGCTTACGAGATCGTGCCGCGTAAGCCGCTCGAAGCGAACCCCGAAGCAATCGACATTCCGATCGTCTATGAAGACGACGATCTGCTGGTGGTCGACAAGCCCGCCGGCATGGTGACGCATCCTGCCCATAGCGCAACCAGCGGCACGTTGGTGAACGCCTTGCTCGCGCACATCGGCACCCTTCCCGGCGAGCCACTGCGAGCCGGCCTCGTGCATCGCCTCGACCGCGATACGTCCGGCTTGCTGGTCGTCGCCAAAACCTCGGAGGCGCTTTCGGCGCTCGGCATCTCTATGAAGGCGCGCCGCATCAAGCGCGAATATCTCGGGCTCGTGCACGGCATTCCCGAGCACAACCGCGGTACGATTGACGGACCGATCGGACGCGATCCGCACAATCGCTTGAAATATGCGATCGTCGGCGGCGGTAAACCGGCGATCACGCACTACGAAGTTCGCGAGGCCTTTCCGAAACACGCCGAGCTGCTCTTCCGTTTGGAGACCGGCCGTACGCACCAAATTCGCGTGCACCTTGCAGCGATGGGGCACCCGATCGTCAACGACCCGATCTACGGGCACGAAGAGGCGCGCTTCGGCTTACCGGGGCAAGCGCTCCACGCCTGGAAACTTTCGTTCGCACACCCACGCACCGAGCGCGAGATGATCTTCGAAGCCGACCCACCACCGGAATATCTGGATGCACGACATCTTCTCGCTGCGCGCCAGTGACGGCGGCGCGCGGCGCGGCACCCTGCGTCTGACGCACGGCGTGGTGGAAACACCCACGTTCATGCCGGTGGGGACTGCCGCCACGGTCAAGGCACTCACGCCCGACGAAGTACGCAGCGCGCACAGCCAGATCATCTTGGCAAACACGTACCATCTTTGGCTGCGTCCGGGTAGAGAGACGATCGTCGCGGCGGGCGGATTGCATCGCTTCATGGCGTGGGATGGACCGATTCTTACCGACTCGGGCGGCTTTCAAGTCTTTAGTCTGCAAGAGCGGCGTAAGCTGGACGACGATGGCGTGACTTTTCAATCCCACATCGACGGCAGCACGCATCGCTTTACGCCCGAGACGGTGATCGCGTTCGAAGAAGCGCTCGGCGTCGATATCGCGATGGTGCTCGACGTATGCGTGAAATTACCCGCGACGCGCGAGCAGGTTGCGGAATCGGTCCGTATGACCACCGCGTGGGCGCAACGCTCACGCGAAGCCTGGCAAAGCGATCGCACCGCGGTCTTTGCGATCATGCAGGGCGGGCTCGATCTCGAGCTACGCGAGCGTAGCGCGCGCGAGATCGTCACACTCGACTTTCCCGGCTACGCGATCGGTGGGCTTTCGGTCGGCGAGACGCGCGAAGAGATGTACGCGACCGCGCGCGCGTCGGCAGCCTTCTTACCGGTGCAGAAGCCGCGCTATTTAATGGGCGTCGGCACGGTACGCGACATCATCATGGCGGTGGACTGCGGGATCGACATGTTCGACTGCGTCTACCCAACGCGCTGCGGTCGCAACGCGCGTGCGATGACGCGACGCGGTGAATACAACATCCGCAACGCGACCTATGCCCGCGACTTCGCTCCGATCGATCCGGACTGCGATTGCTACGTGTGCACCACCTACACGCGTGGCTACCTGCACCATCTCTTCCGCGCCAACGAGATGCTCGGCCCGCGTCTGCTCTCGTACCACAACGTCTACGTCCTCAACGATCTGATGCGCGGCGCCCGCGAGGCAATCCAGCGCGGCGTATGGTCAAGCTATCGCGACAACGTCCTGTCGCCGGCGGAAAACGCGTGATGAACTATGCGTGAGAGAGCGCGCGGAATCGATACAGAGCCGTACCTCGAGTGGCTCGACGGCTCTGAGAGCCTCGCGGTAATACCGGGCGCGCTCGAAGGTATTGTCGCCATGACCATGGCTGCGGTCATTCACCGCGATGGTCATACGTTCGGAAGCGCAATTCCCAAGCTGCACCTCCGTATAAATGATACGCCCGCCAAACGTACCATGCTGCTTCCCGACGTGGTATTCTATCGCGGCGCAGCGATCCGCGCGCTCGATCCGGCGGATCGGTTCTTGCCGAACGTGCCGCCCGAAATTATCGTTGAAGTGCGATCGTCCCAGGAGCAGCCGGGCTTTCGCGAAGAGAAGATTCGCCGCTATCTCGCCTGGGGATGCCCGCTCGTTTTTGATGTCGATCCGGCGCTGCGCTCGATCGTCGTGAATACGCGCGACGGAACGCGAGCGCTCCAAGTCGGGGATCATTTCAGTGATTCCGTCGCTCCGTGGCTCGTTTTCGACGTCGACGAGGTCTTCGCGCGCCTCGAATTATTCGGCCTCTAGGTATCAGCGGTCGCTAGCGGCGTCCGATGACCCTCGACGACGCTTTGCTACGCTCGGGATGACAAAGCGTTGACCACGGTGGCGCAGTCGGCGCAGATCGAGGGATGCGCGGGGTCGGTTCCGAGCTCTCTGAACTTCCAGCAGCGCGCGCACTTTTCGCCGTACGCCGGGTAGATCGCAAAGCCGAGGTCGTCGCCGTCGGACTTACGTAAGTCGAGCTGCGAAACGACGAGCGCATCGCGCAGGTTGTCGCCAAGCGCTGCGAGCGCGTCGTAGTGCGCGGACGGTACGCTGAGCTCAACCCGTGCTTCGAAATCGCGGATCGGCGATGCCGCGACGCGCGAGCGCAACTCGCGCAGCATTTCCCACAGCTCGAGTTCACTCGCTTTTGCTCGCGACGGCGCGCCGAAGGCTGCGTCGAAAACGCTGTGCTCGTTGCCGCGCAGGGCTTGCGGCATCTCTTGCCACGCCTCTTCAGCGGTGAATGAGAGCATCGGGGCAACGGTGGTCAAGAGGCGCTTGAGCGCGTAGAGCAGCGCCGACTGCGCGCTGCGGCGACGCGGGCTGTTCTGCGCCAGCGAATAAAGCGGGTCCTTGAGTGCGTCGAAGTAAAAGCTCGACATCGCGCTTTCAAAAGCGACGATGCGCAGATAGGCATCATGGATCGCGAAGGTTTGATAGAGCGCCTTGACGTCGGAAACGAACGTATCGGTCACGTCGCAGGCAAGGCGATCGAGCGGCTCCATGCGCTCGCGCGGAACAATGTCGGCAGGCTGCAGATCGTAGAGGTTGCCCAGCATGAAACGGATGCGATTGCGGATATTGCGATAGACGCGTCCGACCTGCTCGACCACGTTGGGGCCGAAGCGCACGTCGTCGACGAATTCTACCGAGGCCGACCATAAGCGAAGCACATCCGCGCCCCACTTGTTCATCGCGTCGACCGCGTCGATCCCCGTGCCGCGCGACTTCGACATCGGGCGGCCTTGCTCGTCGTTCACCCAGCCGTTCTTGACCACGCGCCTGTACGGCGCGCCGCCCTTGATCGCGACGCCGGTCAAGAGCGAACTGCGGAACCAGCCGCGGAACT
>DATHMY010000007.1:0-17273 GCA_035486535.1 Candidatus Acidiferrum sp.
GTCCAGGATCGTGCGCAGCAGCGCCTCGCGCGATGGAAACTCTTCGTAGAAGTGGCGCGCGGTCACGCCCGAGGCGTTGCAAATCATTGGAATCGAGGTCTTGAGGAATCCCGCGGTACCGAAGAGCTGGAGGCCGGCGGCAAGTAATCGCGCGCGTCGCTCGGCGCGGCGTTGCGCGACCGAAAGCCCGCCGTAGCGGCGGCTTGGCTTATCGATGGTTATTGCTTGGTCTACCGTCTTGCGCACATGGTCCCCTATCGCAGGTAATAGCGCTCATTCGACAAATCCGCTTGTCACATCTTCTGCCCAGGAACCAACGCACGAAATGAATCTGCAGTTCAGCCCGGAGGAACGGGCATTTCGCGCTGAAGTGCGCGAGTTTATCGCCACGCATTTGCCCGACGACATTCGGCGCAAGATGCAGGCCGGCGACCACCTCGAAAAAGACGATTACTTCCGCTGGCAACGCATTCTCTTTGAAAAGGGATGGATCGCGCCGAACTGGCCCAAGCAGTACGGGGGCACCGGCTGGGACCCGATCCGGCGGCACATCTTTTCCGAGGAACTCTCGTACGGCTGGGCGCCGCGGCTGCTGCCTTTCGGCTTGGCTATGGTCGCGCCGGTCATCATCAATTTCGGCAACGACGAGCAGCGCGCGCGCTTCCTTCCACGCATTCTCTCGGCCGAGGACTTCTGGTGCCAGGGCTATTCCGAACCCGGCTCGGGCTCGGATCTCGCATCGCTTTCAACCAAAGCCGAGCGCAAAGGCGACACCTACGTGATCAACGGGACCAAGACGTGGATCACGGCAGCGCAATGGGCTGACTGGATCTTCGTGCTCGCACGCACGTCACCGGTTGAGAAAAAGCGGCAAGAGGGCATCTCGTTCATCTTAGTCGACATGCGCACGCCGGGCGTCACCGTACGCGAGATCACGACTATCGACGGCGGCCACGAGATCAATGAAGTGCACTTGGAGAACGTCGAGGTCCCCGTCACTAACCGCGTCGGCGAAGAAGGCGGCGGCTGGACCTATGCCAAGTTTTTGCTTGAGCACGAGCGCACCGGCACGGCCGGCATCGCGGCGTGCCGGCAGATGCTCACGCAGCTCACCGAACTGCGCGAACGCGAAGATATCGAGGATCGCCGTTTCGACGAGCGCATCGCTGAAGTCGACATCGAGCTAACCGCGCTTGCGTTCACCGAACTGCGCGTGCTTGCCGCGGAATCGGCGGGTACGCGTCCCGGGCCGGAGTCCTCAATTCTCAAGCTCAAAGGCACCGAGATTCAGCAGGCGCTGACCGAACTTGCACTTGACGCGGGTGGGCCGTACGCCGACATCGCGCTGGCACGCCACTACTTCAATCTGCGCAAAGCCACGATCTACGCCGGCTCGAACGAGATCCAAAAGAACATCATTGCCAAGCAGATTTTGAAAGTTTAGACGATGGATTTCACGCTTAGCCCCGAGCAAGTACTGCTGCGCGACAGCGTCGCGCGATTCGCGACCAATCGCCCGTCGAACGGCGCGCGCCCGGACTACTGGAAGACCTTCGCCGAACTCGGCTGGCTCGCGATCGGCGCGCCCGAAGAGGCCGGCGGTTTCGGCGGTCCCACCGAGATTTTGCTGCTCATGGAGCAGTTTGGCCGCGGATTGGTGCCGTCCCCATACGTGTCGCAAGCCGTCTTCGCCGGTGCAATCTTGCGCGAGGCCGGACGAACCGATCTGCTCGAAGCGCTCACCGAAGGCAAGCGCCGATTCGCGGTAGCTTATGAAGAGCCAAACGCTCGCTACGATCCTTCGCGGGTCGAAACCGAACGTGGCACCAAGATCCGGGTGCTCGATCCCTCGACCGCGGATACCTACATTGTATCCGCCCGCGCACCCGAGGGCATCGCGCTCTACCTCGTTCCGGCTTCTTCTGCGAATCTCGAGCGCACCGCCTATCCTAGCGAAGACGGCTATGATGTCGCCGATCTGCGCTTCGACGGCGTTCGTCTGGATGGCGATGCGCTGCTCGTGGGCGGCGGCGACGGGCTCGAAGCGTTGGAGGCCGGGATCGATGCGGCAACCGCCGCGCTGTGCGCCGAGGCGCTTGGTCTATGCTCGGTCATGCTTGAGACAACTGTCGAGTACCTGAAAATGCGTCAGCAATTCGGCGTGCCGCTCAGTTCGTTCCAGGCATTGCAGCATCGCATGGCGGAGATGTATATCGAACTCGAGCTAATGCGCTCGATGGCGTACTTTGCAGCGAAGACGCTCGAAGATGAAACCGATCCGTTTGCGCGCAAGCGAGGCATCTCGGCCGCCAAGGCGCAGATTGCGAAGTCCGGACGATTCATCGGGCAACAGGCGATTCAGCTGCACGGTGCAATTGGCATGAGCGAGGAGTATAAGATCGGACATTACTTCAAGCGGATGACCTTCGTCGAGCGCCTTCTAGGCGATCGCGATTATCATCTCCGTCGCTACGTCGAGTTGAGCTATACCCCCGCGCGAGAGGCTGTCGCTACCGCGTGGTGAGACTGATCGCGTGATCTCGGAACTGGCTGAGCAAGTCGTCAGCGGGCTTGCAACCGGTGCGATCATTGCCAGCATGGCGCTGGCACTCGTACTCATCTATCGCTCGATGAACATCATCAATTTCGCCCAAGGCGAGATGGCGATGTTTTCGACGTTCATCGCGTATACGTTGATCGGACGCGGCATCCCGATCTGGATCGCCTTCGCACTTACGGTGCTCATTGCGTTTGGGGGCGGCGTAGCAATCGAACGCATCGTGATCCGCCCCATCGAGCGCGCATCGCCGCTGACGCTGGTCATCGTATCGCTGGGATTATTGATCTCGATCAACGGCCTCGCTGGTTGGATTTGGGGCTACCAGGTGCATGCGTTTCCGAGCCCGTTCCCGCAGACGACCCTCCGGCTGGGGGCGGTCGAGCTCTCCGCGCAGGATCTCGGCGTTATCGTGACGTGTCTGGGCATGCTCTTCGTGCTGTGGTTTTTCTTCGGCCGCACGCGCCTTGGACTAGCGATGCGCGCTGCAGCGGTCTATCCGACGGAGAGTCGCGTGCTCGGCATCCGCGTAGGCTGGATGCTCGCGCTCGGATGGGGGCTAGCCGCGGTGGTCGGCGCAATCTCCGGCGTCATGATCGCGCCGATCGTCTTTCTCGAACCCAACATGATGCAAGGCTTGGTCGTCTACGCATTTGCGGCTGCGGTACTCGGTGGCATCGATAGCCCGGTGGGGGCGGTGGTGGGCGGATTGATCCTTGGCGTAGCGCTCAACCTGATGGGAACGTACATTTCGTTTATCGGTACCGACCTGCGATTGCCGGCGGCCTTCCTCATCATCGTGCTCGTACTTGTCATACGGCCGAGCGGATTTTTTGGGAAACAGAGCGTGACCCGCGTATGAACCTCCAAACGCGTCGTCTCGTTCCCGTCATCGCCGCCGTTGTGCTCTTTAGCGTGCTGCCGTTCATGCTTCCGTCGTTCCTCACGTTCCAATTTGCGTTTGCCGGCGCATATGCGTGCGCGATTTTGGGGCTAACGGTTTTGACCGGTAGCAACGGGCAAATCTCGCTCGGCCAAGGCGCATTTATGGCCGCCGGCGGATATACGCTCGCCATCCTCGCGCACAGCGCGGGATGGCCGCCCGAGCTAGCGATTCCGATAGCCGGCGTGGTCGCCTTCGTGCTCGGCGGTGTCGTTGGACTGATCGCCTTGCGCCTCACCGGCGCGTATCTTGCACTCGCGACGTTTGCTCTGGCTGTTTCGGTCTCACCGTTGATCAAGCGCTTCGGCTGGATCACCGGCGGCGCGCAAGGCGTCACGCTGCCCTTCTCGCGCGATTCGCGAATGCTCTATGCGGAGACGTGGGGAATCGCCGCATTGCTGTTGCTCGTCACGTGGTTCATCTTGCGTGGGCGCATTGGGCGCAGCTTGCGCGCGATTCGCGACAACGAAATCGCGGCGGCCTCGTTTGGAATCAATCCGGTTCCCTATAAAACGTTTGCATTCGCGCTTAGCGCAGCCTACGCCGGAATCGCGGGAGCGTTGGTCGCAACCGCCACGGCGTACGTCAGTCCCGATACGTTCGGGTTGCAACTCTCGCTCACGCTGATCATCGGCGTCGTGATCGGCGGTCTCGACTCGCTATGGGGCGCCGTCATCGGTGGCCTGGTGGTCGAGTTCTTGCCCCTCGCCGCGCAGTCCATCAACGTCGCTGCCACATCACTCGTCTACGGTATCGCACTCATCCTCGTCATGATCCTCATGCCCGGCGGGATTGCCGGCGCACTTCGCACGCTCAGTAGGAGGTAACCATGCACTTTTCTCGTCGTCTCGGCGTGCTCGCGATCGCGTTTACATTGATCGCGGGATACTTCATCGGTGCCCCTCGTGTCGCGCTCGGCGATGCGCCAGGCGTTACCAGCACGCAAATTCTGCTCGGAGGCACGCATCCGTTTAGTGGGCCGGCTGCGGCCTACGGAACGATTTCCCAAGGCATTAATGCCTACTTCGCCTACGTCAACGATAACGGCGGCGTCAACGGCCGCAAGATCGTCTATAAGGACGTCGACGACGGCTACAATCCGGCGCAGACCGTTCAACTCGTCAAGCAGTTGGCTGAACAAGACCAGGTTTTTGCGTTCTTCAATACGCTCGGGACGGCGCCGAATGTCGCTATCCAGCCGTATCTGAATCAGAATAAGATTCCTCAGCTCTTCATCTCGACGGGAGCGACGCAGTTTGGCCTCGAGGGAACCAAGTATCCCTACACACTGCTCTTCAATCCCGACTATCAGTCGGAAGCGCAGATCTTCGGGAAAGACCTCATCGCGCACAATAAGAACGCCAAGGTGGCAATCATCTACCAAAACGACGACTTCGGCCAGGACTACGTCACCGGGTTCCAACGGGCCATCGCTGGTAAGGGACCCACCGTGGTAAAGACCGCGTCCTATGAAGTGACCGACGCCGACGTCGGATCGCAGATGCAAGCGCTCAAGGCCAGCGGTGCTGACACGCTGCTCATCGCCGCAACACCGAAGTTCGCGGTGCAATCGATGGTCATCAAAGCCAAGCTCGGTTGGAATCCGGTCACCTACCTCACCGACGTCTCAGCGGCGCAATTCCTCATGCAGGCCGCGACCAAGGCCGGCGGCGCCGGCGCAACCAACGGCATCGTCACCGCCGAGTACGTGCTCGATCCGACTAACGCGGGCATGGCCGGTGCCCCGGGCATGAAGCTCTACCGCCAAATTCTCTCGAAGTACGGTGGCAAAGCCGACCCCAACAACGCCTTCGTACTGTACGGCATGGCTGCCGCGTATACGATGGTCGACGCACTCAAGCACGCAGGCAAAAATCCGACGCGCGATTCACTGATGAACGCGGCGCTGCACCTCAACGAAAAGAATCCGTTCTTCATCGACGGCGTCACGCTGAGTACGTCGCCGACCGATCGCTTCCCGATTCGCCAAGAGCAGCTCGGAAAGTATATGAACGGGCTGTTCGTGCCGTACGGCTTCGTGATCGACGCACGAAAATAGGTGCAATTATCGGTTCGTAACCTGACCCTCCAGTTCGGCGGCGTTACCGCGCTCTCCGACGTCTCGTTTGACGTCGGGAGCGGTGAGGTCGCCGGACTGATCGGTCCGAACGGCGCCGGTAAGACGACCTGCTTCAACTGCATTACCCGGCTCTACGATCCCGCCTCGGGCCAGATCAGCGTGAACGGCGAGGATGTGTTGCGTTTGCCGGCGCACGCGATAGCGAAAAAGCGAATCGCGCGAACGTTTCAAAACGTCGCGCTCTTCGATCGTCTTAGCGTCCTTGACAATGTCATGATCGGGGCGACTGCCTCCGCCTCGACAGAGGCGCAGTCGCGCGAGCTCGCGCACGCGGCGCTTGCGTATATGGAGCTTGAATCAATTGCCAACACGTACGTTGCATCACTCCCCTTTCCCACGCGCAAGGCGGTCGAACTCGCGCGTGCGATTGCCGGCAAACCGCGGTTGCTGTTGCTCGATGAGCCGGCTTCGGGCTTGCGGCACGAAGACGTCGATGGGCTCGCGCGACGGATCGCAAAGCTCGCGGCCGATTGGGAAATGACCGTGCTCATGGTCGAACATCACATGGGTATGGTGATGCAACTGTGCACGCACATCGTGGTGCTCGATTCGGGCCGTCTATTGGCCGATGGAACGCCGCAGGAGGTGCAGCAGAATCCGGCGGTGATCGAGGCCTATTTGGGAACGGCCAGCTGACGTGGCATTACTCGAGGTAACCGGACTGCACGCGCGCTATGGCGAGAATGATGTGCTGCACGGCATCGATCTACGCGTCGAACCTGGCGAGATCGTTGCGTTGCTCGGCGCCAATGGCGCCGGAAAAACGACGACGTTTCGTGCGCTTACCGGCGCGATCAAAACCAGCGGCGACGTCTGCTTCGACGGTTCAGCGTTCACCGGTGCACCGGAAGATGCGGCACGACTCGGCATCGCGCATGTTCCGGAGGGGCGCGGAACCCTATCATCACTCACGGTTGCAGAGAACCTGAAGCTCGGCGCATTCACGCGTCGCCGTCGCGAGGAAGAGCGTGAGACCTGCGATCGCGTCCTGGCGTACTTTCCTCGGCTGCGCGAACGTACGGCGCAAGCTGCCGGAACGCTCTCCGGTGGAGAACAGCAGATGCTCGCGATCGCGCGCGCGCTGATGATGCGACCGCGGCTGTTGTTGCTCGATGAACCTTCGCTCGGGCTCGCGCCTAAAATCGTCCGCGAAATCTTCGAGCTGCTGCTACAGATCAATGCTCGCGACGGCGTCGCGATCTTGGTTGCCGAACAAAACGCGAAGCTCGTGCTTTCCTCGTCATCGCGCGCGTACGTGCTCGAAACCGGCCGCGTCGCCGTCGAAGGCCGCAGTGCCGATCTGGTTGACGACGAGCGCATTCGGCGCTCCTATCTCGGCTATTAGCGCTTAACGCACGTATCGAACGACGTAACCGTCTTACCGCCCGAGCGCACCGTCGCGTGCAGCGCGTATTCCGTCGCCGAGAGGCGATCGAACGTTTCCGCGATCCCGGCATCGGGATAGACGCTACGATAGGCGATGTGGTTCGGATTGCTCCCTTTCGCGTGCAGAATTGTCGTGCTTCCGAGATCTTCGAACACCACCGCCGTCCAACCGTGCTTTGGATCATACCCAACCAGTTCTTCATCGCCTCCGCCCGCCCACGAAGCGCTCTCGCGCAGCGTTTGGCCGCCACGGTCGTACGTGTACGTGACCGCGTAGGGAAGGCGAGCCGTTCCAGCGTGATACGTGCAGTTCCACGTTCCGACGAGGTAGTGCAGCCCGGCGAGCATTGCAGCAATAATCATCACACGCTCTTACGTGCACGCGGCCCAACAGTCCGGCCGACCCCTTGACTATATTTATAGTACTATTATACTAGGGACATGTTCTTCCTGGGTGCAATCCTGGTCGCGGCGCTCTCGCCCAGCCCATCTCCGACTCCGCGATTGCACACCTGGTTATACGCGCGCGCCTACGATGCTCGCTATAACTATCAGACCGATGAGAACGCGATGGCGATCGTTCATGCCGGCTACGATTTCGGCAGCAGTTTCACCGCCGGCGGCACGTACACGTTTAGCGATCCGAATGCGCTCGCCGGATTGAGCGACCTCAACCAACTTCAGGAGGCGTATCTCGCCTACCACGGTCCAACTATCACGGTGAAAGCCGGCGATCAGTACTTCAACTCGCCATGGGCCGACACGCACTTCAAACTCGGACTTGCGCCAACCGCATTTCAAGGCGTCGACGCAATCTACGTGCGCGACGGCTGGACGCTCGAAGCGGCGCAGATCTCCCGCTTCATGAGCCGCACGTCGAGTGCGTTTACGCGGACAAACCTGCTTACCGCCGTCGCGGGCGGCATCAACACGAGCGGCTTTACGTACGTGCACGCCGGCTACACGCCGCCCAATGCCGGCGCCGTGTTCAGCGCCTACGCCTACAACATGGACGATATGGCCGCGTTCGTCTGGTTCAACGGATTCACGCGGCTCAGCCCGCACGGATGGCAACCGTTCATCGGTGCGCAGGGCGGTCTCGAGACGAATGCCGGCGCGTCGTATCTCGGCATCGTCCGCAGCTCGATCGCCGGCCTGATCGTGGGCGCTACACCGTGGCGCGGCATTACGCTCAGTGCAGCAATCGACCAAATCCCGTGGCGGCGGGCTGCGCTCACGCTCCCGAGCGGTCCATCGTGCAATTCCGCCGGCTATTTTCTTCCGCAGGGCGTCGGAGAATGCGGGAACAACGCCAACGGCACGCGGGAGGTCTACTATGGTGGTTGGGCCAGCCCGTACAGCGACGGCTATGCGACCGACCCGATGTACACCAGCCCGCTCTTCGAAGGCCCGGTCGACCGGCGCAGTCCAGGCAATTCGCAAGCGCTCGTCGGCGTCTACACCTCACCTAACGCGCGATTCAGCTTTACCGAGAGCTACTATTGGTTCGACTATTCCAACCCGCTCGCCACGCAAGCGACGACCGAGTGGGACAATACGCTCGTCTACTATTTCAGTAAGGTCGCTGCCGGACGCTATCGCGGCCTGCTCTTCCGCTACGGTTACATCCAGCAGCACAAATCCAACGTCGCCTTTGTCAGCGGCGATGGTCCGCTCGGCGGCACGCCGATCACACGCTACAGCCGTTTTCAGTTGGAGTATGCGCTTTAATCACGATCGGGAGGTATAATTGCCGCCATGGGACGCAAGCCCAGCCTGACGCTCACCGACGCCGAATTGCGCATCATGCGCATTCTTTGGGCGCGCAACGAGTCGACCAACATGGAGATCGTGAACGCGATCGTCGATCCGCCGCTCGCGCGTAATACGGTGATGACGACCCTCGGCGTGCTCGAGCGCAAGGGCTACGTGAAGCACCGCACCGACGGCCGTACCTTCATCTATAGTGCGCTCGTTCCGGAAGATCGCGCAAAGGGCACGGCGCTCGAGAGCGTCCTTCGCCGCTTCTTCGACGGCTCGGCCGAGCAACTCGTGGTGAAGCTGCTCGATGCGGAGTACATCTCGAACGCCGAACGCAAGCGCATTCAAAAGCTCGTCGACGAGGCGGTGGAAGAATGACGTTCGCTGCGCTCGACGGACGCCTTCTGCCACTGGCGGGTCTCGCCAGTCTCGCCATCGGCGCGGCGAGCTTCGTGCTGCTCGGCATGCTGTTGCGCAGCGGTCTGTTTCGCCGTCAAGCCAGCGCGCGGTTCGCGCTCTGGTTTGGGTTGCTCGTTGCACTCACGTGCAGCGCACCGATCGTGTTCTTTAGCGGGTCGCTCTGGTTAGAACGCGTGCCCACGGTAGCGATAACGTCATATGTCGCGCCGCTCAGCGCGCGGCCGGCGACCACGGCCGTCATTCGGCCGGAGCGCAGCGACCTGAGCCCGGCGGCAGCGATCGGGATGGTTTGGTTTGCGGGTTTCCTGGTCGCGCTGCTGCGTGTTGGTGCCGGCGTGATGCATTTGCGGCGGATCCGCCGGCATGCCGAACCGATCGAAGTTCGCGCGAGCCCACGCGGACCCGTGCGCGTACTTGCGTCCGAATATTTCGCAGTGCCGGTTGCCCTAGGGTACCGGCATCCGGCAATTCTCGTCCCGCGCGCGATGCTCGCGCTGGAGCGCGAAACCGATTTTGAGAACGTCGTGCTCCACGAGCTCGAACATCTTCGCCGTTTCGACGACGTGACATCGCTCGTCCAGGCGGTGTGCATGAGCCTGCTCTGGTTCAACCCATTTGCGTATGCGATCGGCGCACGGATGGGGATCGAACGCGAAATGGCATGCGACGAAGCCGTGGTCGCGAGCACCGGGCAGCGTGCCGGCTACGCCGCGACGTTGTGGAAAATCGCCGTCGCCGCGTCGGATGCGATCGCGCCGGCGCTCACCTCCGCATTCAGCTCCGGTCCGCATACCGGACCGCGGTTGAACAACCTGCTGGTCACCCGTGCCGGCTCGGTTGAGCCGTCGCGCAAACCGCTGCTGCTCGCCGCAGTGCTAGCACTCGCGTTCGCGGGATCGGCGGCATTCGCTCCGGCAGTCGTGCTCGGATCCTCACCGATCCAGAGCTTCACCACCGTGCGTCTTCCCGACGGCACGACGCTGGTCATTGGCGGACGACGTGCGGACGGCGCGCAGTACGCCGCCCTGCAAGTCTACGATGCGCGCGGAACGCGCACGGCGGTCGTGCCGATGCCGCTTCCGCGCTGGTCGGCAACCGCCACGCTACGCAGCGACGGCCAAGTCCTCGTTAAGGGCGGCGAAAATGCCACCGGGAGGCTGCGCTGCAAGTTGATCTACAACCCGCGTACGCATCACCTTATCGAGACCTAACGCGGCGCTAGAACGGATACATCGGCGGCGTATCGTGTTCGGTCGACCAGTGCCAGGTCGTGTACTCGTCGAGCGATGCGTGTCCGCCTTGGCGGCTACCGTTGCCCGATGCACCGATGCCACCGAACGGAATCCGCGGATCGTCGTTGACGGTTTGATCGTTGATATGCACCATACCGGTGCGCAAGCGTTTGGCAATTTGCCGTGCCCGCGGTAGCGACGCCGAGTGCACCGCCGCCGAGAGACCGTACTCGGTTTTGTTGGCAAGCGCGATCGCTTCTTCGTCGGATGCGAACGTCGTGATCGGTGCGACTGGCCCGAAGATCTCTTCGTCGAACGCGCGCATGCCGGGCGTTACGCCGGTCAAAACGGTCGCTGCATAGAAGTTGCCCTCGTGCGTCCCGCCCGCCGCGACCTTCGCACCCTTTGCAACCGTCTCTTTGACGATGCGGTCGACGCGTTCGCGCTGCGCGTCGTTGATGATCGGGCCCAAGTGCACTTGGCCTTCGGCCGGATCGCCAACAACGAGGTTGCGCGCATGTTCGGCGAGCGCAACGGCATATTTGTCAGCGATGCTTTCGTGGACGAGATGACGGCTTGCCGCCATGCAGATTTGTCCCTGATGTAAGAACGAACCCCACGCACCGCAGCGCGCGGCGGCCTCGATGTCGGCGTCTTCGAGCACGATGAATGGACTGTTGCCGCCGAGTTCGAGCGAGACACGTTTGAGCGTCCGGCCCGCAACCTCACCAATCTTGCGCCCAACCGCGGTCGAACCGGTAAACGCGATCATCGCGACATTCGGGTCCTCGACCAACGCTTCGCCCGGCTCGATATCGCCGGGAACGACGTCGAGAACGCCTTGCGGCAGGCCCGCCAGTTCGAACAAGCGCGCAATCAAAATGCCGGAACACACGCTGGTCTGCTGATTCGGTTTAAGCACCACGCTATTGCCGAACGCCAGCGCTGGAATGACCGCGCGCATGCAGAGGATCAGCGGGAAGTTGAACGGCCCGATGACGCCGACCACGCCGAGCGGAACGCGCTCCACGACGCTGCGGAAACCATCCTTATCGACGATCGTCTCTTCGAATGGGGCGGTCTCGAGATCGTGGATGATCTTATTGAAGTAGCCGGTCGTCAGCACGTGAACTTCGAATTGCGATTTCGGCACCGTCGAGCCGGCTTCGCGCACGAGCCACCACACGAATTCATCCGCATGTTCGGTGAGCAGCGCACTCGCCCGCTTCAGAATCGCGGCGCGATCCGCTCGTGACGTCGCCGCCCACGCCGGCTGGTGCGCGGCCGCTGACGCTGAGGCGGAATGCACGTCGGCTGCGGAGGCAGTGCCCACCGATCCTAGCGAAGCACCGGTCGATTTGTTCGTTACGGCGGTCTGCCCGCTACCTTTGCGCCAGCCATCCGCGTAGATTTTGCCCGACCAGTCGAGGTCGTGGAGCAGGCCATGTGAAGTTGAAGTCGTCGTCATGAGCGTACCTTTCTTAGTCCGGCGGTCGATTCCAAGGGAAGGCCGACGTAGTTTTCAGCTAAGCTGGTGGCTGCGGTGCGAGAACTGGTGACGTAATCGAGTTCGGCAAGCTGCACGCGATGATCGAACGGCGTGTGCTCGTCGAAGCGATGCAGCATCCGCGTCATGTACATCGAGAAGCGCTGCGTCTTCCACACGCGTCGCAGACACGTCTGCGAATAGGCGTCGAGCAACGCCGGATCGCCACTCTCGTAGTATGCCTCGAGCGCTTCGGCGAGCACGCGCACGTCGGCAATGGCGAGGTTCATGCCTTTCGCCCCGGTGGGCGGCACGATGTGCGCCGCATCGCCGGCCAGAAAGAGGCGGCCGTAGCGCATCGGATCGCAGACGAAGCTGCGCATCGGCGTCACGCCCTTCTGCAGCATCTTCCCGGGTCGCACATCGGGTCCACCGCGATCGCTGCCGAGCCGTTCGCGCAATTCGGACCAAATCCGATCGTCAGGCCAGAGCGCCAGGTCTTCATCGTTGCGGCACTGGAGGTACATCCGGCTGATCGTGCGCGAGCGCATCGACACGAGTGCAAATCCGCGCTCGTGATTCACGTAGATCAGCTCTTCGCTGACCGGCGGCGTTTCAGCCAGTATCCCGAGCCACCCGAACGGAAAGGTGTGATCGTACAACGTGATGGCGTCCGATGGAATCGCCTCGCGAGCTACGCCGTGGAACCCGTCGCAGCCGGCGATGAAGTCGGCGCGAACGACGTGCTCAGCGCCGGCTGCGTCACGATAGCGCAGCGACGGTTGGTCACCGGCATCGATGGCGACGACCGGACATTCGAACAAAATGGGCGCACCGGTGGCCAGCCGCGCGGCGATGAGATCTTTGACGACCTCTTGCTGCCCGTACACCGTCACCGTCTTGCCGTCGGTCAAGTCGGGAAAGTCGATGCGAACGCTGCGGTCGTTGAAGCGCAACGCGATGCCGCGATGCACGAGCCCTTCCCGGAGCATGCGCTCGCCGACACCGGTATCGTTGAGCAGTTCCGCGGTGCCGTGTTCGAGCACGCCGGCACGCACACGGCTCTCGACATAGTCACGGCTGCGCGATTCGACGATGACGGATTCGATGCCGCAGCGGTGGAGCAGATGCGCCAGCATCAGCCCGGCCGGACCGGCGCCGACGATCGCCACCTGCGTGCGCAGCTCGGCGCTCACGTTCCGTGGCTCATCCGCACGACCGCCTTGACGACGCGGCCGGATTCCGAGTCTTCGATCGCTTCATTGATCGCTTCGAACGGGTAGTACCGGATCAGCCGGTCGAACGGAAAGCGTCCGTCACGGTACAAATCGATCAGCATCGGAATAAACACGTTTGGATTCGCGTCGCCTTCGACGATACCGCGCAGCATGCGTCCGCCGGTCATGAGATGCAGCACGTCGAGCGTCATCTCACTGCCGCCTGGCGCGGCACCGAGGATTCCGCAGACACCGCGCGGCGCGAGACTCTCGACCGCCTGACGAATCACTGCGGGAATGCCGGTCGCCTCCAGCGCAAAATCCACGCCTGCGCCGGTGAGCCGCACGATTTCTTGCGCCGGATCAACGCTCGACGGATTCACGGTATGCGTTGCGCCGAGTTCGCGCGCAAGCGCTAAACGCGATTCGAGCAGATCGACGGCAATGATGGGCGACGCGCCGGCAGCCGCCGCGGCCATGACGGCACTCAGTCCGACCGAGCCGGCACCAAACACGGCGAACGATTGACCGCGCGCGATCTTGAAGGCGTTGAGCACGGCGCCGGCGCCGGTTTGTACGCCGCACGCGAGCGGGGCGAGCATCTCGAGCGGCACGTCCTTAGAAACCTTCACCACGTTGCGCTCGTTGCAAAGCGCATAGTCAGCAAATGACGATTGACCGAAGAAATTGCCATGGATCTTGCCACTGCCGTTGGAGATCGGCGTCGTGCCATCGGCGCGCACCGCGGCGAAGTTCCGGCCGAAGAAATCGTAACAGTAGGTTGCGGCGCCCGCGGCGCAGCTCGGACACGCCCCGCACGAATTATAACTCATCACGACGTGATCGCCCGGCACAACGCTGGTCACGGCGGCGCCAACCTGAGTGACGACGCCGGCACCCTCGTGGCCGAGCACCACAGGCTGCGGAACGGGAAAGGCTTGATCGCGCATCGCGATATCGGTGTGGCAGACGCCGGTCGCAACCACGCGCACCAGGATCTCCTCGTCGCGCGGCGCGTCGAGGTCGAGCGTCTCGAGCATCATCGGCGAGCGCGTGGCACGGGTCACGGCGGCGGTGATTTTCATTTGCGAAACAGCAGCCGGTAGCCGATCGGCATGAGCTGCACGCCCGAACGTGCGGTGATCGTGCCCCAGATCCCGCGCGGAATCCACAGCGAGAAGACCAAGGCCGTCGCGCCAAGCGCGACCAGATACCACACGCCGGATGCGCCGAACAGGCTTTCAACGACGAAGAACACGACCGCGCCGATGATCGGCCCTTCGAATGTCCCCAGGCCGCCGACCAGCGTCATGAAGATCATGTACGCCGTCCACTGCACGCTGAAAAACGTCTTGGGCTGAAACGTGATGAGCGTCGAGAGCGTCAATGCACCGGCCGCCGCGCAGCCCGCCGCCGCCAGCACGAAGATCGTGCGCTTCGTCGACATGACCCGCACGCCAACCGAAGCCGCCGCTTCCTCGTTGTCGCGAATCGCTTGCACGGAAGCGCCGGTGCGGCTGCGCAGCAGCACGAACACGAGTGCCAGAAAGATCGTCATCGCCCCCAGTGCGAACCAGTAGTTATTTGCGCGACGCACGTCGGGTGCGAACGCGGAGAGCGCGATCAGCGACCTTCCGGTTTCGCCCTGGATCAAACCATCCAGGTTGACGAGCAGATGCGCAAGCTCCGCGAACACCCACATGCCGATCGCGAACTCACCGCCGCGTAAGCGCAGCGCGAGCGGCGAAAGTGCAAAGGCGAGCGCGGCGACAATGACCGGAGCGAGCGCCATCGCGGGATAGACCGGCACGCCTGCCTCGGAAAGGCGGATCACGGCGTACGCACCCAAACCGAAGAACGCTTGCTGTCCGACCGATACCAGTCCGCCGTAGCCGGCGAGCGCGTTCCACATCACCGCGAGAATGACATAGATGAAGAGCGTCGTGATCCGGTCGGTCAAATACGAGCCCAGAAACAGCGGCCCAAATGCAAGAATCACCAGGATGCCGACCAGCCCGCCGATCGCAACGATCGAGACCGTGCTCCAACGGCGAACCGAAACTGCGCGAACATCGGTCATGCCGGCGCCCTCCGCAGCGCTTTGATCCAGCCACTCGAGAAGCGGCCGGCGGCAAAAAACCGTATCGCGAGCACCACGAAGAACAGCAGGTGCCCGGCAATGAGGAAACCCTGGGGATTGACTTGCGCCCCGAGATTCTGCGCGACCCCGAGCGCAATTGCGCCGAACAGCGTTCCCCAGAGCGATCCCGTGCCGCCGATCACCACCGCCTCGAACGCAAAGATCAGTTGTGCGCCGCCCGCGTAAGGATCGAACGTCGATCGCATGCCGAGGAACGTTCCCGCAACCGCGACCGAGCCAAGTGCAATCGCCGCGGCAGCCGCGTACACGGCTCGTGAATTGATGCCCATGAGTTCGGCGGTGTCGCGATCCTCGGCCGTCGCGCGAATCGCGCGACCGAGCGGCGTATATTTGAGGAAGAGCTGCAAACCGACGATCAACACGACGGCCGCACCGAGCGTCAAGAGTCCGAGTTGCCCGACGGTCACGCCGCCGGGCAGCGTCCAACTCCTATACGAGAGGTCGCCGATATCGGGCGCAAGCGAGCGTGTGTCGGCGCCGAAACGCTCGAAGAGCAGATTGTCGATGATGATCGCGATGCCAAAGGTGCTCAGCAGCGGCGTGAGCGGTCCGGAACGCAGGCTGCGGTCGAGGACCGCTCGCTGCAAGATCCACCCACCTGCCGCCATGATCGGTACGACGACCAGCATTGCAAGAAAGGGTGAGACCTTGAGCTGCTCGGTGATGTACCACACCAGGAAGGCCGAGAGAACCGCGAGGCTGCCGTGCGCGAGATTGATGATGCGCATGACACCGTACATGAATGAAAGACCGCAGGCAACGAGCGCGTAGTAGCCGCCGAGCAAGACGCCCTGGACGATTTGATCGATCACGCCTCAACCTCGAGCGTGGCGCCACGGCGCAAACCGAAATATGCTTCCGTAATCTGCTCCTTGTCAACGTCGGCAGTTCGGCCTTCGAGGACGATGCGTCCCTCCAGCATGCACGCGATGCGCGTTGCCACGCGTAGCACGCGGCTGAGGTCTTGCTCCACCAGCACGATCGTTGCGCCGCTCGCAATGACGGTCTGCAACGATTCGTATACGGCATTGACCGCAACCGGCGAAAGGCCGAGGGAGAGTTCGTCGATGAGCAGCAGGCGCGGGTTGGTCATCAATGCGCGTCCGATCGCCGTCGCTTGTTGTTGGCCGCCGGAGAGATCCCCACCCTTACGCTGTGCAAGCGGCTGGAGCATCGGGAAGGCGTCGAGCACGGTTTTGTAATTCCACGGACCCGCTCGTCCGGTTCGCCCCGCGACGAGTAGATTCTCTTCAACCGTCATGCCGTTGAAAAGACATCGGCCCTCGGGAACCAACGCGATTCCGGCTCGCGTGCGTTTATTGGCGGGAACATCGGTCACGTCGACATCGTCGAAGACGATCGTCCCCGCCGACGCCTTGTGCGCGCCGGCGATCGTGCGCAGCAGCGTCGTCTTGCCGGCACCGTTGGCGCCGACCAGCGCGAGAATCTCGCCTTGCGATACGGTGAACGATACACTTCGCACGGCCTTGAGCAAGCCATGACGCGCATCCAGCGCTTCCACGCGCAGGACGCTCATGCGACGCCGCTTCCGAGATAGGCTTCGATCACCGCCGGATGCGCGAGCGCTTCTTTCGGCTCGCCCTGCGCGATGACGACGCCGGAGTCCATGCACACCAGTCGATCGATCACCTGGAGCAAGACGTGCAAGATGTGCTCGATCCAAACGATCGCGATGCCGGTTGCGCGCAGTTTTTGAATGATCGCCACCAGTTCGCTGGCTTCCGCGTCGGTGAGGCCGGCGCCGATTTCATCGAGCAGCAAGGCTTTCGGATTGGTCGCGAGCGCCCGCGCGAGTTCAAAGCGCTTGCGATCCAGCAGTCCGAGGGTTGCCGCGGTGCGATTTGCAGTCCCGAGCATTCCGCACAGCTCGAGCGATGCGATGCTCGCCTCATAGGCCTGAGCGCGCGCGCGCCGCCCGCCGAACGATGCGGCGACAAAGACGTTCTCGA
>DATHMY010000008.1:0-2588 GCA_035486535.1 Candidatus Acidiferrum sp.
TTCGCGAGGCCGTTTTCAATACTGGAGCCGTCGGCGGGGATTGAACCCGCGGCCTTCTCGTTACCAACGAGATGCTCTACCACTGAGCTACAACGGCAATTCGCCTGCCAACGGTACTACGCCTAAGGCACTCGCACCTACTACCTTCTTCGGCGCACCTGGGAGAGCAAAGGCCTCCGCCCAGTTGATCCCCTTCGATTGCCCGTTTCTAGCCTGCTCTACGCGAAGGCTGCCATGCGTTCTCACCATGTCCGCGGGGACAAGAAAACATCGATCGCTCTGTGGGCAGTAAACGCCAAAGAGCTCAACTTCCCCCACATATGAACGTGTTGACACTCCGCCGCGGTGTGAGTGCGAGCTATAGCCGTTGAATTCGATCGCACCGTTACGGAGACGCCCCGTCTTGATCTGCACCCGCGCGAGCCTTCCGACTTCGTCCTCGATAATCACATCGTAGCGGCTGCTGTCGCCAAACGGGATTGCGAGACGGTAACCAGCTCGCACGAGCGCCGCCATTACCATCAATTCAGAGACTGCGCCGATCTTCTTCGTGTCGCGTTTCACGACACGAGTTTAGGCTGTGACTCGTCCACCTGGTTGGCACTTTGTTGGAGCGGGCGGCGAGAATCGAACTCGCGCTATCTGCTTGGAAGGCAGAGGCACTACCACTATGCAACGCCCGCACGCCGCCGGGAAGAATGGTGGGCCGGGCTGGATTTGAACCAGCGTATCGCTTTCGCGAGCCGAATTTACAGTCCGGTGCCATTAACCACTCGACCACCGACCCACGGAGATCCCGGCACGGCTAACGACGGTACGATACCACGGGCGCCGGCTCCTCGCAAGCCGACATTTCTCGGCTAGAGCGGCGCGTTGTACTTGTGGAAGTGCTCCTCGCGCCGCCAGCCCTCGCGCTCGTACACCCGTTGCGCGCGCTCGTTGTCGACCGCGGTCTCGAGGAACATCGCCGCCGCGCCGGTCTCGCGCGCATATGCGACCGCCGCATGGATCAGCGAGCGGGCGACACCGTGCATGCGGTGCTCAGGCTCGACGAAGAGGTCCTCGAGAATCAGTACCGGTGCTAGCCGCACGGTGCTCCACGATTCGAAGATCTGTACGAAGCCAACCGCGCGCTCGCCACTACTCGCGAAGAACAGCGTGCTCGTCTTGTCGCGCAGATGCTTGCGCAGGAATCGCCGCTCGCCGGCATCGTCGGGGGTCTGGCGATAGAATACGCGATACGCCCGCACCAATGGCAGCAGCACCTCAGTGTCATTCACGCTCGCGCGGCGCACCGTGATATCCATATGTGTAAAACTACCGCTCACAGGGGCAGCCTTCCCTCCGACTAATGACCCGCGTATGCCCAAGACTTACGACGCAATCGTTATCGGTGGTGGTCACAACGGCCTGGTAACGGCGTGTTATCTGGCGCGCGCGAACCGCCGCGTGCTCGTGCTCGAACGGCGACACCTCGTCGGCGGCGCCTGCGTGACCGAGGAAACGTTCCCGGGATTCAAAGTCTCGACCGCGGCCTACGTTAATAGCCTGTTTCGCCCGGAGATTGTGCGCGATCTCGACCTCCGTCGTTACGGCTTTGAAGCCATCGAGCGTGACCCCGCGTCGTTCTCGCCGTTTCTCGACGGACGATATCTCATGCTGGGGCGCGGCGCCGTGCGCGACGCCGAAGAGATCGCGAAGTTCAGCCGGCGCGATGCGGCGGCCTATCCGAAATACGAAGCGATGCTGGCCCGCGTTGCGGCCGTGATCGAACCGACGATTACCCAAATTCCGCCTGACGTCTTACACCCCAATCTCGGCGATCTCGTCCATTTGGGCGCGATGGCACGGTCGCTGCAAAAAATGGGACCGGATATGAACGAGGCGATCGAGATGCTCAGCGGGGCGGCTCGGCCGATTCTCGATCGCTGGTTCGAAAGCGAAGAACTCAAGGGTACGCTTGCAACCGATGCGATCATCGGCGCCTTCATGGCGCCTTCGATGCCGGGCACTGCGTACGTGCTCTTCCATCACGTCATGGGAGAGACGAACGGCAAACGCGGCGTGTGGGCCTATATGCGCGGCGGGATGGGCGGCTTGACGCAAGCGCTCGCGGACGCTGCGGCCGATCTCGGCGTCGAGATCAAGACCAACGCCGAGGTGGTGAAGATTCTCACCAAGAACGGCGCGGCAACCGGCGTGGCGCTTACGAACGGCGATGAGTTTGCGGCGAAGCAAATCGCGAGCGGTGTCGACATGCATCACACCTTCGAACGCTTTCTCGAACCATCGACCTTACCGCCGGCGTTCCGCGAAGCGGTCGCGCGCATCGCCTACGACTCTGCCTCGGTCAAGATCAACGTGGCGCTCGAACGTTTACCGAGCTTTACCGCCCTGCCGGGGCACGAACCGGGGCCGCAACATCACGGGACGGTGCACTTCTGTCCCGATCAAGACTTCATCGAACGCGCCTATGACGACGCGAAATACGGTCATCCCTCGCGCGAGCCGGTGGTCGAATGCTGCTTGCCGTCGTCGCTTGATTCCACGATCGCACCGCCCGGCAAACACCTGATGTCGATGTTCGT
>DATHMY010000009.1:0-5157 GCA_035486535.1 Candidatus Acidiferrum sp.
AATCTCTACCGTCTGATGTTCACCGACTCCGAGCTCGCCGACGACCCGGAGTGTGAGCTCTCCGCCGAAGGCGCACGCGCGTTCGGCGCATTGATGCGCGTCCTGGAGCGGATCGGCCCCCCCGCAGGTATCGACCTTCGCGATCTCTCGGCCACGGTGTGGTCAATGGTGCACGGCATCGCCATGCTCGAGATCGACCGGCGTATCAATGAGAAAACGCTGCGCAGCGCCGAGGAGGTGCTGCGGCTGGGCATGGGTCTTTTGCTGGCCGGGATGCGCGCGTAAGGGGAGGCGGGCGCAAACCCGCGAACTTTGCCCACCCGCTGGTTTCGCCTGGAGAAGTACCCGTTGAGCCACAATCCCTTGATCTTTAGCGGCAATTCGAACCGTGCGCTGGCCGAAGAAATTGCAAAACGGCTCAAGTTGCACGTGGGCAAGTCGCTGGTCGACAAGTTCAAGAATGAGGAAACGCGAGTCGAGATCGGCGAGAATGTCCGTGGGTCCGAAGTCTTCGTCATTCAATCGATCTGCAAATCGGCCGACGGGCGCATCGGCGTCAATGATGCGCTGATGGAATTGCTGCTGATGATCGATGCGCTGCGCCGCGCGTCAGCGGCGCGCATCACCGCCGTGATCCCGTACTACGGCTATGCGAAGCAAGACAAGAAGACCAAAGGCCGTGAGCCGATCTCGGCTAAGGTCGTGGCCAATCTGCTCAAGGTCAGCGGCGTCAAGCGTCTAGTGACGATGGACCTGCATGCGGCACAGATTCAGGGCTTTTTCGACCTTCCGGTCGACAACTTGGTGGCGATGCCGGTCTTGTGCAACTACTTAAAGGAAAACAAGCTCTGCAAGGATCGAGTGGTCATCGTCTCACCGGACGCCGGTGGCGTCCACCGCGCCGAGCTTTTTGCCAAGCGGCTCGAGAGTTCGCTCGCGATCGTCTTCAAGCGTAGACCCGAACCCGACGTTTCGGAAGTTACCGACATCGTCGGCGATGTCAAGGGCAAGATCGCGGTCGTCGTCGACGACATGATCTCGACCGGCGGTACGCTCGCCAAGGCGGCGGAAGCCATCAAGGCGCGCGGTGCGACACAAGTCTACACGGTCGCGACACACGGGATCTTTGCCGGGGACGCGATGCAAGTGCTCGAAGACTCCGCGATCGAGCGGGTGATCGTGACCAACACGATTCCATTCGCCGCGGGTGGATCGCACACGAAGTTCGTGCAGCTTTCAATTGCGCAAACGTTTGCCGATACGATCAGCCGGATTACGACGAATCGATCGGTTTCAGCCCTCTTCGATGGCGAGGAGGGGTCGGCTCCGCCGGAGGCGGGCCCTAACGAATCCGCCGCCGCGCTAGAAGCCGCGACGGCCTAGAACTGGAGAATTTTCATTTTGGCTAGCAAGGAACTCAATCTTCCCATCGAGCGCCGAGCGACGACGGGCACAACCAGTGCCGCCGCACTGCGGCGTCAGGGCCGCATTCCTGGCGTCGTCTACGGACACGGCACGGACCCCGTGCACGTTTCATTCGAAGCAAAGATTTTCGACGATCTTCTCCATCATGGCGCGCGCAGCGGCGTGCTGACGCTAACGCTCGACGGAAAGAAGAGCGACACCGCGCTGGTGCGCGAGGTCGCACGCAATCCCGTCACGCGCAAAGTCGTTCACGTTGACCTTCAGCGCGTGTCGGAACACGAAGCCGTGCGCACGAGAATTCCGATCGTCACCGTCGGCACGCCGCGCGGCGTGCGCGAATTCGGCGGCGTGATGGACGTGCTCGTTCACGAGATCGAGGTCGAAGGTCCCGTCGATGAACTGCCCGATCACTTTGAGGTCGACGTCTCGGATCTGGGCATCCATCAACACGTGAGCGCCTCAGGCATCAAGCTTCCGGCGGGATTCAAACTGCTCGAAGCCCCGGACATGCTCGTGGTTTCGGTTGAAGCATCGAAGACGGCGCAAGCGCTCGAAGAAGCCGCAGCCGGCACGACCACCGAGCAGGCCACGCCAGAGGTCATCGGCGCAACACCTGAGACCAACGCGTAATTTTTGGCCGGGTTTAGGAAACGAAATCCGAAGTTTACTATGGTAAATGAGGATTGAGTTGACGACAACCTGGCCTAAAATTGTTGTTGGGCTCGGCAACCCAGGGAAAGAATATGAAAGAACCCGGCACAATGCCGGGTTCATGGTTGTCGATGAGCTTGCATCGCGTTACGGACTGACGTCGTGGAAAACCAAAGATAGCGCGCGTCAGATTTACGACTCGCAGCGGCGGGTCGTGCTCGTGGAGCCAACGTCGTTCATGAACCTCTCGGGCACACCCGTCCGGCTGATCTCGTCGTGGTATCGCACGCCGCCCGAAGGCATCCTCGTGGTGGTCGACGACATGGATCTCCCGTTCGGCTCACTGCGAATGCGCCCGTTCGGCGGCCACGGCGGACACAACGGTTTGCGTTCGATCATCGCGACGATCGGTGACCGCTTCCCGCGCTTGCGCATCGGCGTGGGACGGCCCGAATTCGAGTCGGTCGATCACGTGCTGAGCGCCTTTAATCCTGATGAGCGCGCAGTTTTACCGCATGTCATTGGCGCGGCCGCAGACGGTGTACAGCGTTGGCTAGACGAGAGCCTCGAAGCGGCGATGCAATTCGTAAACAATTGGGTACGTAACGCCGAGTAGGTTCGCGACCGATAACCTAGTTCAAGGTAGGGAGGTGAGTCCGGCGAGCGACTTCAGCGGAAGAACCTTCGTAGTTCGAGTCGACGAGGCCACCGCAGACGATGCGGATGCCACGCTCGTCGCCGATCTGGCGGTGCTCGCCCGCGAGCACGTGCGTCCGATCGTCATCGCCCCCGACCCGCTTGCGGCGCGCGCGATCGTGCGTGCCATCAACCGCAGCGCCAATGTCGCGCTCACACTCAGCGGCTCGGATGCCGCGCTCTTACCCCGGACGCCAAACGGCATCGGTCGCGTACAAACGCGCATTCTGCACACGCTCACCGGCGCGGGGTTCATCCCGGTGATCGAACCGACCGCCTTTGCGGTCTTCGGCGACGACGAGTTAGTGCTCGCGGACGACGTCGCGGCCGCTATTGCCTCCGCTACCGACGCCGCGCGCGCGATCTTCTTTCATCAGGCCGGCGGCGTGAGTGACCCGCAGACCAACCTGTTGATCGATGAATTGACGCCGGCCGAAGCGCTTGAACTCGCCGATGATCCGCGGGTTGACCCAGCGTTACGCAGCGCGATGCGCGCAGCCGCACTCGGCGTACGCGGGGGCATCACCGCGGCGCAAATCGTCGACGGACGCGTCGCCCACGCGGCGCTCATCGAGCTGCTCACGGACCAGCACCTCGGCACCCAAGTGACCGGCGGACTTATTCTCTAAACTACGGCGGGCAGGTTGACGGAATGCCGTTGATCGCGAACACGCGCGCCGACGGATCTTCGAAGCGCTGCATGAAGAGCCGGGCGAAGATATCGGGACAGACCTCGGTTAGCGATTCGTCGGTTGCGCGAATAGCGTTGCGCACGGCCGACGCATGATCGACCGGCAATGAGAGCGCGAAGCGGTCGGCTTCACGTGAAAGGTTCCGCTGGATCGCGTAGTCGACCGGGACCGCCACGAGGTAGAGTACGCCGAAGAGCGCGCCAACGAGCGCGAAGCGCGAGACCGGATCGTCGTCGCGCCGGAAGCCGACGCGATCGGCGACGAATACCGCGATCGCCGCTCCAACGATCAAGAGCAGCGCGTCGGTGAGCGCGATCCGCCACTGCGACCCGTTCTCGACGTATCCAAGCTCGCGGGCAACGACATATTCGAGCTCCTGCGCACCGGTCACCGCGATGATGACGTCGCCGATGACGACGCGCTGCGTGGCGCCAAGTCCGGCGACGTAGGTCGTGCCGACGTGCGACCGCTTACGCATCTCTTCGACGACCGGCGTGCTCAAATGCGCGGCGCTTTCGACCACCTGCACCGCGGCGACCGTGCGCGCCGGCATCGGCGCAATGTGTTCGAACAGCGGCGCACCAAACGGTTCGAGATAGGTCAGTCCGAAACTCAGCGCAAAGATCGCAGCGATCGTGTAGATATACCATTGGTGAGTGCGATCGACTAGCCACAGCATGATCGCCGTCACCAGACCGACGCAGACCATCCAGCCGAGGGTCACCACGAGCCAATCGGTTCCCCACGCGCGCAGCAGTTGATCGCTCTGACTCATCGCGCGCTCGACACGATAGAGGTAGAGGCTCGGGACGAGCGCACCAAAACGAACGATGAGGCCAATGCTCGCGCCGAACAAAAAGCGGACCAGGTTCTCGTTGTGAAATCGCCGCCGCAACGCATCGCGCACCGCCGCGGCTCGTCCCGAGCGCCAATAGTACGCAAGGGCCAACGCGGGCAGCAGCACTGCGAGAAACCAGCCGGGCAGAAACCAATGCACGAGTCGCAGCGCAGCAATTTGACGCTCAGGATCGACAAGCGCAGCGGCCGGATGCGAAAGAAGCGTGTGGGGCGAGAGGGCATCGACGCGATGATCGATTGCGTTTGGGCGCAAAGTCACCCCGTGCTGTTCGCCTTACACGGCCGAATCGCTTCCTACGCGCCCTTCCCTGAAGACCGCGAAGGTCGTGCCGTTTACCGCGAATGAGACGCGGTCTCGTCCAGTCCGCTTGCTATGATACATCGCTGCGTCTGCGACTTCGAGCAGCTCGTTTGCATCGCGAGCGTCATGCGGGAAACTCGCGACGCCGACGCTTGCCGTTATCCGGAGCGGGACGCCGAACTCGTGGCGCCGGACGGCCTCGCAGAAGCTCTGCGCCCGTTCGATCGCGACGGTCTTTTGTGCGTCGTGAATGAGAGCGCAGAACTCATCGCCGCCGTTACGACCGGCGACGTCAACCTCGGGAACACCCTGCGCACGCAGCAACTCGGCCATCGCTTGCAATACGGCATCGCCCGCCGCGTGGCCGTGGGTATCGTTGACTGCCTTGAATCGATCGGTATCGACAAACCACAGCGTCAGTACCTTGTGAGCTCCAAATCGCGCGCTCGCGATTTCGTCGCGCAACCGTGTGCGAAACGCTCGTGGCGTCAGAAGCCCGGTCAGGCCGTCGTAAGTCGCATCCGCACGTGCGAG
>DATHMY010000010.1:0-11613 GCA_035486535.1 Candidatus Acidiferrum sp.
CCGTCGTTCGAGCGCTGCATGACTTGACCGAACCACGTGCTGGTCTGCGAGGCGTAAATGCGATTCGGATCGACGGGCGAGCCTTTGACGTGATAAATTTCCCAGCCCGGGAAATGCGGACCCTCGATCGACCACGACGCGCGCTTGCCGTCCGCCGTGAGAACGAACGCACCCTTGCGGGTTCCAACTAGTACGCGCACTCTACTCATGAGGAGAGCCTTCGAGGTGCGCTTTACTAGCCCCTCAGAGGCCGCCCTCAATCGCGCTCAAATAGAACAGTGGGATAGAGGGTGAAAATCCAGTATTCTTTCCGGCGTGCCCGCCCGGAAAAATCCGCATATAGGTTACGGGCGGGTGTGGGTCGCGGCGTCAGTGACGCGGCCGTGACGGTAGCAATAAGAACGTACGAAACCCACATCTTACAGTGAGAGTATCGTACCCTTTCCGGCTCGACTAGGGCCGAGGCGCGCCTGTAGAGGCGCTCGGAGCGACCACATCCAACGCTTGCTTTGCAGGAGGTACTTGAATGCGCGCTTCTCTTTTTGCTCTGTTTCTCGCCTCGATGACGATGCTGGCGGTCGCGCCGGCGTCAGCCGATGCAACCGCCGGTATGATGGCGATGATGCAAGCCTTCGCGGGCGTGCACTCGTACCACGCCGATATCACCACGCCCAAGGGTCAAACGCTTAGCATGGATGTGGTCCAGCCTGATAAGGTGCACATGACCATGGGCGGCAAGATGCAGATGATCACCATCGGCGGCGACACGTGGATGGACATGAACGGCTCGTGGCAGCATCTGCCGATGGCGAATCCGATGGCACAGCGACCGCTGGACATGGCGCACCACGCCGGCCTGTCAGCCAACGGCCCAAGCGACTACAACATCACCGACCTCGGGGCGACGATGCTCGGCGGCGTGATGACCAACAAGTACCACATGGTCGGCAAAAACGGCGATACCGTCGACATGTGGGTCGCAAAGAATCTACCGCTTCAGGTACAAGCAACGGGCAAAGATGGAACCGCGACGATCAAATACTCGGAGTACAATAGCGTCCCGGACATCACGCCGCCGATGTAAGCTTCTCGAGAAAGATACGGGAGTCGTTCTGGACCCATTCCTCGGCCAGCTTATCAGCGGCGTCGTAGCGAAAGATGTTCATGACGTGCCACTCGATGAATTTGCCGGTCGGGGGTAACTCGCCGGCGATCGCATGCATGAATGGGCGCGAAAACGTACCTGAGAAAATCGTTCGCGCCGCGAGATAGCGGTCTTCGCCGATGATGAACGCGCGCGTGACCGTAAGATCGTCAAATGCATCGCGTAGGCTCGCGAAGTATGCTCGCAACGTCATAAAGTCGATATCTGCGCCAGGCAGATGAAGAATATAGCCGGGAGCGAAGTAGGCGCGCAGCGCGGCGTCGTCTTCCTTCGCGATGGCGGTCTTACCGATTGCGATCAGCCCTGCCGCCAGCGGATTCTGCGTAATATAAGCCACCGCAGAAGCTTCTGCAAGGGCACGGCGCAACCCGGCGCAATGCACGCTTGTCCTGGCAGCGTGGAACTCGAGCAGATTGCCGACGCCTTACTGACGCCGGATCGAGGCGAGCCGGCGGCATCAACCGTGCAATGGGATGCGCACGACACGCTCGATACGGCCCAGGGTGCGATCGCGTATTGGACGGTCGGCTCGGGCCCGACCGTGTTGCTCGTACACGGATGGGAAGGCTGGCACGCGCAGATGGATGCGTTCGTCGCGCCGCTGCTCGGCCGGGGCGCGCGTGTGGTGAGCCTGGATTTGCCGGCCCATGGCGAGAGCGGTGGTGTCACCGCGTCGCCGCTGGATTGCGGCGCAGCCATCGCGGCGTTGGGTGCGCACATTGGGCCGCTGGCCGGTGCGATCGGTCATTCGGGCGGCTGTCCATCGATTGCGATCGCGATGCGGGGCGGCTTGCGCGTGCAGCGCGTCGCGCTCATCGCGACGCCCGAGCGATGGGAACGCTACGTGCGTTGGTTCGCGCAAGAAGAAGGCGTCGATCCCGAACGCTTGATCGACACGCTTCGCGCGCGCGGCGTCGATGTCGCGTCGCTCGTGCTACCGGAGACCGCGTCGACGTTCGACGTTCCGGCGCTGATCGTGCATTCGCTAGATGACCGCACGACGAAGATCGAAGGCGCGCAACGCGTCGCGGCCGCTTGGCGCGGGAGCGAGTTTCTCACCGTCGATGGCTTGGGACATATGCGCATCCTCAAGGATCCCGCGATAGTCGACCGCGTCGCGCAGTTTATTACACAATCGTGAACTTCTTCGTGCAGCATCTGCTTCTGCTGCCCACGTTGCTGACCGTTAGCGTGCTGACGATTGTGCTGCGCGCGTGGAGGCTCACGACCTTCGTGGCCGGCGCGGCCTTTGCCATCGGAGTCGGCGTCATTTGGTGGGGCCTCTCGGTCGTGATCCTGACCTGGATGCTCGGAGCGTTGCTACTCGTTGCGGCAGCGAACGTGATTATCGTCGCGGCCGGTCCGCCTGACCCGACGAGCGCAAAGGCTAGCGCGTCACGATCAACGCCGCCAGGCCGATGGCAATGAGGTCGCCCACGATGGCGGCCGGATACGCTCCGATTCGCTTGATGGCCTCGCAACGCATCGCGTAACCGGCGTACGTTCCGATGACCGCGCCGATGATCCCCGCGATTGCGCCGGGCATACCCGCGCCGCCGTGCATCGTCGCGATCAGCCAGCCCGCTACTGCGCCGCTGATGACTCGGGCGGTAAATCCAACCGCTCCGGTGCGCGGCGGCGTGTTAGGCATCGCGTCTACGACGTATTCCGCGACGGCGGCGATGGACAGCACGAAGCCCCAAACGCTTCCGCGCCGGAGCAAAACCGCCGCTAGCGGTGTAAACGTGCGCAGACCTGATACGAAGCCGAGGCAGAGGCTCAGCAGAACTATGATTAGGGTGATGCTCATGGCGACGGCGACGGGCTGACGTCGCGCAAAGGCCCAGTCGCGAGAAAGCGTGTCCACTCGACCTGATGGCTGCTCTCGAATTGCGCGAATTTTGCTAGGACCACGCCGGTCGCTCCGGATGCGGTCGATTCGATCTGCTCTTGCTTTACCGTCGTGTGGATGCGCGGTTCCATGAAGTCACCGGAGTCGTCGAAGAAGCGATCGCCAGCGCAGTTATAGACGACGAGCCGCACCGTCGCGATTACTGAGGTCGCGCCCGTCTGCCAATGCCGCGTCGGCACAAGGAATCCGACAATGCCGAGGGTATTGCAGAGCGCGGGATTGACTTGCTGCGGACGCCCGCTGGACGGCACGGGCACGGTGACAACGGAAAAGCGGTTCGCGAATTGCGTCGCAACGTCGTTAGCAAAGCGCTCGAAACTTGGCTGCATATCGGGCTGGCTCGTTTTGCCGACGACAAACGCGAGGCGTAGGGGTGCCGGCGACGTGGGCGTAGTGGCCGTTTGCACGGCCAAGAGCAGCGCCAAGAGGAAGAGCGACATGTCACGGGGCCTCCATTCTGGTCTATTTATAGACGTGCGGCGGTGACCCTGTGGGCCGAAAGGACCGGTATGCAGATCGCAATTCGAATCGTAGCGACGATCGCGCTCTTTGCCTCGACCATCGCTGAGACCGGACTCGGAACGCCATTTCGGCTTGAGTCGCTGACACGTGAGGTGATACGTGCCGCATATGGAACCTCATGCTTCAGCAGCCTCGCGATCCAGGGCGCACCGGCAAAATCTCTATTTTCTGCGCCAATGCCGACGGGATACCATGCGATAAGGCACGGCGGCCTCGACTCGTTGCAGTATCCGCCCTTCACTCTTGTCGCTGCCAATTCGCGTGATTGCTTCGTCGGTGTGGCGACAGGTTGGACCGTGGAATCTGCGGAGGCTGGGTACGAGGTGCCGCCGCGTTGGCTCGTAACGGTCGAAGATATCGTGCAACCGATGCTGGGGCCAGGATACACTACTTACCCGCTACACAATGGCGTTGTATATACGGAGCGCGGGAGACCGACCGTTGAGTTGGTGCTGCTTCAAGGCCTCATTCCGTCTGAAACGATGAGCTGGAGCTACAACTTGTACGTACTTGTATTTCAAAAAGGCGCCACCGTTCTGGCGCTGGACGAACCGTGCGCGTGGTGGGCGTTACCCGGCACAACGCGTTGGACACCGCGGACATATAAGGGTGTTTGCGATCGGCGCTGGGTCCGCTGGACCCCGGCGTTTAAAGGCGGATGATTCGTTCCTCGACTACGCTCGGGATGACAAGAGGGGCGTTCCCACATTGTGAGGTAACGCTCCTGAATGAATTACGCCCGCATTTTTTCTGGCGCGCTTTGCGCTGTTTTGGTGACCGCAGCAGTCCCGACGCCGACGGTCAGCTCGGATACGGCCCTCGTCGGCTGGGCTGCCGGCCCGGCGATTAGCACGGAGTTCTCGTACGAGCGCCAACTCATGGCGGTCCCGAGCTACGCAAACGCGATGGATATCGAACGGCACCTGTCGTCGGTACCGCACCGTGCCGGATCAGCCGCTGATTACGCGACCGCAGTCTACGTGCAGAAACGGCTTGCGGCCGACGGCTTCGCGACGCGTATTCAAAAGTACCAAGTCGAGTTCACCGGCCCACTCGAGCAGAGTTTGAGCTTGATCTCACCGCAGCGACACGACTTTTCGCTGCTCGAGGGCACGCCGGGGCACCCGAACCACTGGGAACAACTCGCGGGCCAACCGTTCCTCGAAGAATCGGGCGACGGCACCGTCACGGGGCCGGTCGTCTACGTCAACACCGCTTCGAAAGATGACTTCGCGGAGCTCGATGCGCAGCATGTGAGTTTAAAAGGCGCAATCGTCATCGTGCGCCTGAGCGCGCCGGGCGGCCGCGGGATTCTCGGGATCGATCCTACCTATAATGCCTACAACGAGTTGAAGAAGCGTGGCGCGGCGGCGATCCTCGAGTTCATGGATCCTGCAACGCAAGGCTACGGCGGCGGCGTGATGTGGCCGGCCGGCAACTTCAAGAACACCAACATGGCCGAACGCATGAGCGGCATGTCACCGCGCGGCTTCATGCAGTTCCCGCCGGGCGATCCCACGATGGATGGCCATGCACCGGTGATGGGCGCGGCCCACAAATCGTGGAACGAGATTCCGCATTCGACCATGCCTGAACTGAGCATCACGCAGAGCACGGCGCGCGCGCTACTCGTCGGCATGACCGGCAAAGCGGTTCCGCAGTCGTGGCACCCGATGTTCGAATTCACGCAACACTTCGGTGGCAACGAGATTGCGCGCGTGCACACCAAATACGAGCGCGAGCTCAAGACGATTTGGCTGGTCTTCGGCGACATGAAGGGTTCAACCGATCCGGACTCGATCGTCATGATCGGGAGCCATCGCGACGCGATGACCTTCGGCGCGATCGATCCGGGCAGCGGCACGACCGTGCTGCTGCAAGACGCCGACGCCTTTGCCAAACTGGCCAAGGCCGGCTGGAAACCCAAACGTACGATCGAGTTTGCGTCGTGGGATGGCCACGAGCTGGGGCTCTTCGGTTCGGCGGCATGGATCTACGAGAACGGCCCTGACTTGCGCAAGAAGATCTTCCAATACATCAACACCGACCAGCTCACGACCGGCGATCCGTTCGTCGTGAGCGCGTCGCCGGGCCTCTTCGCGTTCATGAAACAGATCTGCGACGTGATCCCTGAAGCGCACAGCCCGATCATGCTCGGCAAGCGCGACACGCGCACGGTGCCGTTGCTCAATGCGATGGGCGGCGGATCCGACCATCAGAACTTCGCGTATATGCTCGGCGTTCCGAGCACCTCGAACGGGTACTATGGCCCGTTCGGCGCGCACCACACCGCTGAAGACAATCTCGACGGTCTGCGCACCTACGATCCGGGGATGCGCGAAGCCGACGTGACCGCGCAGGTCACCGGCATTCAAGCGATGCGCGCTGCCAACGCCGACGTGCAGCCGCTGCGCATCGAAGAAGTGCCGACCCAACTGCTCAAGGATCTGATGCCGATCCAACTCGCCGCGTTTGAAATGACCGACGGGAAGGTGACGCTCAGCGAATTGCGCGATGCGCTGGTCGCATATCAGGATGCGGCGCACAGCGCCGACGTCGCGATGCAAAAAGCCGAGGCGGCGGGCGACGTTGCGACGATGACGCAACTTGCCGCGAAGGTCCAAGCCTCACGCGACGCGTTCTACATGCCTGACGGCTTGCTCTTCCAGTCGGCGTATCACTCGATCGACCGCGTCTTCACCAGCTTCCCGGAGATTGTCTTCGCCGGCAAAGATAAAGCGAAGCAAATGAAGGCGGTCGAGCGCATGACCACGGCGGTCAAGAACGCAACTGCTGCGTTGCAGTGACGCGTGTTCTTAGTTGCGTGCTGGTGCTGGCCTTGTGCGTCGGCGCGGGTCAGCACGCGCGCATCGACAGCGTCTTCGAAGCGTACACGTCGCAAACGCCGGGCTGTGCGCTTGGCGTGTTTCGCGACGGCGCGATAGCCTATGCACGCGGCTACGGCATGGCCGATCTCGAGCATGGGGTTGCAATCACGCCGTCATCGCTTTTCGACGTCGGCTCGGTCTCCAAACAGTTTGCTGCCGCGGCAATCGTGATGCTGGTAGACGAGGGAAAGCTCTCGTTCACCGACGACATCCACAAATTTATCCCAGCGCTGCCCAATTATGGTGCACCGATCACCCTCAATGAGCTGATGTGGCATACCAGCGGGCTGCGCGATTACACGAGCCTGCTCGATCTCGCCGGGTATCCACTCGAACAGGCTACTACTGACGAGCAGGCGCTCGCGATGATCACGCGACAGCGAGGGCTCGACTTCCCGAGCGGAACGCAGTACGAGTACTCCAATACGAACTACTTTTTGCTTTCGGTCATCGTGAAGCGCGTGACCGCAAAGACGCTCGCGCAATTCGTTTCACATAACATCTTCGCGCCGCTGGGAATGACTCACGCGATGTACCGCACCGACTACGCGATGCTCGAGCCGAATCGCGCGATGGGCTACGCACCAGCACCGGGCGGCGGCTTCAAGAATAGCATGTCGAATTGGCAGCAAACCGGCGACGGCGCGGTACAACTCTCAATTGACGATGCTCAAAAGTGGGATGAGAATTTCTACCATCCACGCGTCGGCGGGCAGCGGATGGTCGATGCACTGCAAACGCCGGGACATCTCTCGAACGGCACGCCGCTGCAGTACGGCCGCGGTGAGTTTCTTGGCTCGTACCGCGGGCTGCGCTCGGTCACGCACAGCGGCGCATGGATCGGGTATCGCGCCGCCTTCGACCGCTTTCCGAGCGTGCATACCTCAGTTGTGGTGCTGTGCAATTCGGATGCGGCGCCAGCCGGGGCGCTCGCACAACGGGTCGAGGATATCGTCCTCGCGCCCTATCTCAAGCCCACGCCGGTGCCGGTGCACCAATCCGCAACGCTGACTGCGACAGCGGCACAGGCGTATGCCGGCTCGTATTTCGACCAGACCGAAGCGCAGGCGTACACGATCGCCGCGCACGGAACGAAGGTCGTGCTCAAAGCCGGCGACAGCGCGTATCCACTCGTTCCAACCGGCGGCTTGTCGTTTCGCCTCGGGTCGACACCGGTTTCGTTCAGCCGGGACAAGAGCGGCGCCATCGACGCGCTGCGCTTAGGGAATGGCGAAGGCGCCGTCGACGCGCGCCGATTCACTCCGGTGACGCCGACCGCCGCGGATTTGCACGGCGTTCCCGGCAGCTACTACAGTCCCGATCTGGACGTCACGTGGCACTTAGACGTTACGGGAACGACGCTATCGCTTGCACCGGCACGCTATATGCAGGCCGGCGCCGCGGGCAAGCTGCAACCGCAAATGCGCGACACCTTTACCTCGAACAGCGGGTTTGCTATTCATCTCACGCGCGATTCGTCGGGCGCCGTTACCGGCTTTTCTTTGGGTGCCGGACGTGGCCTTCGCGCGTTGCCCTTTACTCGGAAGGTTCTTACCAATGACGGAAATTGAACGGATCGAAAAGCCGACCGACGAGGTGCGCGCCCTCATCGGCGAACTCGACGCGGAACTGGCGGGAAGTTATGCGCCCGAGCAGCGTCACGGCCTGACGATCGACGCGATCTTCACGCCGTTGGTGCGGTTTTTCATCGCACGCCTTGACGGGGAGGCGGTCGGCTGTGGCGGGGTTGCTTTCTCCAGCGATTTCGCCGAGCTCAAGCGCATGTACGTGCGGCCTTCGGCGCGCGGTGCGGGCGTCGCTGACGCGATCATCGAGCGGCTCGAACGGGAAGCGCACAGCGCCGGGCTGCACCTCGTGCGACTGGAAACCGGCGTCTATCAACCCGCGGCCATCGGATTCTATCGCCGCCGCGGTTTCATGCCGTGTCGCGCGTTCGAACCGTACGCGTCACTGCCCCCAAGCGCGATCAAAACCAGCTACTTTATGGAAAAGCAGTTAGTGTAAGCTAGGGCGCGTATTGCGCTTCGCCGTTTCCGAACGACCAGTTTTCTTTCTTGACCTCGACCAGGCTGATGAAGATGTCTTGCGGGCGCAGCTGAATCTCGCGTTGCAGTCCGTCGGCGATCGCGCGATAGAACGCCTTCTTTTGCTCGAGCGTGCGGCCTTCGTTTAGCGTGATCGAGATGATGACGCACGCGTCGGTGCGCTCGATGCCGAGGTAGGTGCGATCCACGATGAAGTCTTCGAGCGGATGTTCGGTGACGATTGCAAAGCGGTCGTTCTCGGGCACATTGATCGTCTCGCGCATCGCGCGATAAATTACCTCGACGATCGCCTGTCGATACCTTGCGTGTTTGCCCGCGGCCAAATCAACACGAATGAGTGGCATGTTCGATCTCCATGCGGCGAGAATTCCAGGAGGTGATCGTTGCCGCCTACGCCGCGATGTGCCTTATCTGGGGCACCACTTGGTATGGAATCAGAGTTTCGCTCGAGTACGTTCCGCCAATCGCCGGCGCGGGGTTGCGATTTCTGTTGGCCGGCCTCGCGCTCTACGCGGTTGCTGCGTGGCGCGGAAAGCTGACGCCACCGGCGCGTCTACCCTGGAAGCTCGTGCTGGTGTTCGCCGCGTTCCTCTTCGGCTTGAACTATATTCTGACGTACACGTCGGAAACGCGACTCGATTCGGGGCTGGTCTCCGTGCTGTTCGGGACGATGCCGTTCTTTGTGTTTGCGCTCGGCGCACTGGCCGGTGAGCAGACCACGCCGCTCATCTGGGCCGGAGCCGTCGTTGCGTTTGCCGGGGTTGCGGTGATTTCGCTCGGCGGTGAGGTGCGCGGGTCGCCGCTCTACGCTTTGGGCGTCATCGCCGCCGCAGCTTCGTCAGCGTTTGCAAACGTCTACGCGAAGCGGCACTCCGGCCACGACCCCCTGGTGACCTTGCCGCCCGCGATGCTCATTGCCGGCGTCACCATGACGGTAATCGGTGCGTTCGCGCAGCCGGTCGTCTGGACGCGAGCGTTGTCGCTGCCGTCGCTTGAAGCGATCCTCTATCTCGCGCTCTTCGGCAGCGGGATCGCGTTCTTCCTGAACATCTGGGTGATCAAGCACATCCCGGTATGGATCGTAGGCTTGAGTTCGCTCATCATCCCGATCATCGCGGTCTTTGTTGGGGCATTCGCCGGCGGCGAGCACGTCACGCTGCGCGAAATATGCGGCACGCTACTGGTCATCGGCGGCGTTGGGATCGCGCTGCTGCAGTGGTTCAGAAACGCGCCGGCTTAGATTATTCCAGCGCGATGCCGTTGAGGTAGCCGATAGCGTTGGCGACGTAGGCTTCGGGCACGGTTGCGCCGCTAGCATTCGCGTGCTTTGCCGCGTCGATCACCATCGGCGGCGTGATCGCTTTGGTCGGACCGATTGCGTTGCGCGTCGAGATGATCGCGTTCGTGAAGTTCTTTGCGTATCGGAACTCGGCTTCGCCCAGCGCCAGCCCACTTGCCGCCGTCGGCGAGGCGAGGTCGCCGTGCTTCTTCAAGTCGTCCTTCACCGTCGAGAGCGCGCTCATATAGTCGTCACCGTTGATTGGAACGCCGGGGCTGTACCACTGCACCATCTGCAGGCCTTGCGGTGTCGACTGGAACTGTGCGCCGGTGGCGGCACTGATCAGCGCCAGGTCCGCGGGCGTGAGTACGTTCGCTAAGGGCTCGAGGACCGTCTCGGAAACGGTGGCCGACGCCGAGCGCCCCGTGCTCTGCGCAGGCGTCCCAAAACTCTGAATCCGGTCTGTGCTCTTGACGCCCATTATTCGCGTATCGGCTTCGGCGCCGGTATAGTGAAGGCCCGCGCGGTTCCCCGGAGTATCCCTGCGCCGCCTCGAAGGATTAATGCCGATTCGCTCGGCTCGCGACACGAGAGGTGATGATGCCGGACCAGCGCTTTGAAATCGAAGTCAACGGGCACAAGCACGTCGTCAACGTGTCGCCCGACACGCCGCTGCTCTACGTCTTACGCGACGAACTGATGCTCGACGGACCGAGATTCGGTTGCGGACTGTCGCAGTGCGGCGCGTGCACGGTGCATCTCGACGGAAGTGCGACCCACTCGTGTATCTTCCCGATCTCCGGCGTCGGTTCGATGAAAGTCACCACGATCGAAGGGCTGGCAGTCAACGGAAAGATGAGCGCGTTGCAGGCGGCGCTGGTCGAGGAGCAGGCGCCGCAGTGTGGCTACTGCATGTCGGGAATCACGATGTCGGCGGCCGCGCTGCTGCACGAGAAACCGCATCCAAGCGATCAAGAGATCCGTGAAGCACTCGACGGCAACCTCTGCCGATGCGGAACGCATACCCGCGTCGTCAAAGCGATCAAGGCCGTTTCCGGAGGGGCGGCATGACGTCGATTGCACGCCCAACGCGCGCCGGATTCCTCGCCGGCGCGGGCTCCCTGGTGTTCGTCATCGGCGCATCGCCGGTCCCGTTCGCGTCGACACGACCCGAGGTCAAGCCGCTTGCCAACGCGGCGTACCCGAACATCGGCTCGTGGCTCGCGCTCGAACCCGACGGCGGTGTTACGATTTTCTACGGCAAGGTCGAACAGGGCACCGGCATCGAGACCGCGATCGCACAGCTCGTCGCCGACGAACTCGACGTTGCGTTCGAGCACATTCGCGTTATTCAAGGCGACACCGACCGGACACCCGACCAAGGGTATACGGCGGGCAGTCAATCACTCAGCGCCGGTTCCGTGCCCATTCGGCACGCGGCGGCGCAGGCGCGAGCAACGCTCATCGCAATGGCCGCCACGCAGCTAAAAGTCGCGCCCCAGACGCTGGCAACGCGCGATGGCGCCGTCATTTCGACGACCGATGCATCCGTCCGCGTGCCGTACGGTGAGCTCGTAAGCGCGGGACCGTTTCCTGGAACCATAAGCACCGACGTGCAGGTCAAACCGCCAACCTCGTATCGCGTCGTCGGCAAGCCGGTGCCGCGCGTCGATATCCCGGCCAAGGCGACCGGACGCTTTGCCTTCGTGCACGATGTCCGCCGTTCCGGCATGCTGCACGGCCGCGTGATCCGGCCGCCGGCCACCGGCTCGGAGACCGCG
>DATHMY010000011.1:0-3218 GCA_035486535.1 Candidatus Acidiferrum sp.
AAAGATAGAGAATCGTCGTCCACAGCGTCGCGAGCGTGGAGAGCAGAACGGTCAACACGATCGCCAGGCGCCACCACGGGCCGCCGAGCAACGAACCGACGTACGCCAGTGCGTCGGCCTGGTTGTCGGCAAAGCCTTGCAGCGAGCCAAGATGCAGGAACGCGACCATGCACACGACGAGCACGACGGTCGTCGCCACCAGCCCGGTGACGCCGCCGCGGCCCGATGCGCTTGGCGCATCGTCGACCTCTTCACTCGTCGATGCGCTGACTTCCCAGCCGTCGCTCATCCAGACCGAGAGCGTCATCGCGGTAACGAACCCGACGATTCCGAACGAGCTCGGCAACGCGCTCGAGGTAGCGGTCGCCGGCGCAGCAACCGGCGCGTGCAGCGCAGCGGCGAGCGCGGCAGCGAGCAACACGCCGATCTCAAAGACGAGCGCGATCAGGGTAACGTGCGCCGTCGGCCGCACGCCCAGATACAGCAACGCGCCGCTGCCGAGAATCCACAGCGCGCCGACGGCAGCTGCCCAAAGCGGATCTTGCGCGTGCGCGGGAGCCAGGAGTGCGAGCGTGTAGATGCCGGCCGGCACCGCGGTCGCCATGGTTGCAAAGAAATTCGAGAGCAACAGCAACCACGCGCCGTAGCCTCCGGCGAACGGTCCGAAGGCCATGCCGATCCAGGAATATGACGAACCGGCGTTCGGCGCAACGCGCGCGAGATACGCGAATGAAACCGCGATGCAAAGCATGATCGCCGAGAGCGCCAGCAGCGCGAACGGAGCTGCAAAGCCGGCGGCCACCACGATCAACCCCATCGTCGAGGCGAGCGAATAGGCCGGCCCCATCGAGGCCGACGCGAGCACCGAGATGTCGAAGAAACGCAGGACGCGCGGTAGCCGGCGCGTCAACGCAGCGCGATTACCCGCGGATGCAAATGCAACTCGTGGAGCACACGCTCGTAGTCGGCCGGCGTGACGTCTTCCCACGTCTTTCCCAGCAGCGCGAGCAGCGCCGCTTCGACGACGTTGGTTCCAAACGAGCGTCCCTGGAAATCCGGCGTCGTCGTGATCAACGTCTTCACGCCACGTTCGCGCAATTCGTCGACGTTAGCCGCCGTGACCGTGTTGGTAAGTACAATCTTACCGTCGAGCCGGGCCGGCATGAACTGGCGCATGAAGTGAAAGTCACCGGCGATGATGTCGGCCTCTTCGTAGTATTGCGGATACTTCGGCTCGGGCGGCTTCTCTTGTTTCTTCCCCGTAGGGTAAAAAAATTGAAACGGTAGCTTGCACGCGTCGGGCAAATACTTCTCTGCCATTTGCTCGAACGCGTGGAGATCGCGCACCGCCATGTCTTTGTCGAGCGCAAAGATGAAATCGCCGAAGAGCACATCGGCACCGGCGTCGACCAGCGCCTGCGCCATGCCGAAGCGATCGAGCGCGCTGACCATGAGCACCTGCTTGCCGTGCAGATCGATATCGAGATCGTCCTGCATGTAGCGCACCGCCTCGCGCTCGAGCGTGTTCTTGAGGCCGCTCCCGTCGACGACCGGCGTGATCTTCGCCGCTTGCAAGAGGCGCAGGCCGTCACGCAGCGCGTAGCGTTTGGAACCGGCGTAGAGGTAAACGTCGATACCACCCAGGCCAATCGCGTCGACCGTGCCGTCGAGTTCTTGCACGCGCGCAATCGCTCGATCGAGCTTCCCGTCCACGCCCTCTCGCGAGATATCGAAATCCTCGCCCAGGAGATTCACAACGGCGCGATGATCGCGCGTCGAGGAACCTAGGGAAACCGAGACGATGTGCTTCACGCCGGCACTTCTTTCCGTCGAGCTTCCGCGGCCTCGCGGGTGGCGGCGATTTTGTCCAACGTGATCGCGGTGTCGAAGGCGCGCATGTCGGCGAGGGTAAACCCGGCGCGTTTCGCTAGCGCCTCGATTTCGATCACTTTGTTGACGTCGATGCCGCGACCGAGCGTGTAACACTCGGCGCGATGCTCCAGCGCGAGCACCATCGTCTCGCTCATGCACGCAAGTGCGGTTCGCGGCGGCAGGTTCAAATCGAATTCCAGACCAGGCTCGCGCACGCGATCGAAACGCGGATTCCCAGGCACGACCATATTGCCGCCTTCGGTCACCAGCACGTCGGGCCGCTCCAATGCGACGCGGCGACTGACGTCGTGCGGCAACGATAACTCGCAGACGACCGCACCCGGCACCAGGTCTTCGGGTTGAATGATGTCTTGCGTCGACGACGTCGCGGTGAGGATCAATTGCGAACGGCGGACGGCCGCCGAGATATCGGTGGTGAACGAAACCTCACACGGCAACTCAGCTTTCATCTGCTCGTAGAATTTCTGCAGCCGGGTGTTGTTGCGCGCCACCAGCACGATGTGCTTGACGTGCGGGGCAATCAGCTTTACGCAGGCACCCCCGATGGAACCGGTCGCCCCGATGATCGCAACCGTCGCGGTCGCCGGATCGACGCCCATCTCGTGCGCACCGCGGAAGAAACTTTGAATACCGGCGGCAATCGTGAGCGAGTTGCCGGTCGTGACCGGAATCGGTGAACGCTGCGCCACCGTAATACCGCCGTCACCGACGACGCCGGTGAACGCTCCCAGCCCCGCCACCTCGGCACCGAGCTCCGCGCCGATCTCGATCGCACGCACGATCCGCTTGTAGACCTCTTCGCGAGGAAACTCCATCATCTGTTCGGGCAGCAGCGGCGCGGTCACAAACCAGCCCTCGGTCTCACGACCGTCCGGCGTGCGCACGCCCGTGATGTGCACGGTAGCCCATGGCGGCATCCACTCCATGATCTTGCGAACGATCGGCGCGCCTTTGCCGGCGGCGCCGGGTTCGTACCGCGCGACGTCTTCGAGAGAAAGCGGATGGATGACGAAACAGAACTTCACGGACGAGCGCATCCCTGTTCGGCTTGCATCTTGAGCGCTTCGAGCATCATCTCGCTGTTCTCGAGTACTTTCTTCTGCAACGTCGGGCCGATCAGCTCAGCGAGCGTCGGTACCCCGAAATCATACTCCACGGTGAGCAGTACATGCGTCAAGCCGTCGCGCTCCTCGAAGGTCCAGGCGCCTTGAAACGTATCCAGATCACCTTCGAGCAACGCGTAGTCGATGCGTAGCGCGCCGTCATCAAAGCGGTCCTCCTCAGTCCACTCGATCGGGGCCTCTTCCACCAGCGTCTTCCAACGC
>DATHMY010000012.1:0-8770 GCA_035486535.1 Candidatus Acidiferrum sp.
CGAGAATATCTGGACCTCGACGCCCTACATGTCGTCATCGACCGACACCAGCTTCGCTGGAAATTGCGCGGCCAGCACCGAGTATCAAGAGGCCGGAAACTGTCGTACATTGATCGCGGGTACCTCGATGGCGACGCCGCACGTCGCCGGCGCAGCAGCACTGATTCTTTCTGCGACCGGTGGTGCGAGCAGCGTCTACGCGTCTCCGGCGGCGATGTTCACGCTGCTCTGCAATTACGCGGATAACATCAGCGATCCGCATCAGGGCTGCGGCCGCCTCAATGTCTATCGTGCGATGGCGCAGGCGTTGAGCGATCCCAACCCACCAACTTAAGCCACTTCCCGTCCGGGCAACAAGAAATTTCGTCGATCCTCGTTGATCCTAAAGAAGACGCAAGCCGCCCTAGAATCGAACGTGGCGCATAGTTCCTTTGGCACTTGTCAATCGCCGCATACGGATGATAGTACTCGTAACATCTGTCGATGCTGACGAAAAGCGGGTGCGATGCGTCAACTCCTTCGATCCAATGTACTATACATCGGGACGCTCTTAAGTAATCGCGTGTGTCGTCGGCTGTAGTTCCGGCGCAGGGTCGCTGCCCTCCCCATCCCAGGTGAACCCTGGCCAGAGCAACGCCTCTGCGACGCAGCCGACCGTCCCAGCGGGAGTCGCCTCGCCTTCACTAAGTCCAATCGCTACGAGGGCGGTCATTTGTCCGGAAACCGCCAGCGGCAGCAAGACCCTAGCAGTGAACCCTTGTTGTGCGGGAGTATGCCCTACGCATACTCCGCTCCCGACGCCTACACCCTCACCCTACGGGAACACTGTCGGGTACTCTTACAGATCAATTGAGTCCGCAACGTCGTCGAGTTACGACATCATTCTGCGGCCGGGGCAAACTGGAACGATTTCGTTCCAGTGCCGGCTTATAGATATCTACACGGGAGCTTACGCAGCATGCGACGGGGGGACAACGGATCAATGGGTCATTGACTCGGCGTTTGGTGGCGGAATTACCGAGGCGTTTAATCCCTCGTCAACGGTCGGGACGCAGTATACCGCGCTCACGATTACGCCCTCCCTAGCGACACAACCCGGTGTGTTCACCACGAGCATCCAAGCCGACATCACGGCGACGGATCAGCAGGTAAGTCAACCAAATTCGGCTATCCTTACCCTGACGTTGGACGTCGTCCAGCCCTCGCCAACGAGTGCTCCAACGCCCTTCAACTCTGCAATAGCCTATCAATCGCAACTGGCGTTTAACGCGCAAGAGTCGACGGCAGCCGGACCTGCCTGCACGACGGGTGAATATACCCAGCCCGGTAGCTGCGCCTGCGCCTGGGAAGTCAATAGGATCCTCAATAGGGCCGGGGTCTCCTCGATCGGGTCAAACCCGGACTACGTACCCTCCATGGAGACCGCGCTTATTGCGAACCGTGGGACTCTTGTCTCCCTGGCAGCAGCACTCCCCGGTGATCTGGATATCGAGAACTCGCAAAGTCATATCGGGATCTGTATGACGGTCATGTGCACACTAGTCTATTCAAATTCCACGAAGCACTCAGAGTACATCGATCCTACGGGTCCAGACATTTTCGAGAGCTTGCCGCCGCGCATTTACCGAGTGGAGAATTAAGAGCATGAGATTTCAAGGATTTCGCTTTGCTGTCACCGTTCTCGCTGCATCCGTACTTCTTATTTCATCGCCTACGCCTTCAAGGGCGGTAACAGGGCCACCACCTGCGGCGCTCCAAGCTGCTATTCAGGCGTTTATGACGGTTAGCAGCAGTGACACGATCACCTACGGTGGTTATAATTCAGTAAGCCTCTGTCCGGCAGGACGGACTTGTTTACTGGCTGCGTCGGCCTATTTGGTTGGATATACTATCGGGGATGCGTCGGGGGAGGCCGTTGCGATCAGCAGCAACACATTGAACTGCGAAGGCTGCTATACATACACGGTGCTTTACGCAGGCGGAGGTCCAATGGATCTCCCGACACTGGAGAGCGTCGGAATTGATCCCACGACCGGAGCATCCCTCCTCGGCAATTGATGACTAACGTTAGGCAAAGCTTGTGATAGGTGCGATTATCCTTGCCCTCGCGGCTTCCACGGCTCCCGTCGAACAGGCGCAATGCGATCCGGGTTCAATTGCTTATGCGCTCAAACAAATCGATATTGCGGATTACAAATCCTCGGCGACCTCGCCTCCACCGCTGGTCGTCGCCGAGCTCTACTCGATGGCGGCACAAGGTGTCGAGCGTTGTGCGGCCTCAACGCACCACTATATGGGTTCTCGCATTGGGGATTTGTTGCAGGCCGCAACGTACGCGAAGTTCGCGGCTCTCGCGTACTTTGACGCCGAGCAGCCCTCGCAGGGGTGCTCGATGCTTGCCAAAGCCGGCCGGGACAGCACTTCCGCGGCAACGCTGAGCACGAGCGCGGATGCCGAGGATCGTCGGCGCCTGCAAGCGGGCGGTCCGAACTCGGCTTCGATCCGCCAACTTCTTGCTACGAAGTGTCAAAGCGAACCGCCGAGATAGCGAAACAGTCTCGGCCTCTCGCTCGTATCGGTAGGCATGAAGATACGGCGAGCAATCCTTGCGATGGCGGTACCGGCGCTGCTCTATGTCGCGCCGGCAGCGTCTTTTGCATCCGGCACCGATCCCCGAGTCGTAACCCTCCTTAAAGAATCCGGCACCGCGCTGCACGTGACCGCGCTGGCAACGGTGCACGTGGTACACCTCAAAGGGAAGGTTGTGGCGGTCGGACTTTCCGGTACGGCCGAGAGCTGGAACGAGATCGGCGGGATACGTTCGTCGACGTATTTTTCAACGCTACCGCTTGCCGGCGGAAGCGGCTGGGACGGCAAGGACAACTGGAATCTCGATCAGACGGGACTCGTCATCGTGGACGCCAGCGATGTCGGACGTGCCGGCACGATCAGTCAGACGTTCATCGCGAACGAGGACCTTTGGAAACCGGATTTCGGCGGGGCGACCGTTGCGTGGGCCGGTGAGAAGAGCGACCAGGGCCACACGTACGACGTCTTGACTGTGAGCGCGCCCGGTTCCAAATTGCCGTTCGACCTTTGGTTCGATCGCTCAACGCATCTTCCGATGCGCATGGTGCAGACCTTCGGCCCGATTGTCGCAACCGTGACGTTCACCGACTACCGCTCCGTACACGGGCTCATGGTTCCGTTCAAAAGCGATACGTCGAGCACCGCCGGGAACAGTTCGTCGTTTACGGCGCAAAGTGCCGAGGTGAATCCGGCCGATGCCGACGCGCACCTCGCCAAGCCGACGTCGGTCCCACACGATTTCTCGATCGCGGGCGGCGCAACGCAGACGTCGGTTCCGATTCAGATTTCGGAGAACCACGTCTACATCGACGTCATGCTCAACGGCAAGGGCCCCTACCATTTCATCTTTGATACCGGCGGAGCGAATCTGGTTGATCCCGCTGTCGCGAGCGAGATCGGCGCGCTGGGCAGCGGATCGGCGCAAATCGGTGGCGTCGGGAACGCGACCGAGACGTCGAGCTTCGCGACGATTAAGACGCTCTGGGTTGGCGGCGCCACCGTCAAGGATCAAGTCTTTACCGTGGTGCCGGTGCGCAAAGGCTTCGGCCTTACCGCCGGGCTCCCGGTCGACGGATTGATCGGCTATGAAGTGCTCTCGCGCTTCATCACGACGTTCGACTATGCCAACGATCGCGTGGTCTTCCAAATGCCGGGAACCTATTCGACGCCCGCCGGTGCGGGCGTCGTCCCGATCGTGCAAAACGGTACGCAGCCGCAGTTTGCTTGCGGGATCGACGGCGTGCCGTCCGTGTGCACGCTCGACACCGGTGCGCGCGATTCGCTCACGCTCTACACGCCGTTCATGAAGGCGCATCCGAACGTGATTCCGTCCAAGCTCTCGGCGATCGGCGTGAACGGCTTCGGCGTCGGCGGTCCGGCGCTCGGCCAACTCGGTCGGACGCAAACGCTGACGATCGGCTCGTTCACGCTACCGAATCTGATCGGCGATTACACCACGCAAACGCAAGGCGCGTTTGCGATGCCCTTCGTGAGCGCGAACGTCGGCGGCAGCGTCTGGAAACGCTTCACGCTAACGCTCGACTACGACAAGCTCACGATGACGCTCACACCGAACGCCGCATTCAGCACCGCCGACGCAATGGATCGCAGCGGGCTCTTCCTGATCAACAACGGCGCGATCACGATCATCGACGTTCGGCCTGGGACGCCGGCGGCGAGCGCCGGGCTCGTTAAGGGCGAGTCGATCGCGTCGGTCAACGGTATGGCGGTATCGACGATGACGTTACGGGCCATTCGCGATGCGCTCATCGGCAAGCCGGGCGACGTCGTGCACCTTGTGGTCACCAGCAAAGACGGCGCAACCCACAACGTCGATATCACGCTCGCCGACTACGTGTAGTTCCGAAGGAGCGTTACGTCGGGTATGAGTAGCCGATTTCGGCGAGCACGCGTTGCGTTTCGAGCCCGTCTTGAAACGTCGGTAACGCGCTCTCGCCGGTTTCGACCTGCTTCACGAACTCGTCGTACAGCTCCATGAGGTACGGCACGTTCGGCAATATGCTCGCGAACTTGGCATAGGGTGACGGCTTGCACTGCAGTTCGTTGGTTTCGTCGGCGTCGACGCTGTACAGCGTGGTGTCGATCGCGTTGGGACCGCTCGCGACCGCCGTGCGATTCTCGGCGTGGACGGCAAAGGTGAATGACTCGACGATCTCCGTCGCGTCGGTCGTCAATCGGCCCACGAGCCCATCGCCGTAGTCCAGCAGCGCAAAGCAGCCGTCATCGACGGTGCTGGTGAATTCACCCTGATCGTCGCGACGCAACGGGTTGGCCGTGCGCAAGAAGCCGACGGTTTTGTGCGGCGGACGGCCGATGGCCCAATTCGCAGTGTCGATCAGGTGACAGAAAATGGCGTTGGCCATGCCGCCGCCCTTCGAGCGGTCGAACCACCACCCGCGTTGTCGCACCGTCGCGTCCTCGCGCAAGAACGTCGTAAGGTGGGTGAGTTCGATCTCGCGCAGCGGGTTGAGGTGGCCGTTGACGACAAGTTCTCGGATCGCTTGGCGCTGGGGCACGAAGCGAAACTCGTGCGCGATGCCGCAGGCGGTGCCGGCGTCGCGTGACGCGGCGACCATCTCTTCGGCCTCCTCGACGTTGAGCGCAAACGGCTTTTCGCACATCACGTGCAGCCCGGCGTCGAGCGCCGCCAGGACCGCGTCGCGGTGCGTGAATGGTGGCGAGGCGATGGTGATCGCGTCGAGCTGGCAGCCTTCGATCATCGCTTGGGCACTGGTGAACGCGTGCGGGATCTTGCGCTCAGCTGCGATCGCCTTCGCACTTCGTGGCGACGCCAGCGCTACGACCTCGAAGCGCGGATGCGCGAGCAGCGCTGGAAGGTGCGCCTTGACGCCGAAGCCGGCGCCGCTGATGCCGATGCGATACGTCTTCATAACACCTCCTTGATCAATTCGAGTGCGCGATGCAATTGTAAGGATGAAATCACGAGCGGTGGCGTGATCGAGAGTACGTCGCCTTGCGCTCCCGCCTGTAACAAGATCACGCCGCGCGCAAGCGTCGCTTTGACCACGCGATCGGCTTCGGCTGCGCTGCGCAGCTGTAGCCCCCACATCGCGCCGCGGCCGCGTAGCGCAACCACGCTGGGATGGTCAAGCAGCGCGCGCAACCGCTTTTCGATCAGCTCGCCGAGTTCGCGCGCCTGCGCGGGCAGCGCCAATCGTTCGAGTTCGCCGATCGTCGCGAGCGCTGCCGCGCAGCCCATCGGATTGCCCAAATACGTCGAGGTATGCAACGCTTCACCGCTGGATGCGGGCCACGCGTCCATCACACTGGCGCGCGCAACGGCCGCACTGATTGGAAACCCGCCGCCCATCGCTTTACCGATGCAGATGATGTCGGGGATGGTGTGATCGTGTTCGCAGGCAAACCAGTTGCCGGTCCGTCCAAAGCCGGTGTAGATCTCATCGAAGATCAAGAGCATGCCGCGCGCATCGCAGTATTTGCGCAAGCCGGCGAGATAGCCGTCGGGCGGGACGATGCAACCACCGCGGCCTTGGATCGGTTCGATCACGATTGCGGCGAGATCATCGTGCGGGTCGAGTGCGGCGCGCAAGGTTTCGAGCGCGCGCTTCGCGTTGGTCGCCAGCGCGTCGGGATACTCTAGGCGCAGCGCAACGTCGGCAACCAGCGGCATAAACGCTTGCGAAAACTTCGGGATACCGCCGATCTCGAGCGCGCCGAGCGAAAGCCCATGATAGGCGCCGTGATACGCCACAAGGCGATGCTTACCGGTGGCGAGCACTGCGGTCTTGAGCGCTGCTTCAATCGCTTCCGAGCCGGTGGTCGCCAGAAACGCCTTACTCAGGCCGTTCGGCAAGATGCGCCCGAGCCGCTCGAGCAGCGCGGTGCGTACCGGCGTGGGATGCACGTCGCCCATGCCGTGCATGAGCGTCGCCGCCTGCTGCGCGATTGCGGCCGCGACGACCGGATTGCTATGGCCGACTGAGGCAACGCCGAACGCGGCGGTCAAATCGATGTAACGATTGCCGTCGACGTCCTCGACCGTCGCGCCGCTCGCCGACCTCCAAAAAACCGGAAAGTCATCACCGAGGTAGGTCACGTTGCGCGATTCGTGTGCACGCAGTGGCGCCGACAGTGCGCGCGTACGCGGGCCGGGGACGTCGCCTACAATGCGCTCGAGATCGTCGGTCATGGCTGGGACACTCAGCGCTCGTCGGTAATCCAGGTGATGTAATCGGCGATGCGCGAGCGGCCGCCGTGGTTGCCGCCGAGCGGCGGACGCTGGAGATCGCCAAAGCGGGCGATGCGATGCGCGCCGATGTCGATTGCAAAGGTGCGCAGGTCCTCGCGCTTGCCGGCCACGGCTACCGCTTCGACCGGGACTTCGTGGCGTGAGAGATAGGTGATCGCGTCGCTCGGATTCTCGACCGCGTGCACGGCGATCGCGCGCGGAAGAAACGCCGGCGGTTCGCTCTCGGGCGGATCGAGCACGGTCAGATACGAACCGCGCGCGTCGGAGAAGACGCTGCCGCTGCCCGCCGCCGACCGAAACGCGGCGAGATTGCGCGCACTTGCAATGCGGGCGCTGGCGCGCGCGTCGCGCAGGCCGGGGGGGAACTCGACCGAGGCGCGCTCGACCTCTTCGGCCACGAGTTTGGTGAATTGCGCGGGATCGATCGCGCCGCGGCGTTCGACGAAGAGCGCATGGAGCGAAAGGCAGCCTTCGGTTTCGTAGAGCACTAGATCGCGCGCCGCGCCGGCCGCGATCACCTTGGCATGCGCAAGGTCGCGCAACTCTTCGCGCGCGACGTAACCGATGCTCGCCCGCGAACCGAAGCCGATGAATCGCGTGCCGGCCTGCGTCGAGGCCGCGATCCGCGCTAGCGTGGCGTCGCTGCCAAAGGCGACGACGGCATCGAAGTTCGCAAGGTCGAGTGCATCGCTCTCGCCTTCCCAGGTTTGCGCGCGGGCCGATTCGGCGACCGTTTCGAGCTCTTCGGCGAGCGTTGCGAAAAACGCGCGCACCAAACCGTCTTCGCGATCTTTGACCAGCACCTCGCATTTCGCGCAGAGCGCGAAGATCGCGGGTACGATTGCGACGCCGATCGTCGTGCGGCTCGAGATCACGCAGACGCTGCCGACCGGCAACGCGCGCGCGCGGGGCCGTCCCGGCCGGAGCGCAAAGCCGTCGAGCACTTCGAGCGAACCAAGTTCGCCCACGATCGTAGCTTCGAGCGCGTCGGCGGTGAGCGACTCGAAGAGTTGGTCGAGCGCGTACTCCACGACCGGCATCGTGTAGCCGGTGCGTTCAACGATCCGATTCAGCAGTCGGACGCGAGGCGGGAAGTCGGCGTCAGCCCAACGCGCAGCGGCATCGGCGACCGCGCGCACGATCCCTCGTGCCGGCACGGCGCGAAGCGCATTCATCGCACGGTGAGTTCCTCGGCGGAGAGCGAGCAGCCGCGCAGGGCAGCGCCCGACTCACGACCGATCAAAACGAGTCCCTCATCGAAGTGCACGCCCAAATCTTCGGTCTGAATCGCCACGCACGAGGCGCGATTGGCAAGATCGACGTGCACCAGCGCGCCGACCGTTCCGGTCGGCAGGCTTGCTCCGTCGGGCCCAACGACACGCGCGCGCAGCCATGGCGGTGAAAGTTTGTAGCGCACTGCGGCGATCGAGTGGTCGTGCCCGCGCACCATCACGTCGTCATAATACTGCGACGACAGCTCGGTCATCCCGTACTCGGCCACGATGGCGCAATTGGTCATGCCGAAGCGTTCGGCGGTGCGAGCGTAAAGGTCCTCACGATCGACGACGCGCGAGCGGCCTTTGAACCCGCCGGTTTCCATCAAGCGCGATCCGCTCGGCAATGCGAAATAGCGATGCCGCTCGTAGAGCGCGTCGAGGACGTGCACGAGAGCGAATGCGGTGGTCGCTATGCACACCGGACGATCGTGATCGACCGCTGCCTCGAGGTCGCCGATCAGGGCATCGACGTTGAAGCGGTCGCCGTCGAGATACCAGGAGGTGGCGCCGTCGCCGCGGCGTTCGCTGACCCGCGCCATCATGTAGCCGAGCGAGGAGTGCGGCTGTTCCGCCGGGTTCGGCACGACGTTGAGATAGCGCAAGCGCATGTGATCGGGCAGCATGAAGGCGTCGAAGCCGGCTAAGAGTGAGG
>DATHMY010000013.1:0-18472 GCA_035486535.1 Candidatus Acidiferrum sp.
CTGATCTTCTTCGGCGGCATCTCCGACGATATCGGCCGGCGTAAGACGCTGACGATAGCGCTGGGTTTCGCTGCGCTCGGCGCGCTGACGTTCGCGCTTGCCTCGAACCTATGGTGGCTGCTCGCCGGCCGCGTGTTGCAAGGAATCGCTATCGGCATCGGCACACCAACCGCCACCGCCGCGATCCGCGAATGGCTGCCGGGACGGCTGCAAAATCGCGCCGGACTCTTTGCGGTTGTCGGCCTGGCAACCGGTTCGGCATTCGGTTCCGCAGTCGCCGGTGTCCTCGGAGAATACGCGCCGTTGCCAAGCAAACTCACCTTTCTTGTCTATATTGCGTTCTTGCTTGCGCTCGCGCTCGTCGTGCAGACCGTGCCGTCGACTGCGCACATGCACGCAGCCGCGCACCACGGGCTTCCGTCGATTCAACCCTCGATCCGGCGGCCGATCCTGATTGCATCGGCACAATCGTTCATCGGCTGGGCGGTGATTTCGATCTTTGCCTCGCTGGTGCCGTCGTTTTTGGAGGGCGCGCTCGGCGTGCATAATCTGCTCATCGGATCGTGCGTTATTGTCTTGGTTCAAGGCGGAACGCTGTTCGCTGCCGCGATTAGCAGCCGCTTGAGCAATCGCCGCGCAATCTTTGCCGCGATGGTCGCGCTCGGAGCCGGCGTGTGGGCGCTCCTGCTCGGGGTGCCGCAGCACATCTATGTAGCGCTCGTCCTCGCGTGCGTGGTCGCGGGAATCGGCAACGGCCTGAGCTATGTAGCGGGACTGAATATCGTCAACGCGGTTGCGCCGCCCGAGCACCGCGCGGAGACGCTTTCCGTCTTGTTTGTGGCAAGTTACTTGGGCTTCAGCATTCCGGCACTGATCGTCGGCGTCGCCGCCAACCACACGGGATTGCTTGCAGCGATTGTGGGCTTCGCGTTCGTCATCGGCGTGTTGGCCGTCGCAACGATGTTTGCCGCGACGCCGCGAAATCTGGAGGCGGCACATGCCTAGCACCGGCCCGTGGCACGAACTGGACGTATCGCCGTGGGCCCCCACCAAGCAATCATTGCACCTCTACTCGCAGATGCTCGGTAAGATCCGGCTCGCGCTTTCGCCGCCGCAACCGAACTGGATGTTCACGGCGCTCTATGTGTCCCCACGTGGGGTGACCACCGGGCCCATTCCCTGCGGCGATACGTCGATCGAGTGCGTGTTGGATATCTTCGATTCGACGCTCACGATTTCAAAGAGCGACGGTCAAACGCGGGCGATTCCGTTCGTGCCGGCGCGAACGGTGGCCGAGGTCTACGCTGATCTCACCGCTGCCCTCGAGAAGCTCAACGTTGAATGCTCTATCTCTCCCATACCGCAAGAAGTGCCGGACACAACGCCGCTGACGACGGACCGTCGCGTGCGCGCCTATGATGCAGCGGCGGCCCGTCGCTGGTTCGATACCAACACCGCGCTGGCCGGAGTCTTCGAGCGCTGGCGCAGCCGTTTCTTCGGACGTTCCGGCGTGCAGCTGTGGTGGGGTGCGTTTGACCTCGCGATGATGCTCTTCAGCGGAAAACGCGTAGCGCCGCCAACTGACCGAGGCTACCTCATGAAGTACGATCTCGACGCGGAACTCATGAACGTCGGTCTCTATCTGGGCGACGAGACAACCGCGCCGTTCTTCTACGGCTACATTTATCCGGAACCGCCCGGCGCGGCATCGTTACCGATGGATCCGGCGCAAGCCGCGTGGTCGGCGCAACTCAAGGAGTGGGTGCTTCCGTACGATGCTGTGCGGACCTCGGCCGATCCCGAAGCGACCGTCCAAACGTTCATCGACGCGATCTATGCGCACTGCTTCGATGCCGCCGGATGGGATAAGCATGCGTTCAGCTACGATTTGCCGAAGGCGCACGCGCAGAGAGGACCACGATGAGCGACAGCGATAGAATTCCCTGGGAGCGCGATTATGAGCGCGCACTCGAACGCGCGCGGAACGAGCAGAAGCTCGTTTTGTTGGATATTTTCAATCCGGGTTGAGGGGGCTGCCAAGCGCTGGATACCGTGACGTATCCCGACGACTCCGTAGTTTCCGCGATGCTCGCGAATGCGATCCCACTCCAAATCGACAACACGAATAAAGACGCGTTCACAATGTTGCATCGTTTGCATCACATCTGGACTCCCGACATTCGCGTTCTCGACCATAACGGTGACGAGCTCTACCGTTGGGACGGGTTTCTTCCGCCATCAGAATTTGCCGCGCGCATGTTGTGTGGATTCGCAATGGCGCACCTGCGCAGCAAGCGCTTCGAGCAGGCTGAAAAGCTCTACGTTGACGTTCTGCGGCGCTTCCCGGCGACGCATGCCGCGCCCGAGGCGCAGTACTACCTCGGCGTGGCACGCTACCGGAACGATCCGGAAGGGGACGACCTCACCGCACAGTGGCTGCAGTTGCGCTCGCTCTATCCGTCGAGCGAGTACCGTCTCAAACAGTACTTCAAAGAGCAGCCAGAATAAGGGCGACGGTTGCGCCGAAAATCGTGGCGGCAAAATTGACCGCGTCATTGTCGAACCAGCGCAGGCCCCGGCGGATCACCGTCGGGGTTCCGCATACGTGCGGATCGGTTTCGCATCCGCGTTCGCAGCGCGGGCAGTAGCGTAGCGTTTGCAGCGTTGCACCAAGGATCGAATCAACGATTGACCCGATCACACCGCCGGCGAACACCGGCCAAAGCGGTGCGATGTGCACGAGCGTCGCGACGATCGCGACAGCGAGTGCCCCTCCGACTTGCGCGAGTGAGCCTTGCCAGGAGATGCCGCCCGACATACCCGTCGCGAGCGGCTTCATCGTCAGGATCGAGCGCGGCGCCCCTTTTGCGAGGGTCCCGAGCTCGGTTGCCCATGTGTCGGCGGATGCAGCGGCAAACGCGCCCGCGAACGCGGCCATCATCGGCGCTCCGTAGCGCAATGACAGCAGGATCGCCGCCGTGGCGACGCCGCCGTTGGCGAGCACTTGCCATACGTCGCGCGCACCTTGTTTCCCAACGTCAACCAACGCGCGTTTCTTCGCGCGGCCTACACGCGAGAGCAGAGTCGACGGAATAAAGAAGGCGAAGAGCACCGCTGCACCCGGCCACCCGCCCCCGATCAGGACCGCCGCCCCGATGAAGGCCGCGGCGATCGCTCCGCTCGTCGACAGCCCGATTTTGTTCAAGCCAGCAGCGCGAGGTGCGCTTCGAGCGCGTCGAGCAGTCCGTCGGTCGTAAAGACGTCGGCGACGACGTCGACGTGCAACCCCGCTTCGTCGGCTGCTTCCGCCGTAACCGGCCCGATGCAGGCAATCAATTTGCCGCGCGCAGCGCTGCGCGCGGCATCGGTGCCCCCGAGCAACTCGACGAAGCCGCGCACCGTGCTCGCGCTGGTGAACGTGAAGATGTCGGCGTGCGCAGCTTTTTCCGCAAGTTGCGGATCGACGTCGACGATCGTCTTGTAGGCCGCCACGACATGTGGAACGCGACCGGCATCCTCGAGCATCTGCGGCAGCACGTCGCGCGCTTCTTGCGCGCGGAAGATCAGTACGCGGTCGCCCGAATGCGTTGCTTGAAGCAGGGCGCGTGCGATCTCTTCGCTCACAAAGGCTGCCGGCATCAGATCGGCACGCACGCCAAACTCGCGCAGACGTTCGGCGGTCTTCGCCCCGATCGCCGCGACCTTGGTTGCACCGATGTAGCGCGCGTCACTATCGAGCGAGGCAAGACGGTCGAAGAATGCATCAACCCCGTTTTGCGAAGTGAAGACCACCCAACGATAGCTCGCCAGATCGTCGATAGCGCGGTGCGCAGCGGTGACGTCGTCCGGCGGGACAATGGCGATCGTCGAGGCGAGAATCGGTTCTACACCGCGCGCGTACAGTGCCCGCGCAAAGGCCTCGGCTTGATGTTCTGGTCGCGTGATCAGCACGCGCTTTCCGAAAAGCGGCATCCGGTCGAACCAACGCAGCTTCTCGCGTAGTGCCACCACTTCGCCGACGACCACGATTGCCGGTGCGCGCAACCCTTCATGGCGCACGTCTTGCGCGATCGTTGCGAGCGTCCCGGTAACCGTGCGTTGCGTCGGCCGCGTGCCGTCTTGGATCACGGCAACCGGGGTTCGCGCCGAGAGACCGTGCTCTACCAATCGCGCGCAGATCGTCTCGAGATTGCCCATCGCCATGAGCAGCACGAGCGTGCGGTGCGGATCTGCAAGCTTATCCCAGTCGAGCGTCGATTGGGCTTTGGTGGGATCCTCATGCCCGGTTGCGACGGTGAACGCGGGATTGATCTCGCGATGGGTCACCGGTATGCCGGCGTATGCCAATGCGGCAATTGCCGAACTGATTCCCGGTACGATTTCAAACGGAATGCCCGCGTCGTGCAACGTTTGCGCTTCTTCGGCGCCGCGGCCGAACACAAACGGATCGCCGCCTTTGAGGCGTACCACGTACTTGCCTTCGCCGGCCCGGGCCATCATCAGCGCCTCAATCTCGCTTTGCAGCATCTCGTGCGCACCGCCGCGTTTACCGACATAGATGCGCTCGCATGTCGCGGGCGCGAGCGCAACGATGGGATCGCTGGCGAGCGCATCGTAGAGCAAAACGTCGGCGTTTGAAAGCACCTGCGCGGCGCGGAGGGTGAGAAGACCTGGATCGCCCGGGCCCGCGCCGACCAGTGCGACGCGTCCGCTATTCAAAGGCCCGCTCGCTATTCATCCGCGTCGGAGACGAGGGCCGGCGGCAGAAGCTCGGCCATGCGGTCGGCAAGGTTCAGCTCGAAGAGCTCGTCGAGCAGTCGCACTTGCGCGATCGCTTCGGCGTGATTGCTCGTCGCCTTGTCGCGAATCTTAACCACGACCGAGTGCAAGAACTTCGAGACGATCGTCATCGACATGCCGGTGACCAGCATCTTCTCGCGCTCGGAAAGTTCGGGACAGCGTCCGAAGAGCCGCGCCAGTTCGTTGGTACGAATCGCTTCGGCCTTCTGCGTAAGCGAAGCGATCACGGGCACCGCGAGCCGCGATTGATACCATGCCCCGAAGCGCGCGATGAACTCTTCAATGATTTCTTCGACTTGCGGGATCGCTTCACGCCGCACGCCGAGACGCTCGTCGATTACCGTCTTCAAACCGTCGACGTCGACCAGCGTGACGCCCGGGATTTCGCGAACGGAAGGATCGGTGTCGCGCGGCACCGCGATGTCGATGATGAAGAGCGGACGATCGGGCCGCTGCGCCATCGCCTGCACCACCGTCTCCCGCTTGACGACGAAATGCGAAGCACCGGTCGAGGTAACGACCACGTCCGCAGCGCCGAGTGCCTCGACCAATCCCGGCATCTCGATGGCTTCACCGAAGCCGACTTCGGCGATCAATTCCTGCGCCCGGGAAATCGTACGGTTGGTAACGATCAGGCGCTGCGCACCTTCGTCGCGCAGACGGCGCACCGCGGTGCGTCCCATTTTACCCGCACCGATGACGACGACCGACTTTCCCTCGAGCGGACCGAGCCGCGCCTTGGCGGCGTCGATCGCCGCGGTAGCGATCGACGTCGATTCATCGCCGATGCGCGTCTGCGAGCGCGCGTGCTTGCCGGCGTTGAGTGCTTCGCGGAAGAGACGGTGCAAGCTCTTGCCGAGTGACTTCGCTTGTTGCGCCGCGATGTACGCGTCTTTGACTTGGCCAAGAATCTCGGCTTCGCCGATGAGCATCGAGTCGAGGCCCGTCGAGACGCGGAAAAGATGTTCGATCGCCTGCCGCCCGAGCAGCGTATAAAGGTAGGAGTCGAGATCGTAACGCTCGCGCGCCTCGCCGTGACCGAAGTTTCCGAGGAACGAGCGCAGTTGCGTGACACCTGCCTCGTAGTCATCGAGCTCCGCGTAGATCTCGAGCCGGCCGCAGGTTTGCAGCATCGCGGCTTCTTTCACCGCGGAATAGTCGCGCAGCGCGACCAGCGCTTCGACCACGCGCGATGGTGGGAATGCGTGGCGCTCGCGTACTTCGATGGGGGCGGTGTGATGCGAGAGGCCCAGGCATACCAGCGGCATCAGGCTTGCGCCTCCGACTCGGCGTCAGCGGTGGTAAGCCAATGCGTGAGCATCGAGAGTTCGCCCGCGAGATCCACGTTGCGTACCAGTACCGGTGCGCGCAGATGCAGGGCTGTCGGCGCAAAGTTCAAGATCGCACGAATCCCGGCGGAAGCCATGCGCTGCGCAATTGCTTGCGCCGCCGATGCGGGGACCGCGATGACGCCGATGTTGCAATCGGCGCGCTGAATGTCATGTTCCATAGAAGCGATGTCCGCCACCGTCATCCCTTGCCAAGCTTGACCGATGACCGCGGGCGAGCGGTCAAAGATGGCGACGATACGGAACCGTGACTCACGCGAGGTGATGAAGGTTGCGAGCGCGTGGCCGAGGTAGCCGAAGCCGGCGATGGCAATCCTCCATTCATGCTCCAATCCTAGAACCCAGGCCAGCTGTTCGACTAATGGATTGATAGCATATCCCTGACCTCGGCGGCCGAGCGGCCCGAGCGAGGAGAGGTCCTTGCGAATCTGGGTGCTCGAGATCGTGTGCCCGAGCAAGGCGGCGAGGCCCTGGGACGTGATCCTGCCCTCGCCCGACGCGGCCGCTTCCCGCAGCGCCCGGTGGTAGGCATAGAGACGAGGGATCGCCGGGTCGATCATGAGACGGCCGCGCGGATCTCCGAGAGGGCGGAATCGGCAGCGGCCAACGTCCGCTCGATGTCGCGCGTGGTGTGAGCACTCGAGACGAACCCGGCCTCGAACTGCGAGGGAGCAAGGTAGATGCCACGATCGAGCATAGCGTGGAAGTACTTCGCGTAGAGCGCCACGTCCGACTTCATCGCGCTCTCCAAATCGGTCACTGGCTCGGGGGCAAAGAAGTAGCCGAAGAGCGAACCGGCATAGGCCGTCTGATGCGGAATCGCATGCTTGTCAAAGATTTCGTGCAAGCCGTCGGTCAACAGTTTGGTGAGCACTTCGAGGCGCTCGTAGAGCGTCACGTCGTCGCGCACGATTTTCAGCGTCGCAGTGCCCGCCGCCATTGCGAGCGGATTGCCCGATAGCGTACCGGCGTGAAAGACCGGACCGTCGGGAGAGAGATACGCCATGATCTCCTCGCGCCCGCCAAAGGCGCCGACCGGCAAACCGCCGCCGATAACTTTTCCCAGCGTGGTGAGATCGGGTGTCACGCCGCTGCGTTCTTGCATGCCGCCGCGGGCGACCCGAAAACCGGTCATCACTTCATCGAAGATCAGGACGGCTTTGTAGCGCGTGCTGATCTCGCGAAGGCGGGCGAGGTAGCCTTCATGTGGCTGCACCAATCCCATATTGCCGACGCACGGTTCGACGATTATGCACGCGATCTGCGATCCAAACTCGGCGAAAGCGTTCTCCAGCGCCTGCGCGTTGTTGTAAGGAAGCACGATCGTGTCGGCCGCGACGCTCTTGGGAACGCCGGGCGAGTTCGGCACGCCTAGCGTCAGCGCGCTCGAACCAGCGGCAATCAGAAATGAGTCGGCCGCGCCATGATAACATCCCGCGAACTTCACGATCCGCTCGCGCCGCGTGTATCCGCGCGCCAGGCGCACCGCGCTCATCGTGGCTTCGGTTCCACTGGAAGTAAAGCGCACGCGCTCGATACTGGGAACCATCGCGCAGATCAGTTCGGCGAGCTCGCTTTCAGCCTCGGTCGGCGTTCCAAACGAGCTGCCGCGCGCCGCCGCCGCCGCAATGGCCTTAACGACTGCGGGGTGTGCGTGTCCGAGAATGAGCGGCCCCCACGAGAGCACGTAGTCGATGAACTCATGACCGTCGATGTCGCAAATCATCGCACCGGAGCCGCTCTTCATGAATATTGGGGTGCCGCCGACGGCTTTAAATGCGCGCACCGACGAGTTGACGCCGCCCGCAATGACGTTCTTAGCCCGCGCGAAGGCGGAAATGGATCGCTCGAAATTCACGGAGTCTGCGCCAACTCTGAGAGGTCAGTACTGGTGTTGATATTTGCGAACGCCTGCGCATCGCAGGCGACTTGCCGCACGCGTAGGCGCGCGAGAAGCGCATGCATCGACGCGTCGTCGCTATGCAGACATTCCCACCCTTCACGTAACAGCGCGTCGCGACTATACAGCGCGGCGAGTGGCTCGAGCCGGCCGTCGTGTTCGGGGACGATGGCCTCGTCTTCCGGGTTCCACGCTTGCAGCAATTCTTCAACCACTTCTCGAGTAATCAGCGGTGCATCGCCGGCGACGGCAAAAATGCGCGCCGCACTGGTTTCATACGCCGCCGAGAGGAGGCCGCCGAGCGGACCGCGATTCGGCCAACGATCGACGACGATCGGGCATTCAAGCAATGCATCTAAGGCGTCGGAGAATGTGCCGCGACCGGCAACCATTACCGGCGCGACGTCGCGTAGATGGTGGTAGACGCGCGCGAGAAGCGGTTCGCCGTCGAACGTCGCTTCGAGTTTACCCGGGAAGCGCGTGGCTCGGCCGCCGGCAAGAATCACAATCGTCAAATCAGGTGCGTGTTGCTGCACGTTGCGCGTACTCCTTTGCGAAGTAGGTGATGATGACGTCGGCACCCGCGCGGACGAAAGAGACCAAGAGTTCATCGATGGTGCGGTCGCGCTCGAGCCATCCGCGCTCGATCGCAGCCTGAACCATCGAATATTCACCGCTCACGTTGTAAACCGCGATCGGCACGTCGAAGGCATCACGTGCCATCCGCACGATATCGAGATACGGAAGCGCCGGCTTGACCATGATGACGTCGGCGCCTTCTTCGATATCCAGTGAGATCTCGCGCATCGCTTCGCGCGCGTTCGGCGGATCCATCTGATAGGTACGGCGGTCGCCGAACTGCGGCGTGCTGTCGGCCGCTTCGCGAAACGGCCCATAAAACGCCGACGCGTACTTCGCACTGTACGCCATGATCGTAACGCCGCTGAAGCCGTGCGCGTCAAGCGCGTGGCGCAACGCTTCGACGCGGCCGTCCATCATGTCGGACGGCGCGATGCAGTCGACGCCGGCCTGCGCGTAGGTGATGGCCGTGCGCACCAGAAGGTCGACAGTCTTGTCGTTGTCGACGTCGCCGTGCTCATCGACGATCCCACAGTGACCGTGATCTGTGTATTCGCAGTTGCAGAGGTCCGCGATCACATATGTCTGCGGTTGCGCGGCCTTGATCGCCGTGATGGTACGCTGCACGATGCCGTTAGGGTCATAGTTGCTCGAGGCTTCGGCGTCCTTACGTTCCGGAATCCCGAAGAGCAAGACGCTGCGCACGCCGAGGCTGTGAAGCTCGCGCACTTCTGCGACCGTTTGTTCCAGCGTGAGGCGCGAGATGCCCGGCATCGAGGAGATCGGTCCGGCGTCGCTCGCGCGGGCGACGACGAACAACGGCATGACCAGGGCATCGACGCGCACGTGGTGCTCGCGAATCATCGAACGCACGACCGGGGTGCGGCGCAAGCGCCGCGGGCGCACGTTCAACGCGCCTCCAGTCGTTGCGCGACCGCGGTGACGAACGCATCGATCGAAGCGTCGGGCGCGAGGATATCCGGCGCAAATCCGGCAGCGCTTGCCGCCGCTCCGGATTGCGGCCCCATCGCAGCGACGAGCGGCCGCACCGACTGGGCGCGCAGCCAATCGAGATACGGGCGCACCGCTGCGACCGAACCGCTGGACGGGAAAAGCAGCATCTGCGGAATGTCGTTCATCAGCTCCGGGCCGCTTTCTCCCTCACGTAGCTCGACCACTTCGACGCCGCGACCGCGAAGCTCGGCAGCGATCCGGCTCGGCCGGTCCTGGGTCCGCGGCAAGAGCACCCGCGGATGGGCCAATCGATCGCGTGCAGCCGCAAGCGCGACGGCAAGCTGCTCGCCGAGCTTGCGCGACGCTTCGGGCGAATCGACGCCGCCCGCGACGTGCTCGCGTAACATCGTGCCTCCGGCAACGGCAAAAGCGGCATCGATCGACATCATCGCGCCGACCAATTGCGCGTGCACGCCGAGCGGCGCGCTGCAGCCGGCGCGCAGCACGCGCAACACTGCGCGCTCCGCTTCGATGCACCATTGCGTCGGTTCATGGTTGACGGCCGCGCGCAGTTCGGCGGAAAGTTGCTCGTCGTTCGCTAGCGTCTCGATCGCGAGCGCCCCTTGGCCCACGGCCGGCACGACGCGCTGCGGGTCGAATGGCACGGTGTGCGTCGCCGCGATGCCGAGCCGGCGCAGACCCGCCATGGCAAGCACGATCGCATCGTACTGGCCTTCGCGCAATTTGCGCAGCCGCGTGTCGACATTCCCGCGCAGGCTCTCGTAGCGCAGGTCCGGCCGCAGCGCACGCAGCTGCGCACGCCGCCGTTCGCTCGACGTACCGACGACGGCGCCGGGCGGCAATGCCTCGAAGCTCGCGTAGCGTTCGCTGCAGAATGCGTCGCGCGCGTCTTCGCGCGCCGAGATCGCTGTTAGCTGCATCCGTAGATCGAGCTCGCCGGGCAAATCTTTGCACGAGTGCACGGCGTAGTCGGCGCGTCCCTCGAGCAGCGCGACTTCGAGTTCTTTGACCCAAACGTTGATGCTCCCGAGTTCGCTCACGGGGCGATCTTGCTCGCGATCGCCGGTCGTGGAGACCGTCTCGATCGTGGTGGCGATCCCACGTTGCGCGAGCGCGGCTGCAACCAAGCGCGCTTGCGTCATCGCGAGCGCACTGCCGCGTGACGCACAGGTAACGGCGGCCCTCCGAGGCACGCCTTCGGCATGCGCCTCAGGATGACGGATGCGTTCTATCGTCTCTTCGACGACGTGTTCGGCTTGCGCCGGGTTCATGCGCGCGAGTTCGTCAACGGGAAGATCGGCGAGCTCGCGCATCACCGCGCCGCGTTGTGGTGGCTCGAGCACGGTACGCACGTAGACGCGCATGCGAGCGAGCGTGCGCGCTGCCGCGTCGTACTCCGCACCGAAACGCTCGCGCAGCTCGCGCGCGATGCGTTGCGCAAATGCGGGAGAACTGCGTCCGGAGTCGATAGCGAACGTTAGCTCGCCGATGCGCACCGTCGTTTGCATGGTGAAGTCGCCGTCATCGGAATTTGCCGCGTCGCTCACAAGAATACGTGCCGCGCGCGCATCCCCGACAACCGCGGCATTGATCTCGGGATGATCGGTCGCCGCGACGACGACGTCACAGCCCAACACGTCGCCGCTTGCGTAGGCGCGCTCGTGGAGCAGCGCGTCAGGGCGGTCCAGCAACGCGCGCAGACGCGCGTCGATCGACGGTGCGATCACGGTAAGGGCAAAGCCGGCCTCGAGCAACGCCGCCGCCTTGCGGAACGCAACGTTCCCGCCGCCGACGATCAGCGCTCGACGCCCGTCGGCGCGCAAGGAAATCGGGAGCATGGACAACGGATGACTTCCGCACCGGGGTGCCAAACACCGTCCGTCCATATGGAGAGACCGGCGCGTGCGGCTTTTGTCGGCGCACTCATCGCGGCGCTGATCACGCTGCCTGGCCTCGGCGTCGGAACGCTGTGGGATAACAGCGAGACGGCCTATGGTGAGGTCGCGCGGGAAATATTGCTGACCCACGACTGGATCGTCATGCATCTCAACGGCCAGCCGTGGTACGTGCAGCCCCCGCTCTACTTCTGGATCGGCGCGATTTTCGCGCATCTGCTTGGCGTCACGTCCTTTGCGCTGCGCTTGCCTTCGGCGATCGCGACGATCTTGATGGGCGCGATGACCGGGTACGCGGTTGCGCGCCAAGCCGGCACGCGCATCGGCATCTACGCTAGCGCCATACTCTCTAGTTCGTTGATGCAAGCCGTGATCGGCCGTCTTGCGATCATGGACGCGCTACTCGACATGGCGGTCGCGCTGGCGGTCTTCTGGTGGTTCCGGGCGCTTGAATCGGGGCGCGGACGCTACTTTATCTACGGCTGCATCGCGGCGGGATTCGGGTTTCTCGCCAAGGGACTCGTTGCGCCGGTGATGACCTTGATGGTCATCGTGCCGTACGCGATCTGGAATGGTCGGAACGAAACCGTGCGAGTGCCGTCGTGGCGCGCGTGGATCGGCGGCGCGCTCGCTTTTGCATTGGTCGTTGCGCCATGGATGGTTGCCATCGCCGTTGTTGCGGGGCCGCACGCGTTCGAGCGGATGATCGTGCATTATACCTTCGGACGCTACACCGGGGTGATCGAAAATCAATCCGGTCCGCTCTGGTATTACGTGCCGGTATTGATCCTCGGCTTCTTTCCATGGATTGCGTTTTTGCCGGTGGGCGTGGTGAATGGAATCTCGGCGCTACGCAACGCCGCGACGCCGCCGAACCTCGCGCGCCTGTGGCGCCTTGCGTTTACCTGGATCATCGTGCCGCTCGTGTTCTTCAGTTTTGCACAGACAAAGTTGCCGAACTACATCGCGCTCGAAATTCCGGCGTTGGCATTAGTGGTCGCGCTCTACTTCGATGATGCGGTAAAAAGGGGCGCGAATCGCTCGATCGTCCTCTCGACCGCGAGCGTCCCGATCTTCATCGGTATGTGCGCGATTGCCATCGTTCTATTCGTTCGCGACAACAAGCTCGGGAGTTCGGCACTGGCCGTTACGCCGGACTTGATCCAAATGGGCGCGTCGATCGGGATCGGGTCGATCATTGCCGCGATCTTGTTCGCACGCCGCGGCACCATGGAAGCTGCGCCGTACGTGCTCGGGTTCGCGATGCTGATCGCTGTTGACATCCTCGCGGTTGGGGCGCTTCCGCATGCCGAACCGTTCAAACCGGTGCCGCAACTCGCGGCGATCATCGATCGGGAACGCAAGCCGGGCGACATCGTCGCCATTCAGAGTTTCCGGGGCGCCAACGCGCTAGTGTTCTATACGCAGCCACACGTGTATGCACTTGCGCCCCCCGGAGCGCGCAAGACCGATGAGGGCGTACTGGCGCCCGGCGTGTTGTGCACGCACGATCGCATTTGGCTGGTGGCCCCGGTCAAGCGGCCGGCGTACGATCCGACCTATGGCCGGACGCGCACGCTGATCGCGTCACGCGGCACCGGTGCGCTCTATCTCGTCGACGGTCCGCGCTGCGACAGCGAAGCTCCGGTTACTTTATCTGCGACGCAGTAATCGCTGAAGCTTTGTTGCTGCCGAGTCCGCCGCGAATGTAGGTGATAACCGCGGCGAGATCCGACTTCGAGAGCGTGCCTTTCCAGGCCGGCATCGGCGCACCATAGCTTTGGCCCATAATGGTTTCTCCGTGCAGACCGTTCTCAACCACGTTGATCACGGCTTTCGGATCGCCGGTTACGAACGGATTGCCGGCGAGCGGCGGTGCGACGCCGGGTTGCCCTTGGCCATTTTGACCATGACACGTCTGACAATTCTGCGCGAAGACCGACGCGCCGTTGCCGGCGGCAGGTGCGGCGGCGGACGCCGGCGCGGCCTCGGCGGGTGCTGCGGCGAGCACCTGATCTTGTGGAAGCGATGGCGGCCCGGCAGCTTCTTTGGCTTGAATGCCGGTTTGCGCGTAGATCGAGAGCGCAACGATTGCAACGACGACGAAGAAGGTCGTCCAAAGGATCTTGCTGCGCGAAGCAAACGAGCGCGTTGTGCTGCGGTCGAGCCAAGGTAAGAGCAGCACGATTAGAAGACCGATCGTCGGCACGACGATTGCCGCCAGCATTTCGACCCACGGCGTGTTGGCTTGCGACGCCAATCCAGGAATTTGACTAAAGAGCCACGGTACGAAATTCAACAAGCCGAATAAGAACAGGAAGTACCACGCTGGATACGGCTGAAATGCCGCGTTCGTCGGATCGGCCTTCTGATCGAGATACGGTGGCGCAAAGGTCGCGAGCGCCAGAATGATCACGAACACAAAAAACGAGGCGGCGCCGTCCATGAACATCTGATCCGGCCAGAAGCGGCCGGGCTTGAGCTTGCGCGGATCGTCGACCACCGGTCCGGCGGACCCATTGTGACGGAAAATCGCCAAGTGTGCGCCGACGAGCAGTACGAGCGCTGCCGGCATTAGCCATACGTGCAATCCGAAGAAGCGGTTAATGGTGTTGGTTCCCATCACCGGTCCGCCTTGCGCGATCAGCTGAAGAATCGCACCGCCTGGTGGCAAGCCAGCGATGTTGAGCGAGACCTGCGACGCAAAATACGCGTCCATATCCCACGGTAAGAGGTAGCCCGTCAGGCCGAGCACCAAGGTGACGAGCAGCAGCAAGACGCCCACGATCCACTGCAGTTCGCGGGGCGCTTTATACGCGCCCCAAATCAACACTTGCATCAGGTGCAAAAAGACCAGCGCGATCATCGCCGACGCGCCCCAATAGTGAATGGAGAGCAGCGCGTGCGTCCACGGATTCAAATAGATCGCGCGCGTCGATTCCCATGCGGTGCTCGCCGACGGCGCATAGAAAAACGTGAGGAATATGCCGGTTACGATCTGCAGGATCATCGCGAACAGGGTCGCGCTTCCGAAGACGTACCAATAGCTAGCGCCGCCCGGAACATCTTCCGTAAGGAATTCTTTCGCCAGGGTGACGAAGCCGGTGCGCGACTCGAGCCAGTTGAGCATCGCTATGCGAATCCTTCCTTAGGATGTATACGAGATGATCACGCGGTCGGGCACGCCCGACTCATAGCGGATCCACATGATGTTGGCGACGCCGCTCTGCTCTTTGAAGGGGAGCGGATCCAAGCCGCGCGGCGCTGGGCCGGCGACGTGCTCGCCGTTAAAGTCGAACTGCGAGCCATGGCACGGGCACTGAAAGCGCGTCGCGCTATCGTTCCATACCGGACGGCAGCCGAGGTGCGGACAGATCGGGCTGAAGATCACGAAGTTCATCGTGACGACATCGTAGGTGCCGTCGCTGTACGGTAGCGTGCCGCTCTTGGGCAGATCGGTACGGTCCGATATGAATTTCTGTTTGTCGGTCTTTATGCCCCATACGTACTCACCCGAGGACTGCTCGGGCAGATACGAGTCCTTCGATTTGAGTTGGAATTCCAACTTGACCGGTTTGCTCGTTGCTGCTTGCAGCGACGCGAGCTCGTCGGCAGTCAGCGGTGCCCAGGTGCCTTTGCTGCTTGCGCCTTCGGGAATCAGCGACCCGACGATCGGAATCGCGAGACCAAGCCCGACGAGCCCGCCGATGGCGAGCGTTGCGTTCGCCATAAAACTCCGGCGACTGATCTCCTCAGGTGTGCCCGGATCGTCGTATGCACTATAAATCTTGCGCACGCCCCCGTTTGGGGCGCCGGTTTCAGCAGCATGCTTGGACAACGTACACTCTCCGGAAAGCTCAGTCTTCGGGGGCTAGCCCGCTAGCCCAATTCCCAAGGATTGTACGGCCGCCCTCTTCGCTGGTGCTACCGGGAAAGTCAACGGATCGGCAACGCCGTGCCTTTCGCCGTCGGCTACCAAGAGGAAGCCCGGCAGCCGGTTGATGGCGGCAGGACGGACCTCGGCGTCGGCTCGACGCGGTAATGCCAACCGTCGTTGATCGGGCTATACTCGTCGCATGCTCCGGCTCGTGAAGGGGATGTTGCTACTCGTCACCGTGCTCGCGTTCGCTGGGGCCGACCCGGTGATCATGGGTGTACCGGGCGTCGTTATTCTCGATCCCACATTATCGGCGCGAAGTCGCCAAATGGAGCGACAACTCGATCGCGCAGGATACGCCACGCTCATCGTCACGAACGATCCGCTGGCCGCGTCGGCGAGGTTGAAAAAGCGCGACGGCGTGCGCGCCGACGACGTTGCGCTCATTGGTTTTGGCAGCGGCGCATCGAGCGTGCTTGCGACGATCGTCGAGCCGTACGCCCGCGCGGTTGCGCAACCGCCGGTGTTTCGTTCCGCGGTCTCATTCGACCCGAATTGCGCGCGGCGCTACGGCGATTGGACTGGATCGCTACCATTGGGTCCATCGGGTACGAGCGGGGCGCCGCATGGCGGCGGCCCAGAACCAGGACTATTTCGCAGCGCGACGCCGCTGCTGATCATCGGCGGCGGAGCCCGGTGCCGCGACCTGGCCCGTTATTCCTACCTGCATGAGTATTTTGTGGATTATGCAAACGCCGATACCGCTCTGCCGATTCTTGCGTTTCTCGTACAGAACGCGGAGTATTCGGTCGTTACATTTCCGTCGTCGCAGGATGGGACAACGCTGACCGGCGAGCTTACCGTGCCGCGCCTCGGCGCGCCCGTTCCTGTCGTCATCATCTCGCCCGGAACGGCTGGAATCGAAGGCTTTTCCTTTTGGGAACGGCCATGGGCGCGGCGCCTGCTCAATCTCGGCTATGCATCGCTTATCGTCGATAGCTACATGTCGCGCCACTCGTCGTGGAAGAATCATTGGCGCATCGATGCGCGCACGGTGAAAGCACGCGATCTTCTCGATGCGCAAACCTATCTCGCGGCGCAGCCGTTCGCGCGAGCTGGATCGATCGGACTGCTCGGGCGCTCGAGCGGTGGAACGGCGGTTCTCGCTGCGATCGTGCAAGGGTCAAAGCCGCCGCCGTTTGCCGTAGCCGTCGCCGACTATGGTTATTGCCAGCTCGGCTACAGCGCGTGGCCGGGCGGAACACCGTCACCGAGCGCGTCGATTGCATATCGCACCCGCGTGCCGTTGCTGATTCAGGTCGGCGCGAACGACACGACGGTTTCGGCTGCGGCGTGTAGAGCGCTGGTTGCAAGCGCACGCGACGCTGGCGTGAATATCGATCTCGTCGTCTATCCAAACGTCGGACACCGTTTCGACGCCGGTGTCGCCGAGACACCCGCTGCGACGGTGCAAGCCTCAGTGCAGCGCATCACCGCATTCATCGAAGCGCATCTACCGCGGTGAGGAACCGAATCCAATCAGGCAATCGGCGTCACATCTTATAGCTGTGCAGGCCGCTGATCCAGATGTTCACGCCGAGATAGGTGAAGATCACGACCGCGAAGCCGACGACGCTGACCCAGTTTGTGCCAAGGCCGCGCCAGCTGCTACGCGTGTGCAGATGCATGTAGGCGAGGTAGACGATCCAGGTGCACAGCGCCGCGGTCTCTTTCGGATCCCACTGCCAATAGGCACCCCACGCCTCCTTTGCCCACGCCGCGCCGGTGATGATGCCGATCGAGATCAACGGCAACCCGATCGCAACGGCGCGATACACGATCACGTCGAGCTGCGCGAGCGGAGGAAGCGTCTCGAGCCATTGCGCGAGCGGATTGCCGCTCGCCGCCGCGGTGGCGAGCGCCGGCGTGTCGCCGCGAACGCGCATCGTCATCCCGGTCCCAGCGAGTTGAACGGTAGAGACGGTAGCGGCGGTGGCGGCAATTCGCTGCTCCGCGTAATACTTGATCAGATAGATCACCGAGAAGACAAAGGCGACGAGAAACGCCGCGTACGACGAGACGACGATCGGGACGTGCACCTTCGCCCAATACGATTGCAGCGATGGGACGGCCGGCATCGTGCCTTCGTTCCAGGTCACGCCATAGGCCAGCGCGATTGCCGCCAGTGCGAGCACGAAGCCGCCGGCGTACCATGCCTTATAGCGCCACGCCATGCCGATGAAGATCGCCACCGACATCGCGGCAAACAGCGAGAGCGAACCGTACAGATTGAGGAGGGGCCAAATCCCGGTGAGTTCCCAGCGCACGAAGAGCTGTGCAAATTGCGCGACGCAGCCGACGATCGCGAGCGGCACGCCGAGGTTCCGTAGCCAGGCTTCACGCGAGAAGAAGTACGCAAACAGCGCGAGCGCGCCAAAGACGTAGCACGCGATCGCGACGATCATCAGCAGTTCGTCGGCTTGTAGGTGTCCGTTCATGCTGCCTCGGCCGAGAACTCCGCGACGAGGCCCCGGAACTGTGATTCGAACATGTCGTATCCTTTGACGGTCGTTGCCGCCAGACCAACCGTCCAGCGGCCACTCGGTGCCGGGTCGACGCGCGCGTAGAGCCGCGCGGGAAGAAAGTAGAACGAGATCAACAGGCCGGCAACCAAGACGATCGCGCCGATGCCGACCAGCGGAATGCCGGGGTCGTAGCGATATTGGAAGCCGCTGTAAAGCAGGTAGCGGCTCGGCACCAGCCGCCATCCGTTGCCGAGATCGACCCAACTGCGCAGCGGGACGATCGCGCTGCCGGCCTGCTGACCTGCGTCGCTGACGCTGAGGATGACGGCCGGATTGTTGACGCGCGGGTCGGAGGAGGGCGCGCCGCTCACGCGATCGACGGTGGGAACAAAGCGGTCGTAGCTCACGGCCAAGCGCGTCCCGGGCACATCGAAGCTTTGTCCTTCGAGCAGCACCCGCTGCGAGAGCGTTGGCACGGCTTTGCCGTCGTGCGTGATCGTAAAGCGCATCGCGAACCCGTAGCTCGCTTGATAGTAGAGCGTCCCGTCGACGTCGATCGGATGGTTGACGCG
>DATHMY010000014.1:0-4009 GCA_035486535.1 Candidatus Acidiferrum sp.
TATGACGGCACGTACGAACCAGCAGTGCGGTCGCCACGAAAGCCGTGCTCCGGCGCATAAATCGCGTTGAGGCGCAGCGCAGGATTGCGACGGATCGCATCGACCAGCGATTCCAGGCGCGACGTCACACCGGTTTGATTGGTAATGACGCCGATCCGCCGAGTGCCGAGCTCGCGCCATGTTTGCGCGAGGAAGGTCTCGTTGCCAAGCGTGATGTTAGCGGGGGGAACCGTCGCCGCCAACAACGGCAGAGCACCGACTAAACTAAGAAAAGTTTGGCGCTGCATCTGCGTCCAGAATGCCGGCGGCACGGGCTCGCCCAAAGAGTTCGTTGACAGCGGCGATGCCATCGTCGCCGATGTCGTCGCTGTACTCGTTGACGTAGAGGCCGATGTGCTTGTGGATAACGTCATCGCTCATCTCGAAGGCGTGCTCGCGTACGAACGGCATGATCGCGCCGGGATTCGAGCGCGCGAAGCGCAGGCTTCGGCGTATCGCCGTATCGATCGCGCGCGCACGCTCCTGGTCGAGATCGGTGCGGGCGAGGATCGCGCCGAGCGGTATTGGCATCCCCGTTATCGACTCCCACCAGTCGCCGAGATCGGCGATGCTCACGAGTCCGGCCTCGTGATACGTGAAGCGCGATTCGTGGATGATCAATCCGGCGTCGACGGCACCCTGCGCGACCGCGGGGATGATCGCGTCGAAACGCATCTGGGTTGCACGCGGACGACCGCCGAGCGCCAATTGCAGCAGCATGAATGCGGTCGTGCGTTCGCCTGGTATCGCCACGCGTAGATCGCGCAGGTCGGCAAGCGACGCGGCGACGCCGGGCCGCGTCACCACCAGCGGTCCACAACCGCGACCAAGTGCGCCGCCCGAGCGCAGAATACGATAGCGATCCATCAGAAACGGAATCGCGCCATAGCTGACTTTCGTAAGGTCGTATTCGCCGCGCGCAGCCGCCGCGTTGAGCTCCTCAATGTCGGCGAAATGCACTCGCACATCCGGCAACTCCTCGAGCAACCGGTTGGTCAGCGCAGCGAAGATGTACGTGTCGTTCGGACACGGTGAATAGGCGAGCGTGTGAGTGTGGACGGAGCTACTCGGCATGCGTAGGCATAGTGTGCAAGATGTCGAGCGTGGCGTTGAGCACGCGGCGCAGGCCGGTCACGCCGGCCGCAAAGTCCCACTCGCCGCTCGCGCGGTCGCCGACGATATTCGAAATTCCGCGGACTTCGATGGCGGGAACGTTCGCGAGTTGCGCGGCGCGTAGCACCGCGAAGCCCTCCATCGATTCGATCTCCGCGCCACGAGCGCGCAAGCGCTGCGCGGTGGCGTCGGTCGCGGTTACATGTGTGACGGTAATTCCGCGGAGCAGCGGAAATCCGAGCGCAGTGATCGCTTCGATCAAATGCGAGTCGGCGGGGACGCGATCGGCGATCAGATTTCCCGGCGGTAAAACGAGCGGGGCGCCGGTCTCTTGCTGCATTTCAAACAGCTCCTCGCCAACAACTACGCCATCGCCAACGTGCGCGACGCCCGGGAATGCCCCGGCAATACCCGCATTCACGACGACATCGTAGCGCTGCGCTGCGAGCGCGCGCGTGACTCGCACGGCAGCGTCGACGGGGCCGAGGCCCGAGACCAGTGTTTCAACGCCGGCGCGCGGGCCCAGCCATTCGAGTTCTTGCGCAACGGCGCACACGAGAAGAATCATCGCACTCCGATCATCTTATGCGTTTGGAGAGAGAGTCGAAAACGCTGCGGATGTGACTTGGCGTATTCGAGCGCAATCTCCACGTTCTTGCGTTTGTTGCCTTCGGGCTGGAGCAAAATCACTGGTTTGTCTGCGAAAAGCGCGAGATGCTCCTCCGGAACGCGCTCATCGACGATCAACTTGGCCTCGTTTGCGCGCTGCGCCATTCGCGGATCGACCCGTTCCTTTGGCGAGACGCAGAGCCAGACGTCGCTGGGCAGTTCAGTGAAGATCGTCCCATTCGATTCGATATGCACGCGGCGCCCGTCGCGGCGCAATGCGTCGATGAGCTCGGGCGTGTCGGCCTGGGCGAGCGGTTCCCCGCCGGTAAGAATGACCATCGGGCAGTCGCCGCCTTCGGCGCGCACCGCACGCACGATTTCGTCGACGCCGGCGAAGAATTTCAAGGAGTAGTCGGTGTCGCAAAAATCGCAGGCAAGATTGCAGCCCGCGAGACGCACGAATACCGCGGGCGTCCCGCTCCACGTGCCCTCGCCCTGAATGCTGTAGAAGATCTCAGAGAGCTGTAGCATTTGGGTTAATGCCGGTCACGTGGCGGGTCCGAAATCGGAACGGCGCAGTACCGCGCAGCTGGTCCGCGTTTCCCACAGCACGAGTTCATCGAGCCCGGGAAGCTGCGCATCGAGGCGGCGCCAAATCCACATCACAATCTGCTCGGCGGTTGGATTTTCCAGGAAATCGTTGAGGTTTTGGTGGTCGAGTACGTCGATCGCCTCGGTGCGTACAACCGTCTTGATGGTGTCAAAATCGGCGATCATGCCGCGCGACGGGCCATCCGATTGTAAAGGTCCGCGCACGGCCACCTCGAGCCGGTAGGAATGGCCGTGCAAGCGGGCACATTTGCCGGGGTGATACGGGAGTACGTGAGCCGCTTCAAAGCGGAAGTGCTTTCGAATTTGCATAAGAGAGCTTCGTCTGGGTGGTTCGCGCCCGCGGGGAGCGAGTCCGTTGTCCTTACGTATTAACCGCGAAGAACTGGTGGTCTCGGCTGTAACCGGCGAGATTGCACCGATGCTCGTAAACAGCGGCCTGTACGACGTCAGTTTTGACGGCAAGCCGTTCATCGTGCCGTCCGTCGGTGGTATCACGCCGAACGTGCGCGTCGGCGACTCGGCCTTCGCGTTTATGGCCGATCACATCGAGCCGGCAGTCTCGGTAAAGCACCCCGAAGATCGTCTGAATACGACGCTAAACGTGCTCTCATGTATTGGGAATGAGGCGGTCGTTTCATCCGGCGATGCCAAAGGCGAGCGTGGCCGCGTCACCGGCAAGCACGGCGGTGTCGAACATGTCATGGTGGATTTCGCGCCTGACGTCATGCGTCGTATGACGATCGGCGACAAGATCACGGTATGGTCGTGCGGGCTCGGACTGCGTTTTCTGGACCTTCCGGATATCCGCGCGTTCAATCTCGATCCGGATTTGATGCAGCGCATTGGGATGGAGATTCACGGCGGGCGCCTGCGCGCGCGCGTCGCGCGGATCGCGCCGGCCGTGGTCATGGGCTCGGGGTTGGGGCGCTCGACCGTCGTGCGTGGCGACTATGACATTCAAACCTTCGACGACGAGATGACGGAACGGCACGGCCTGCGCGAACTGCGCTTAGGCGACGTGGTCGCGATCAGCGACGCCGACAATTCATACGGCCGGATCTATCGCAGTGGCGCAATTTCGGTCGGCATCGTGGTGCACGGCGGCTCGTTCGTCGCGGGGCACGGTCCCGGCGTCACGACGATCCTCACGTCACCCAATGGTGAGATCGATGTCGAGGTCGACGACGGCGCGAACCTCGCCAACTATTTTAAGATACATTAGTGCGCATCGTTTGGTGATAACGCGCGCGATACTCGGCGAAGCGCCACGCGCGTTCATCGATTCCTCCGTAGACGCTAAAGAAGTCGCCGTGAAAGCGCTCCGGGATGACCATGTGAACGGCGGAGAGATCGACAGCGGGTAAGCCGTAGTGCAGATCGCCCCAATCGATCACGCCGCAAAGCCGATTGCGCTGATCGAGCAGCAGATGCTTTTCATATAGATCTCCGTGTACGATGCACGCTGCTCCCTCGAGCGGGGCCTCATCAACGCCCAAGCGCTTCGGATCGAGTTTTCCGATGTCGTCACACGGAAGACCGACGGCTCGTACCGGAGTCGGATCGATATCATGCAGCGCGCGTAAGAAGTGGCCGAGATCGCGCGCCAAGTCGTGGTACTCGTCGTCGCTTAGCACAC
>DATHMY010000015.1:0-12849 GCA_035486535.1 Candidatus Acidiferrum sp.
TCGTACCATATCGAAGGGCCCGACGAATTGCGGTCCGAGTGGTTCGACGGCGTAAAGGTCGCCGGGTTGATGTCCGGGGCGTCCACACCGGGATGGCTGGTCGATCAGGTGCAAGCGCGAATGGAGGAGTTCGCTCGTCAACCTGTCTGAGCGTTTTGAAGCCCATTTGAGCGAGTGCGTCCGCGATTACGGCGGATCGGCCGCGATTGCCGATATGCTCGCATACCACTTTGGCTATCCCCCTCACGGTCCGGCGCGACGCGGAAAGCGCCTGCGCCCGACGATGCTCATGCTCGTCTGTCAATCTGAAGGCGGGGCGATCGAGCACGCACTCGACGCTGCTGCCGCCGTCGAATTACTGCACAACTATTCGCTGGTGCACGACGACATCGAAGATCGCGATGAATTCCGTCATGGCCGCCGCACGCTGTGGAGTGTCTACGGCATTGCCCAAGCGGTCAATACCGGCGATGCGATGTGCGCGCTGAGTTTTTTGACGCTGATGCGCGCGAAGTCATTGCTTGGTCCGGCTCGCGCGCTCGAGGTGATCGAGAGGCTGCACCGTGCGCACCGCACGATGTGCGACGGCCAATCGCTCGATTTGCAATTTGAAAGTGCATCGCATGTCGATCTCGTCGACTACGACGTGATGATCGCATGCAAGACCGCCGCGCTCTTCGAGGCTGCGTGTGCGCTTGGTGCGTGTTGCGCCGGCGTCGACGCGGAACGCGTTGAGGAGTACGCGCAAGTCGGGCGCGCCTACGGGATGGCGTTTCAGGTACGTGACGATTTGCTGGGAATTTGGGCATCGGCGGACCGCACCGGAAAGGCCGTCGCCGGCGATTTGCTGCGACGGAAGTGGAGCTTCCCAGTCGCCTGGGCGCTCGCCCGCCCGCCGTCACCGGCGCGGGAGGTCGTTGCGTCCGCATACCGCTCGCAGCGCCCACTCGATAGTGCCGAGGTGGCGCACGTTGTCGAGGCCCTCGAGGAACTCGGTGCCCGAGAGGCCGCGACGCGTGCCGTTGCAGAACCTATGGCCGTCGTGGAGCGCCACTCCAATCCCGCGCTGCGCGACTACCTGCTCGAAACGCTCGCCGAACCCGTCGGCTGACCGGAGGCCTGTCTTACCGTGAACGCCAGGACGAACGTCCAAACGTCCGTCTGGGGGCGCACGCTCCCGTACGCACTGCCGCTCTTGCTCCTTGCGGGCTTGGGCCTGCGCTTGCTGTTCATCGGATCGACGGGATTCGCAACCGACGTCACGACTTTCGTGGCGTGGACGCTCTCGCTGCTCGACAACGGACTGCCGCACTTCTACGCAAAGACGGGCTTCGCCGATTATCCGCCCGGCTATTTTTACATCCTTGCGATCTTCGGGCACCTCTGGGCGCCGTTCCGGGCGATGGATCCGCAGTACAACCTGCTGCGCATCGTGGTCAAGCTGCCTGCGGTGCTGGCCGACCTTGGTGTCGGCTGGCTGATTTATACGATCGGCCGTCGCTTCGCCGCGCCGGCAATCGCGCTGGGCGCCGCCGCCGTCTACTTACTCAACCCCGCGACGATCATGAACTCGGCCGACTGGGGTCAGATCGACTCCGTCGCCGGCGGCTTTGCCCTTTTGGGCGCGTATCTTCTTTTAAAGAGCGATGATGCGGCGTTCGGAACGTTTTCTTGGGCGATTCCCGCGGCATGGGTCAGTCTGGCCTACTCGCTGCTGATCAAGCCGCAAGCCGCGGTGCTCATCGTGCTCTTCATCGCGTTCGCCTATGCCGATCCAGCTCGCCGGCGCGAGCGGATCGTTGCGACCGGGGTAGGGATCGTTGCCGCGTTCGTGTTTTCGATTCTCTTGGTCGTGCCGTTCCACCCAACGGCCAATCCGATCGGCGCGCTGCAATGGCTCTTGCAGCGATACGAGTTCGGCTCGAGCGTGTATGACTACAATACGGTCAACGCGTTTAATCTCTGGGCGATCCGTGGCGCGATGTGGACCAAAGACAATCTGCTCATCGGGTGGGGGCCGTTCCAGCTTCCACAGTATGTGTGGGGCATCGCGCTGGTCGTTGCCTCGCTGGGCCTCGTCGTCTGGCGCTATCTGCAAGAGCGTACAGCGGGGGCCTTCATGGAATCCTGCGCCATCGCGCTGTTGGGATTCTTCATTCTCTCGACGCGGATGCACGAGCGGTACAGTTTCGATGCCCTGCTTTTCTGCACGGCGTGCATTCCGATTGCACGACGCTACCTGTGGGGCACGATTGCGCTGACCGTGGTGCTCTTTGCCAATCAGATCTATGCTCTGCAGTTCCTCACCGTGGTGACGAATCACACACCGAACGTCGACTCGCGCGACCTGTGGGGACCACTCAACGCCTTCTACGCGCTCATCGCCGTCGGCACGTTCTTCGGGCTCGGCTACCTCTTCCTCGGCTCGGCGCCCGAGGCTGCGAGCGCAGCTCGCTTCTCGAAGGCAACCGGCGAAACGACGCAAGGCGAAGGGTACGACGTCGAAATTAAGATCAGGCCTTGGTTCATCCGCGCGTGCGACTACTTCACCCCGCGCGAAGGTCTTTCGATCATGAGTGCGCTCGACTACATCGTGATGAGCGTGCTCGGTATCGTCAGCTTTGTGCTCTCATTCATCCGCTATTGGTACCCGACCGACAAAATCTTCGATGAGATCTACTTTGCGCGCGCGGCAGAAGAGTATCTCAAGAATATGCGCATCTACGAGAATACCCATCCGCCGCTTACCAAGCTGCTCGTAACGCTCTCGGTGATGCTCTTTGGCGGCCTGGGCCACGGGGACAACTCGTGGGGCTGGCGCTTCCTCGACGTCGTCTTCGGTGCGCTGGTCATTATGCTGCTTTATGCGTTCGCTAAACGCGTGACCGGCTCGACGCTCTTTGCCTCGATCACCGCGTTCTTCTTACTGTGCGACGGCATGCACTTCGTGCAGTCGCGAATCGGCACGCCCGAAGGCTTCGTTGTCGTCTTTTCGCTTGGCGCGGTCTACGCATTCTACCGCTTCTGGATCGCTTCGCAGGTCGAGTCGCGCATACACACGCTGATTCCGCTGTGGGCGTATGGCGCCGCGGCGGGCGTCTCGCTGGCCGCGGGCGCAGTCGTGGTCGGCGTGTGGGATCTGATCTGGGGTGCGACGACGAAGCTGCAGCCGTCGCATCTGGATACCGCCTCGAGCATCATCGTCGTGCTCTACGTTGCGCTCGGCGTGTATCTCGCATTGCGCTATTGGCTCTTCCGCGGTTGGTTCGCCGACGGCGCGCAAGAGTTCACGTTCCCGGACGGTTCCTACGCGCTGGTCGCGCAGTCGAATCGCTCGCTCTATGCGCCCGATGGTGGGACGATCATGGGCACCAGCGGAAAACCGCGCATCACCGTCGGCGATCGTTCCGAGAATCGCGCCGGTGCGCTGGTCTATACCGGGAGCGACTATAGGCTGACCTATCGTGCCGATCCGAGCGTCACGTACGAGACGCCCGCCGGCAGCGCGACCTACGTGCAAAATGAAATTCGCACGGAAGAGGGTGCGCGCGAACAGGGTTGGTCGGCCACGCTGTGGCTGATCGTTTTCACGGTCGCGCTGGGATTGCTGGTCAGTTCGAAATGGTACGGCGTGATGGGCTTCGGCGTCAGCTTCGTCGTACTGATTTGCGTCTGGCTCCAGCGCTACTTTGCCGCCGGTAGGCCCGCATTGTGGGGCAATCCGCGCGGATTCCGTCTCGACGGCGCGCTTGCCACGATCTTGTTCATCAGCGCCACGGTCTACGCGCTCGTGTGGGTGCCGGATCTCATACGCCAGTCGCCGGATCCGAACGAAGTTCACAATTTTAACGACGTCGTCTACCGTCAGTACTCGATGTTCGAGTATCACGATAAGCTCGTCGCGACGCATCCCTACTCCTCGAAGTGGTGGGAGTGGCCGATCGATTACGTTCCCATTGCGTACTATTATCACGACGGTCGGCCCGACAAGAGCAATCCGAACGGCTGTTGCCTCGAGGAAGTGACCTCGATGCCCAACCCGATCCTGATGTGGTTCGGGGTCATTGCGGTCCCGATCGTGGCCGTGCTTGCCTGGATGCGCAAGAACAAAGCGTACGCGCTCATCGTGGTCACCTATCTTTTGCAGTGGTTGCCGTGGATGAAATCGCCGCGTATCACGTTTGCGTACCATTTTTACGTGGACATTCCACTGATCTGTTTGTGCAACGCGATTGTGCTGCAACAGGTCTGGGAATGGGCTAGGCGACGCGGCGATCCGATCAGCTGCGCCTGGGGGATCGGTGCGACCGTGGCTGCCGTCGTCCTCATCGGGGCCGCGTTCGTGTTCTTCTATCCGATTCTCGCGGCCGTTCCGCTCACGTGGAATGCGTGGCACTGGCGGATGTGGTTCCCCACCTGGATTGTTGGTCCAGGATAACGAAGAGAGAGCAGTCCTATGGGTCGTAAGTGGCAGAACATCAAGCTCGACAAGGGCAAGACCGACGCGCAGCGCGGTGCTCTCTTCACGCGGCTGAGCCGCGAGATCACCCTATCCGCAAAGTCTGGGTCGCCGGATCCCGAGTCCAATCATCGCCTCAAGATCGCAGTCGAAAAGGCGCGCGAGCACAACATGCCTTCCGACAACGTCAAGCGCGCGATCGCGCGCGCGAGCGGTAGCGGCGAAAAAGAGATCGAGGAGCTGCGCTACGAGGGCTACGGCCCGCACGGGGTCGCGGTGGTGATCGACGCGGCGACCGACAACCGCAATCGCACCGCTGGTGAGCTGCGTTTTATGTTTACCAAACACGGTGGCCAACTGGGCGAGACCGGCACGGTGGGGTGGATGTTCGAGAGCGTCGGGATCGTCGAAGTCGATCCGCAAGGTAAATCGGAAGACACACTCACCGAAGCCGCGCTGGTCGACGGTGTCGTTGACCTGGACTTCGGTGAGCGGCGCGCCTTCATTTATACGGAACCGGCGCAGCTTGCCACGGCGCGTGATGCGCTGCGCGCTGCCGGGCTCAAAATCGCGGATGTCTATCTCGGCGTGCGCGCCAAACAAACCGTATCCCCCGAAGGGAGCGAGCTCGCTGCCGCGCTCGCGTTCCTCGACGTGCTCGAAGAGCACGAAGACGTTCAGCACGTCTTCAACAACCTCGACGTAAGTGAGGCGGCGCTGGAGGCGCTCACCTGAATCGTACGCGCGAGTGGCAAGAACTCGTTCAGCAATACATCCCGCGTGATTGGATCTTTCCCGTGGTGCTCGCCGCATTCGTCGGCATACTGGTGTGGTTCGGTCACGATATCTACGAGTTCTTACTGCCGCCCGCCAACACGATAACCGTCCCCTCATTCGTCGGTCAGGCGTCGACCGATGCGGCTGCCGCGGCAGAACAGATGCATCTCTCTGCCCTCGTTGTCGATCACGCGACGAGCGATCGCTTTCCCAAAGGCGTGGTCATGAGCCAGCGTCCCGATGCCGGGACGACGGTGCGTGCGGGACGTCAGGTCGACTTTGTGATCAGCGACGGCATCGTGTCGCGCGTGATGCCCGATCTACGCTATCAATCAATGCGTGAGGTTCAACTCGATCTCTCGCGCGCCAAGCTGGCACTCGGCACGGTCAGCTACGTCAAAAGCGATCTCGTGCCGGGCGGCCACGTCATCGATCAAGACCCGCAGCCGTTGGTCAACGTGGTCGAAGGCGAGGCGGTCAATCTCGTGATGAGCAAAGGCGAGGCGCCGATCGTCCACGTGCCCACGTTTACCGGACTGTCGATCGACGATGCGCGCAGCCTCGCGGCGAAGAGCGGCGTGAAGCTCGGACAAATCGTCTGGACGCCGCTTGGCAAAGATGCTCCCAAGCACGGCATCGTGGCGCGTCAGTCAATCCCGCCAAACGCGAAGATCTCACCGTACGTGCCGGTCTCGCTCCAAGTTAGTGCCGGTCCGAACGAGTCCGGGTACATTATCCGCCAAGTCCACGTGCTGGCGTCGGTTCCAATTGCCGGCGATGCCCAATCCGATCAATCCGTCGCGGTGGTGTTACGCGTGCGCGATGCAACCGGTGAGTACGATGCCTATCGCGCCTTCGCCCAGCCCGGACAGAAACTCGACTTTGTGGTGACCGCGGTCGGCACGTCGGTCGTCTCGTTCTTCGTAAACGACGTGCTGGTGGGCGAGACGCGTCTCGGCGACGAACCGGCCCGTATCTACGACGAGAAACCGACGCCCTCTCCCTCGCCTGGAGGCCAGTAGCACACTGATGTCAGTCGTCATCGCGCCGTCGCTGCTTTCGGCCGATTTTGCGCACATCGCCGATCAAATCGCGGCAGTCGAGGCAGGCGGCGCCGATTTCCTGCACCTCGATGTGATGGACGGACGGTTCGTCCCGAACATCACCTGGGGACCGAAGATCATCGGCGATTTGCGCAAGCTCTCGAAGCTCACGTTCGACGCGCATCTCATGATCGTTGAACCGGAACGGTACGTCGATGAATTCCGTTCGGCCGGCGCGGACGTCATCACCTTTCACTACGAAGCGACGCCGCATAGTCAGCGTCTGCTCGCGCACATCCGCTCGCTCGGCGCAAAGGCGGGCATCGCGATCTGCCCGCAGACCCCGGTCGAGATGCTGCAGGACATCATCGGCGATTGTGATCTCGTCCTGGTTATGAGCGTCAATCCGGGCTTCGGTGGCCAGCGGTTCATCCCGCGTTCGATCGAGAAGCTGAGCGAAGCGCGCCGCCTGATCAACGCGCGCAATCCGCGCTGCCTGCTCGAGGTCGACGGCGGGGTCGGTACCGAGAACATTCGTGCCGTCGTGGATGCGGGCGCCAATACGATCGTCATGGGATCGAGCATTTTCGGAACGACCGATCCGGCGGCGACCGTTCGCGTTATGCGCCGCCTCGCCGGCGAATGAATGAAGATCAGCTCGTAACGGCGATTGCCGCGTTGACCGGCGATGCGCGGCACGTGTTGATCGGCATCGGCGATGATGCGGCCGTGTGGCAGCCATCGCGTTCACGGCGCAGCGTAATCTCGAGCGACATGCTGGTGGAGGACGTGCATTTTTCGCGCGGTTGGATGTCGCCGGACGAGATTGGCTGGCGTGCAATGGCCGCGAACCTCAGCGATCTTGCGGCAATGGGTGCCCGTCCGCGCTTGGGAACGGTTGCCCTCGGTGTTTCACCCGCCTGGATGCCGGACGCGCTGCTCGCGTGTTACCGCGGCATGGCTCGCTGTGCCCGCACATTCGGGTTGGATATCGCGGGTGGAGATCTTTCGCGCGCGCCCGTCCTGACGATTGCGATAACGGTTGTCGGCGACGTCCGCGCAAACCAGTGTAAGACGCGTTCCGGCGTACGTCCGAATGATGTCTTTGCGACGACCGGCCCGCTCGGTGCGAGCCGCGCCGGACTAGACGTCGCGCGCGGCGCGGTGCGGCTCGAGGAGCCGCTGGTGTCGCGTGCGCTCGCTGCGCATTGCACGCCTCAACCGCGCATCGCGCAGGGTCGCTGGCTCGCTGCGAGCGCGCACGTGCACGCGATGATGGACTGTTCGGATGGGCTTTCAACCGATCTCGCGCGGATGGCGCGCGCGAGCGGCGTCGGCGCGCACGTGGAGCGCGTCCCGGTCGCCGATGCAGCGGTCGCGGCCGCGTCGTTGCTGGGGACCGATCCGGCGGAGTACGCCTTAGCCGGGGGCGAGGACTTCGAACTGCTCGTCGCCGTCGAGGCGCGCGCTTTCGAGCACCTTTCGCGCCGCTTCCACGCGCGCTTTGGGCAGCCGCTCGAACGTCTCGGCACGGCTCGGGCGGACGAAAAGCTCGTGATGGTGAACCAGGGGCGGGAAGAGCCGATCGCTCGCACCGGCTGGGATCACTTCTCGCAACGTGACGTGTGACGCCCGGACGTACTGCGATGCTGACGGTTTTCGAGATGAGGGACAAGGAGCGATGAGCGACAAAAGCAGCGCTTTGCGAGCGAAGAGCGACGAAGTTCATCGCTCGAAAACCGTCAGCCCTGCGGGTCGCGGGCAGCACAGGAGCGCCGTCGTCGTTGCTCGTCGGTCACAGAGCTACGGCTATGCTCCCTCCTCGCGCCTCGCCGATCACTCTCGTGGTGCCCGCGACATCGCGGCACGTCCGGGCGTCACGCGTCACTAGGGAAGCAACTTTGTTCGACGACGACGTTCAATCGTTTCCGCTCATCGGCAGTATTCAGAACAGCGTCGGGATGGGTTTTCTTGGGAACCAGGCGGCGTTCGGCGTCGCCAACGCCCTGGGCGCCCGTCTCGTTCACGCGCAGTCGCAGTTTTCGAGTGCCCCGAGCAGTGTCGCGGGACGCACCAGCACGATCGCCGACGTCAATCAGTTCCGTCGCGACGTCGATTTCGTGATTCGCTCGCGCCCGGCGATTCTTCACATCGGGTTTCTTCCAAAGCCGATGCACGTTGATGTGATTGCCTCGGCCCTTCACGAGTTCAAGGGCGTCGTACTGCTCGACCCGGTCATCGGCGACTATAAGAAAGGCTTGTACGTCTCGGAGGAAACCGCGCGGGCGATTCGCGAGCAACTCGTGCCGCTGGCGCAAGTCGTCACGCCGAATCGATTTGAAGCCGAAGTGCTCTTGGGTAGCGGCGACACGACGCTTTCCGAACACGCGTATCTCAACGGCGTCTTCGATCTTGGCCCTGAAGCGGTGATCATCACGTCGTTCACGCGCGATCCCGAGAAGCATCGCACGACCAGTCTGTTTACGAACGGCTATTACTACCACCGCATCGACGGCCCGTTCTTCCCACGCTTTCCGGCGCACGGTGCGGGCGACGTGTTTGCCTCGTCGGTCGCCGCTTTCATGGCGCTGGGTGGTTCGCCGTTTGCAGCCGCGCTGCTCGCAACCGCACTGACCTCGCGCGCCGTCGCGAACACCACCAACTACGCGGGCGCCAGCGTCGACCCGATTGCCGCGCTCGCAAAATGGAATCCGCTCGGTTATCAAGTCGACGATGACCGCACGATGCGCTTTTGTGAACGCTCGAATGTCGATACGGAAGCGATCAAGACGACGGCTGCCGACGGGCCGCGCCTGAAGTTCGCGCCGCCGAAACACAAAATTATCTACGGATGACGTCGCATACCATTCGGGTTGGCGAAAGCGATCCGCGCGCGGAGATACAAGTCGCCGGGTACGTGCACCCCGAGGTAGCCGAACCGGAAGGCATGGATCTGCTCGACTGTTTCGTTCGTGCGGTGGCTCCACCGGTCGATGCGACCTTTCCAGTTTCGATCCGCGTCGACGAATTGCGCGCGCTCGGCAACTACCTCGCCCAAATCAATTCGGGCAACGGTCCCGCCGGCAGCTTCGCCTTCGCCGGCGGTCTCTTCGAAATTTCATTCGCTCCAAGCCGCAGAGGGCCAGTGCTTTGCGCGGTAGGTCTGAAAAGCATCGAAGCTTCTCATGTAAGACTCGAATACATGATCACCCTAGAGCCCCAAGACATCAACAAACTACTTCAAGACTTAGCCGCTCTAGAACGAGCCACGGCGGATTGAAGCCCAACCCAAAAGAGCCCCTCGCAAGAAAATGTACAACTTTTTGCACTTTCACAGGATGTGAACTTCAAAACTTCGTTCTGGGCGAAAAGTGTCCAAACAGAAACGCCGCACGGAGGCGGCGTTTCGAGTGTTTTTCGCGTGAGGGAGCCCGAACGAACGGGCGTCAGTCTAGACGGCGCGAGTGACCTTCTTCGAACGCAGGCACTTCGCACAGACCTTCGCCGTCCGATGGGTTCCGCCAACGACAATCTTGACCGCCTGCAAATTGGGCAGCCAGCGGCGGCGGGTTTTATTCATGGCGTGGCTCACATTATTGCCCGTCATCGGGCCCTTGGAACACACGTCGCAGCGCTTCGCCATCGGGGTCGGGTCCTTTCTACTTTGTCCCCCTTGGGGACGAACTTACGGATGTTACCATGGGCGCCCAGCGCTTGACAAGGATTCGAGTGGCGGCGGCTAGCAGACCGCTCCTCCGTGGACGTCACCAGCCTCGATGGCCGCGGCTACGCCAAGCTCCTCGCGGCCGGGACCTACTTTCTCAAGAAGTACCGAGGGGTCCTCAACGACCTCAACGTGTTCCCGGTCCCCGATGGGGACACAGGCACGAACATGTACCTGACCGTCCGCTCAGCCATGCTCGAGGCAGGCAAGGTCCATACCCTCAGTCTGGCCGAGGTCGCCGCGGCCGCCGCCCAGGGCAGCCTGATGGGCGCGCGGGGCAATTCAGGGGTCATTATCTCGCAGATGCTTCGCGGCTTCGCCCACCACGTACGCCACCGCAGCGAAATCGACACCTTCGTGCTCGCGACCGCGATGCGCGAGGCGGTTGCCGCGGCCCGGCAGGCGTTGTTGCGGCCGGTCGAGGGGACCATTCTTTCCGTGGCGGATGCGGCTGCCGAAGCGGCCTACCGGCTCGCCTTGCACGAGCGCGACTTTTATCGTCTCGGCACCGGAATCGTGCGCGCGGCAAACGAGGCGCTCGAACGCACGCCCGAGCAGCTGCCGGTGCTCAAGGAAGCCGGCGTGGTCGATTCAGGCGGCGCGGGCTTCGCCTATTTCATGGAAGGCATTCTGCGGTTTCTACCCGAGTCGCGTACACGCACGACGGCCTTCCCGCGGCGCCCGCAGCGGCAGCGCGTTTTTACTGCAGCACAGGCCGTCGGTGAGAACAAATTTTGTACCGAGTTTTTGCTTCAGGATGCAACCTGCAGCGCAAACGAGCTCCGGAGTCTGCTCGAGCCGCGCGGGGAATCGCTCCTGGTAATCGGCGCGCCGCCAACGATCAAAGTACACGTTCATACCGATGACCCCGATCGCGTGCAAGATATCGCCGGCCGGCACGGCCGCTTGACCCGCGTCAAGGTCGACAACATGGAGCGACAGCACCAGCTGCTCGTGGTCGAACCGCCGGCCGTACCGCGTTCGATCGTTGCCGTCGTCCCGGGACCAGGCTTCGAGCGCATCGTACGCGAGCTGGGTGCCGAGGTCACGGTCAACGGCGAACGCAATCCGAGCGTGCGCGACTTGCTGCTTGCAGTCAACAAGACCCTCGGCCGCGACGTCTACTTGTTTATCGACGACAAGAACGTGGCGTTGGCCGCACAAGAGTTGCCGGCCATGACCGACAAGCGCATGCACGTGCTGCCGACCACCGATATCGTCGAAGGCATCGCGGGACTCTTTGCGATGCGTTCGGCGGGCGAGAACGTGCCGAGCGACGATGCGATCATGGCTTCGGCGCACCGCGTCCGCAGCGCACAGCTCTTTTTGGCTGGGAAGGACTCAAGTGTGGGCGGCGTCAGCGTCGAGCGCGGCAAACCTGCGGCTACCTACGGTGGACGGTTGGTGACGGCACCGACCCTAAGCGAGACCGCGGCCGAGGTGCTGCGGGAGATGGGGGCCGCCGGCGGAGGGCTCGTGACGCTGTACTACGGCGGCGCTCAGCGTGAAAAGGATGCGCAACGCCTGAGCGAAGAGCTGAGTGCCCTCTACGCGAATACCGATGTCGAATACTACTACGGCGGCATGAAGAACGCGGAGTACTGGATTTCGCTCGATGAATAAGCCACGTATCGCGATCGACGCAATGGGCGGCGATCACGCGCCCGAGGAGATCGTTGCCGGAGCACTGCTCGCGGCGAACGCGCACCCCGACGCGTCGCTAACCCTGTACGGCGATGAAGCGCGCGTGCGCGCCCTGTTGCGCGGGAAGGGCGCGGAGCGGATCGCCGTGGTCCATTCGCCTGAGTCCGTGCCGATGGATCAGCATGCATCGCAGGCGTTGCGCAGCGCCGATCGTACCTCGCTCGGTATGGCGGTAAACGCCATCAAGGCGGGTGAGGCCGACGCGGTCGTGTCGGCCGGAAATAGCGGCGCGTTCCTCGCGATAGCGCTGATCAAGCTTCGTACGATTCAAGGCATAGCACGCCCGGCGATTGCGACCGTATGGCCGGCGGTCAACGGGTGGACGGTGCTCATCGATTCGGGCGCAAATGTCGATTGCCGAGCCGAATGGCTCGAACAGTTTGGTATCATGGGCTCCGCCTACGCATCGGCCGTGCTCGGCATCGAGCGTCCGAAGGTCGCGCTCCTCTCGATTGGTGAGGAACGCACCAAAGGTAATGCACTCGTGCTCGAGGCCGCGACGTTGCTCGAGAAAGCGCCGATCAATTTCATCGGCAACATCGAAGGCAAGGACATGTTCCACAAAGTGGCCGACGTGGTAGTTACCGACGGCTTCGTGGGCAACGTCTTACTCAAGACGGCAGAAGGCATGGTCTCAGCGATGAGCGAGGTGATCAAAGATACGCTATTGCGTCGCAACGTCATGAATCTGCTCGGCACCGCCTTGCTCGCACCGTCGCTGCGCGGTCTGCGCCGGCGTTTCGACTACGAAACGTACGGTGGCGCGCCGCTGCTCGGCGTGCGCGGGAACTGCATCTACACGCACGGGCGCGTGTCGCGCCACGGGATCAAGGGCGCGATTCTCAGCGCGATCAGCGAGGTCGAACACGACGTCGTCGGTCGCATCGGCGAACTGGTGACGCCGCATCTCACGCGCGAACCGAGCTCCGTAGAAAGCGCATAAGGACACTCTTTGTCGATCGCCGTCGTCACCGACAGCACCTCGGATATCGATCCGCAGCGCGCGGCAGCACTCGGAATTACGATCGTTCCGCTCTTCGTTGTATTTGGCGATCGCAGCTACCGCGACTACCTCGACCTGAGTCGCCGCGAGTTCTTCGCGAAACTTTCCAGCGAGAAGGTCCTGCCGACGACCTCGCAGC
>DATHMY010000016.1:0-8231 GCA_035486535.1 Candidatus Acidiferrum sp.
CATCAGCAAAAAGAAACGCGCCAAAAAGCGCGACGGACAAAATCAGCATTGGCCTACTATATCAGGGGGGCGAGAGGCCGCGCTACCCATTTTAAAGAAGCGGGGCCGGTCATGTCCGAAGAAGTCAAGGAGATACCTCCAAAAGCGGCCGACCTTTCCGCGTGGTATACGGCCGTGTGCCTCAAAGCCGAACTGGCGTCTTACTCGCCGGTCCGCGGCTGCGTGGTGCTGCGCCCGTACGGTTACGGGCTGTGGGAAAATCTGCAAAAGCAATTGGATGCGGCCTTCAAGGCGACCGGCCACGAGAACGCATACTTTCCGCTGCTCATTCCCGAGAGTCTGCTTTTAAAAGAAGCCGAGCACGTCGAAGGCTTCGCGCCGGAGGTGGCCTGGGTAACGCAGGGCGGCTCGGAAATTCTGACCGAACGGCTCGCGATTCGTCCCACCTCGGAAGTGATTATCGGCGTAATGTATGCGCAGTGGATCGAGTCATACCGCGATCTGCCGATCCTCATTAACCAGTGGTGCAACGTGTTGCGCTGGGAGAAGGCGACGCGTCCGTTTTTGCGCACGATGGAATTTTTGTGGCAAGAGGGCCACACCGCGCACGCAACCGCACAAGAAGCGCGCGAAGAGACGCTGCGCATGCTCGACGTCTATCGCGACTTCGCCGAAAACGTCGCCGCCGTCCCGGTCTACGCCGGGATCAAGAGCGCGAACGAACGCTTTCCCGGCGCGGTCGAAACCTATTCGATCGAAGCGCTGATGCCCGACGGTAAGGCGCTGCAATCCGGTACCTCACACGATCTAGGGCAGAACTTCGCGAAGGCCTACGACATCACGTTTCTCGACGCCGATCAGGCGATCAAGCACGTCTATACCACGTCGTGGGGTATGTCATGGCGCATGCTCGGCGCGATGATCATGGTGCATGGCGACGATCGCGGGCTGCGCGTGCCGCCCAAGATGGCGCCGCTCGAAGCCGTCTTCGTGCCGATCGTGCGCAAGGGCGACGATCGCGCCGTCGCGGCGTGCCACGACACGGCAAAAACGCTGCGCGAAGCGGGCTTTCGGGTGCGCGTCGACGATCGCGACCAGCAGCCGGGTTGGAAATACGCCGAATGGGACTTGCGCGGCGTGCCGGTGCGCATCGAGATCGGTCCGCGCGACGTCGATGCCGGCACGGTGGTGCTGGTGCGCCGGGACCGCGCCAAAGGCGATCCGGAACAGAAGCAGAGCGTACCGCTCGCGGAACTCGCGCAGGCGCTTCGCACGTTGCTCGAGCAGATTCAACGCTCGCTGTTCGAGCAGGCGAAAGAATTTCTCACCAGCCACACCTTCCGGGTCACCGATCGCGACGAGTTCTACGAAAAGTGCCGGACGCGTGCGGGGATGATCGATATTCCGTGGTGCGGGCGCCCGGAGTGCGAGCAACACGTGAAGGAGCAGACCGGTGCAACCACGCGTAATACGTACCCGCTCGCGCCGAACGAGCAAGATGCGCGATGCGTCGCGTGCGGTGAGCCGGCCATCGTGAGGGCCTACTTTGCGCAGAGCTATTAACGCCGTGCTCGCGCTCACGCTGATCGCCGCCGCGCCGAGCGTGGCGGATTTGGATGCGCACTCGCGCGCGAGCGGTAATCGCATCGACGTTGCGACCTCGGTGGGCGAGCAGCTCTTCAGCATCACCTGGCCGGCGCAGGTCATGCAGGTGCTCGCTAACGAGGACGGGACGCATCTGATACTCGGCCTGCGGGTCTCCGGTGTGAAGTTTCATGCGGCGCTCACGCGCGAGGCCTTCGACCGCGAGGTGCAAGACCTCATCGCCCGCGCGTTTGCTGCGGCACCCAACGCGGAAGAAGTCGACCTTTGGGTGACCATACCGATCGATGTGGAGAAGGGCATCGTGGTCAGCGGCGATCTTGCCCGGCCGACCACGCGCACGGTCTTCACGATCAGCGTGACCCGCGGTGAGAGTCCGGCCGCGCTGGCGGCGCGCCTGCGCAGCGGCGCCAAGGTCTTTCTCGATCAGGAATGGGCGCAGAGCGCTTTCACGAAGAGTTAATCGGTGTATAAAAAGACGACCTTAGCGAGCGGTCTGCGCGTGCTCACCGAGAGCATGCCGGCCGTGCGTTCGGCCAGCATCGGCATCTGGGCCGACATCGGCTCCTCGCTCGAGCGGCGCGAGCAACGCGGCATCTCGCACCTGGTCGAGCACATGCTCTTCAAGGGGACCCCGCGACGCAATGCCCGCGAGATCGCCGAAACGATGGACGGTGTCGGCGGCAGCCTCAATGCCTTCACCGATAAAGAGACCACCTGTTATTACGCCAAGGTGATCGATCGCCACGTTCCGCTCGCGCTGGACGTGCTCGCGGATATGTACCAGCACTCACTCTTCGACGCAGCGGAACTCGCCAAGGAGCAAAAAGTCGTGCTCGAAGAGATCAAAATGTACGACGACTCGCCCGACGAGATGATCCACGATCTCTTTCTGCAGACGATGTGGAGCGGCTCCAACCTTGGCGACCCAACGATTGGCTCAGCGGAAAGCGTCACGCGCGTGACCTCGGCGGATCTCCGCGAGCACATGCGGCGCCATTACGCGCCCGATTCGTGCATCGTTGCCGCAGCCGGTAACGTGGATCACGAACAATTTGTCGAGCTCGTGGCGGAAAATTTCGCCTCGTTCGCCGGCAAGAGCGAACGCCTCGAGCCGGATGCGCCAAGCACGACCCCGGCGGCGCTGGTGCGACAGAAAGATAGCGAGCAGGCCTATGTGGTCCTGGGATCTCGTGGCCTTTCGGTACGCGACGAGCGGCGCTTCGCGCTCTCGGTGCTCGATACGGTACTCGGTGGCGGCATGTCGAGCCGACTCTTTCAAGAGATTCGCGAGAAGCGCGGCTTGGTCTATACGGTGTACTCGTTCCAGGCCGCGTACCGCGCGGCCGGCCTGTTTGGAATCTACGCCGGCACCTCGGCGGAGAACGTTCAGCCGTGCATCGACGTGATCGCCGAGCAGCTTGCGGCGCTTCGCAACGTCGAGATCGGCGAGACGGAACTCCATCTAGCCAAGGAGCACATCAAGGGCAACCTCACGCTCTCGCTCGAGTCGTCCTCAAGCCGAATGATCCGTCTCGGACGCAACGAGTTTGCGCTCGGGCGCCACGTGACACCCGAAGAGATCGAAGAGCGCGTCGATGCCGTTACCGCTCAAGAGATCGTCGAGATTGCGCACGACCTGTTTGCGGAAGACCAACTCGGCCTGTGCATCTTGGGGCCGGTCGACGAAACCGCAATAGAGTGGGCAGCCGCATAACTTCCTGATGCACGATCCCACGCTCTGGTCCGGCAAGCTGGTCGGCGCGATGGTGATTACGTTTATCGTGCAGGGCGTGACGATCGGCGCCTACGCCGCGCGCCTTGCCGGTGTGCAGACCAAACGCATCGCGACGTCGATTTCCCTCTTCAATTTGTTTATGACCGCGGGCCGCTTGGCCAACCTGTTCATGGTGTTCTTCGTGGGACCGCTCTCGGATGCGGCGGGGCGAGCGGTAGGCAAGGCCAGCGATCCGTCGATCGCCGGCGCGTGGCAACACAACTTCGAACTGCAGTTACGCCTGATCATTCTCGCCGGTACGGCGGGCATGACCGTGTTTGCGCTCCTGTTGCCGATGTTCACCTATCTCTTCCGCCGCGGCGTACACTCGTTCGAAGCGCGCGGCTCGATACCGCACGCGCTCATGCGCCTTTTCGTGCCAAGGAACTTTGTCGACATCTTGCGCTCGCAGCGGCTGCCGAGCCTGACCGAGATCCGGGCGTTCGATTGGCGCGCGATGCCGCGCCGGCTGCTGATCTTCAACCTGCTGGTGACCGCAGTGTACGCGATCGGCGTGCAGTCGTCATTTCTCGCCTCGGTCCTCGACGTCGGCGTTGCGCGGACCGCGATCAGCCTTTCGGGCGTGATCAACGGCATCGGTACGATCGCGTTCACGCTCTTCGTCGACCCGACCTCAGCGATGATCACCGATCAGGCGATCCATGGGAAGCGCACCGTCGAGGAGGTGCGCGCCATGGTGTTCTATCTCTCCCTGACGGCAATCGTCGGGTCGCTGCTCGCGCAGCTGTTTTTCTTCCCAGCCGCCGTAGTGATTGAATATGTGGCACGTTTTGCGAATCAATTCCATTTTTAGGCCGCTGCTGGTGGGCTGCGCTGCCCTCGTGCTGGGCGGTTGCGCGGGACCCGTCGAGCATTGGATCGTGAATGCCCGCGTGCACCAGGGCGAGGTCGCGCTTGCGCGCGGCAACGTCAAGGACGCGCTGATGTCCTATCGCCTTGCGTTGCGCATCGATCCCGCCGACGAGCGCGCGCGCGCCGGCTTCGTGCAGACGTCAGCCGACTATGCGCAAGAGCTCTACAGCAAAGGTGAGTTTGAAGATGCGCTCGCCTCGATCGCGGACGGCGTCAAGTACGATCCGTCGAGCGTGCGGCTCGAGGCGCTCAAAGGCCAAATCGAAGACGCGAAGCTCAAGCGCGAGATCGTGATCTCGAACTTCCCGACCTATCGAGATGCGGGCGTAGCGCTCCAGCGCGCGTACACCCGTCTCAACGTCGCAAACAAGGAAATCTTGGTCGATCTCAAGCGCTTCTCGTATACCTACGACACCGACGATCTGACCGCCGCGATCAAGAACAGCTACGATCTCGAGCTCGATGTAGCGCGCATCACGAACCGGCTGATCGCCTATCGCCAGGTGGTAAGTTCGGGCGTACCCGAGACCACGCACGCGACGACCGGCGTCAACGCGTCGCTCTTACCGCTGCCATGATCGTCGCCGCTATCGGCTGGTTCGAAAACCTCTCGGCTGTGCCGGGCGCGATCGTCGTCATTGGCGGCTTCGTCGTGCTCTCGTTGGCCTTTGCGCGCATCGTGGGCCGGCTGCTTCGCGCGGAGGTGCTGCGCGATCACAACGAGCTCACCGGATTCGTTTTCGCCGTCATCGGCGTCATTTATGCCGTGGTGCTTGGATTTGTGGCCGTCGGCGTGTGGGAGCGATTCGAGGCAGCCGAAGACCGGACGTACGATGAAGCGAGCAGCCTCGCGGCGATCTATCGCGACGCGGGATCGTTCAGCAATGGCGCGCTGCTGCGCGCCGATGCGCGTTCGTACGCCGAACACGCTATTCAGGTCGGATGGCCCGCGCTAGCAAAGGGCCAAGCCCCGCCCGAGGCGCCGGTCGTCGAGAAGCTTGCACGCGATGTGCACGCGACACCGGTCTCAGGCGAGCGTCAAGCCGCGATTTTTAGCCACATGCTCGAGCGTAGCAGTGAAGCGGCGCTGGATCGCGATGCGCGCCTGACCGAGGATTCGACCGGCCTCAACGGCGTGATGTGGTGTGTTGTCATCGCCGGCGGCTTCCTCACGATTGCCTTCACGTATCTTTTTGGATTCCGCCAGACCGCGATGCAGACCACGATGATCGGTACGCTTGCGCTCTTGATCGGCCTGGTGATCTTTCTGACGATGAGCCTCGACTATCCGTTCCGCGGACCCATTCGCGTGGGCCCCGACGCTTTCGAGCGTGCGCTCACCGTGTTCGATCAGATCGATGTGGCCGATCCGCTAACCGTGCACACGCGCTGACCATCGAGAAACGCGCGGCCTGCCCCGTGCCCCTCAGCGCTGCGGTACGCGCGCCAGAACGCGTCGGCGCCGGGCCGTTCGCGCGTGGGATCGGTCACGTACACCGGCCACTCGGCCTTAGGATTGAGTACGGGGAAGCGCTGCAGCCACGCGCACAGTTCGGTGTTGCGCCGTAAGCGGTTGTCTTCGATCGAGATGTAGTAACGCGCGCCTTTGCGGATCGCGCTCTCTTCGTCGAACGGCGTCCAGAGGAGCGGGTCCTCTTCCCAACCGTAGCGATTGATGTAGTAGAGAACGTCGGGTCCGTAGTGCCCGACGACGACCAGCGCGCCAGGCGCCAGCGTGTGATTCAGGAACACCGCGTCGCGATACGCTTGCTTGTTGTAGTGGTAGTACGGGGCGATCGCCGCGTGGGCTTCGAGCGTGCTTGCAATCGCGACGATCGGTATCAGCGCCAGGATCGCATAGCGGGCGGCCGGTGCCGCGTCGACCGTTTCAACCCAGGTGATGAAGCGCGCGATGAGCGCACCGATGACTAGCGCGCAGAGCGGCAAGAGCAAGTACATGTAGTAGTCGACGCGTTCGACCGTTACCACCACATAGGTATATGCAAGGCCGCCGATCAGCCAGCCCCAGAGCAACGCTTTGCTCCGCGCGTCGGTCCAGATCAGGGCGACGAAGCCCGCGATGCTCAAGACGAACGCGATCGTGCCGAGCATCGTCTCGCGCAAGAGGCCGAGGACCTCACGAAACTGCGTGAACTTGAGCGCGAAGCCGGTGGCGCTGGTGAATGCCGCTTCGAGCGCTGGGATCACGTGCAAGGACGTAATGCCGCTGGCCCAATGCCATTCGGCGTGCTCGCTCACACGCGCGTCGTAGAGCCAAAGGATGATCAACGGCACGACCAGCAGCACGGCGACCGCGGTCGGGCGCATCGTGCGACCGCTGCGCAATCGCTCCCAGAGCGTACCGATCACCGGGATGATGCCGGCGACGGCAACCGGTTTTGCGAGATAGGCGAGGGTCAAGAGCGCGGTCGCACGGGCGAGCGCGCGTTGCGAGACGACCTCATCTTCGACCACTAAACGCGTGACGACGTAGAGTGCGGCGGTAAGGAAGAACACCATCGCCGTGTCGGGCGTGAACGTGCGTCCGTAGTAGATGCTGCCGGGAAAGATCGCGAAAAAAAACGCCGCCGCGAGGCCGGCGATCGCACTGCTGAACAGCCAGCGGCCGAAGAGCCCGACGACCGCAACGGTGCCCAGCGAAAACACCAGCGTAATGAGCCGCCCGAAGATCTCGTGCACGCCGAAGATCCGATAGAGCGTCGCGGCGAGATACGGCACGATCTGCAGTTCGAGCTCGACGTAATTGGGTGGTGGCCCGTCGTAGTTCGTCTGCGGATACATGATGTTGTAGTTCAGCAGGGCAAAGTTGCGCGCGATGCTGGCGGTATCGCCTTGCCGCCAGGCCGGATGGTCGAGCAGCGGATCGTGAATGCCCTGCAAACGCAGCAATGCCGCAAACGCCACGATAAGCAGTAAGAGAATGGCAAAATACTGCCCGACGAGGTCCCGATGAATTGATGGCGGTGTATTTATGTCAGTTTGGCGCGCCCCAGGGGGATCGTCGCCTACCGACATCTAGAGCGCGCCATGGTGAGGGGGCCCCAACGAAGTTGGGGGGCGCGGAGCCTGCGGCGAAGCGCCTTTAAACTAAAGCTAGGCCGTGGCACCCTTAAACGTCCAATACTTGTTGACAAAGAAATTCACGAAGATGCCGGCGACCGTGCCCAGGAACCAGGTGCGGTGACCGTGGCCGAGCCACGGTGCGACCAGCGCCGAGATAATCAGGCCGACGATGAGTGCAATCACCGAGACGGTGAGAAATTGCGCGCCCTCGCGCACGGCGTGTCCGGTGGAGCGAAACGTCCAAACGCGGTTGAGCCAATAGTTCGAAACGCCGCCGGCCAGAAAGCCGATCGAATACAGCACGTTATAGTGCAGCGTCTCATCGTGGAGCGGGTCGAGTCGCTGGAGCGCGGTGAACACCGCCAGATTGACGATGAATCCCGAGGCGCCGACGATGCCGAACTTTATGAACTGGCGAACGCCGCGGCGACCGGCGAACGACGCAATGCTCTCAAGCAACCCAGTACCAATCCGCGAAGAGCACGGTGAACAACCCAAGAAGGGGCAACGAGAAGGCGACGATGAGGTTGTTGACCCACGGCCTCTCGCCGTCGCGCGCGAGGATGGCAAACATCGGGAAGAGCACGAGCGCAAAGCGCGGCATGCTCATCAGACTCGAGGTCGACATCGGAATCAAAATCGAGAGCGCCATGTAGGCGATATAGGATGGACGCAGTTGTTTCCAGCCGGTGATCAGCACGCCGATCATCAGTGCGGTAAACGCCAGTTCCGTCGCTTGATTGGCGATCGTGGCGGCCTGCGTGGCGTGCGCCATTTGATGGAAGGCATTGATCACGCTCACCCACGGCGGCGCAAAGTGGCGCCCCCAGAAGACTTGCACGTGCGAGAAATAGAGCGGATCGCCGACCAGCACCCACAGATAGGTCATGTACGA
>DATHMY010000017.1:0-24903 GCA_035486535.1 Candidatus Acidiferrum sp.
TTTGCGGAAACGCAACCGCGACGATTCGTGAGATACGCAGCCGCGAAAACGCGTCGGCGATGATCGCTTTGACCGCTTCGGACGCGTAGCCCTGTCCCCAATACGGGGAGTCGAGAATGTATGCGACCTCGATCTCCGGCGTTTGCTCGAGCCGCCCAAGCCCGCAATGTCCAATGATTGTCCCGAGACGCTTCACGACGACGGGATAGAAGCCGTACCCCTGTTCGCGATGCAATTCCCGCATTCGGGTAATCGCGCGCGCTGTCCGATCGGGGCTCCATACGCCACCTGGAATGTACTCCATAACCTCGGGGCTAGCGTAAATCGGTGCTACCGCCGCGGCATCGTCGTCATTCCAGGTACGCAGCAATAGACGTTCGGTCTCAACAATCACGGATGACTCCCAGACTTCCAGGCTACGCTTATGCTCGTATGCCGCTCCTGTGTACCCTGCTTATCGCGGCGGTTGCGCCGTCGACGTTTTTTGCCGGCCCGGCAAAGGTTGGTGACAGCGTCACTTATCGTATCAGTACGACGATGAGCGCCGCGCAAACTGCACCGGACGTTTCGACCATCGTGCTGAGCTGGAAAGCACCGGCGAAATTCTACGCGCGCCTTGCGGCGAGCAACGCAGCGCCCGCACTGGCGGTGACGCGCGCCGCTGACGGGCAGCTCGCACCTGCAGCGCCGGATCCGAGCGATCCAACCGCCGCGACGATTGGAACGCTGCTGGATCAATTGAATTTTCCCGGGCACCTGGCGGCGACGCTCGACGGGAGCGATCACGCGCAAACCAGCCTCAACGTAACTCCGCCGGCACCGGCGAGTAGCGCATCGCCCGCGCCAAGACCGGCCGCGCCGGTCAACGTACCACTCGACGTCAATCTGCTCGGCGGCGAGTCGGCGGTCACGATCATCGCGCAAGGCAATTCGAGTCAGCGCGGCTCCTCGTACGGTGGACGCTCCAGCGGTGCGATGGGCGGCTGGCAGTCGCGCCGCCCGGCACGCAGCCAGGGGCAATCAAACGGGAAAGCGCCAACAGTCGACATCGCGATGCAAGCAATTTTCGACCGATCCGGGGTGCTGCTGCACGCGACCTATCGCGAGACGTTCACGGCCCAATCACCGAGTGGCTCGCAAACCGTCGAGCACACGATCACGATCGACCGCACAGACGCGCGATGACCAGGCGGCTTCGCAGAAAAGATCTGCCGATCGACACGGTGGAACTCGCGCGTTTCCTGGTCGGAAAAATGCTGGTGCACGATCTTCGTGGGCAGCGCGCGAGTGGCCGGATTGTGGAAACCGAAGCCTATCCGGTCGGCGATGCGGCGGGACATGCGTTCCGAGGGAAAACGCAACGCAATGCGCCGCTCTACTTGGCCCGCGGTCACGCCTATGTGTATTTCATTTATGGCATGTATTATTGCCTGAACGTTTCAAGCGAGCGTGCCGGTGTCGGTGCGGGCGTGTTAATTCGCGCGCTCGAACCGCTCGAGGGAATCGACCTCATGAAGAAGCGCCGGGGCACGTCTTCAGTACGCGACCTTGCGCGCGGGCCCGGACGCCTCGCCGTTGCAATGGCGATCGATATGCGTGACAACGGGCTGGATCTGTGCGCGGATCCGTCGCTGTGGCTTGGCGTTGACGCCGACCATCATAGCGTTGTAGGCGCCACGACTCGCATTGGCCTGAGCCGCGAGCAAGCGCGGCGCTGGCGCTTCTACGAGCGCGGCAACACCTTCGTGAGCGGTCCGCGCATCCCAAATGGTCACTAGAACTGTACGGTCTTCCCCAAGCAACGCTGCTATGGTTGAGCGGTGAGCCTCAACCGTCGCCGCTTCTGCGGTACCGCCGCAGCAACGTTTGCTGCGGTTCCTTTGGGCGTTATCGGCTGCCAAGAGAGGTCGAATTCCGTGACACAGGTGGTACAACCAACGGGCAGCGGCGCAACCGAAATTCGCCCGTTTCCCAAGCTGAACGTTCCGCAGGCGGAACTCGACGATCTGCGCGGGCGCATCAAAGCCACACGATGGCCGTCATCACGTGCGTTGGTACCGGACCAGTCGCAAGAGCTTCGCGCCGCCTAGAAAATTCGGACTGCGAGCGCCGCGATGTCGTCGCGCAACCGTCCGGCGCAAAATGCGTTGACTTCGGCGAGGATATGCTCGATCACGCCTTGCATCGACGGGGCGCCGCGCACCGCGGTCGACACCGCGGCCTCGAGCCGCTCCATGCCGAAAAACTCTCCGTCCGGCGACCGTGCCTCGGTGACCCCGTCGGTAGTCGCTACGAGAATCGATCCGCTCTCGATCGCCACATGTCGCTGCTTGAAGAGATTGTGCTGATCGTCGAACACGCCGATGAGTGGAGCGGTGGGTGCAAGGATCTCGATCCCCGTTGACGGCCGGTACAGGAGCACTGGTTCGTGGCCTGCGGACGCGTAGGTCATCGCGCGGCGCCCATGATCGAGAATACCCATGAAGACGCTCGCGAACGACTCGGTTCGTTCGAATGCATTGTTCTCGATATAGGTGCGATCGAGGGATCGAAGCACGCGTTCGGCCGACAGACCTTCCGACGCATAGCAGCGGAGACCGTATTTCACGAGCGCCGCATGAATTGCTGCGGTCGCGCCTTTGCCGGAGATGTCCGCGATCGAGAACGCGACACTGCCGTTATCGAAGTGGTAGACGTCGACGATGTCGCCGCCGATAGCGCGATCGGCAAGTAAGTACGCGACGTGATATTCGACGCTGTCGATTTCATGTTCGGACGGCGCGAAGAGATGTCGCATCAGGACCTCCGCCGCCGCGCGATCGTCGGGCTTGAGCTGGGCGTCGGAGGGTGGATCTAGCGCCGCCAACTCTTGGACGGGCGAAGGTTCCGGCGGAGTGAAAACCGGCTCAGGGTGAACGGTTTGGTCGAACGGCATGGGCAATCCAAGAAAAACACGGCAGCGAGGTAGTCCTCGCCGACCGTTCGATTGGCCCAAAGACCACCGTTTCATCTCGACCGAGCCCTCGCCGAAGTTGCCCTTGTCCTTTTGTCCAGCCGGCGCGGACGAAAGCGCGCCATTTGAGACGGGTGCGCGCGATGCAGCAACTGAACATTCTGCTCGTATCGTCCGGAGGTATCTCATGTGCGGTGAACATTTTCACGACTGCGGCGGCTTTTTTGGTTGTGGCGAGGAGCAAGGCCAGGGCGTGCTCCGCCAAGACCTCGCGGAGGGCTCGTATACCAAACGTGCGGCCGATCGGCTTACACACATGGACGAAATCGATCGCGCAACGCTCGACGGCCATGTATCGGCGCGCGGACGCTCGCGTCGCGAGCTCCTCAAATCGAGTGCATTCATGGGGATGCTGGCCGCGATCGGCCCCTGGTTTGCGCGCCCGGCCTTTGCGTCAATGAACGATGGCGGACCGCCGCAACGCATCGCGCAAAGCCAGGGACGTGTGCACGTGGTGGAGTGCACGAGCGAAACGACGCATCTCGGCGTGTACGATACGACGCTGCCGCCGATCTTGCGGGTCGATTCGGGGGACGTCATCAGCTACCGCAACACCTGGTCGCACTTCCTCAATGCACTCGAGCCCGGCGTGCCGATCGAAAAGCTGGCTGCGCTGCGCGTTGCCAATCCGGGCCACGGTCCGCACTCGATCATTGGACCGATTTGGATCAACGATGCACAACCGGGTGACGTGCTCGAGGTTCGCTACCAGCGCTTCGAGCCCGACAACTGGGCCGCATGCTTCAACAATCCCGGCGCGCTCGGCACCGGATTGCTGCCGACGGATTTCCCGCAAGGGCAAGTCAAATACGTAAATCTGGACTTGACCGCGATGCGCACGGAGTTTCTGCCCAAGGTGCACATCCCGCTCAAGCCGTTTCAAGGCACGCTCGGCGTCGCGCCGCCGGACGGCTATTTCCCGCCGCTGCGACCTGGCGTCACCAGCTCGGTGCCGCCCGGGCCGCACGGTGGCAACACCGACTTGAGCGAGATGTCGGAAGGCTCGACCATGTACATCCCGGTCTGGAAGCCGGGCGCGCTGCTTTTCACCGGCGATTCGCACGCGCTGCAAGGTGACGGCGAAATCAACTTGAGCGCGCTTGAAACTCGCATGAAAGAAATGCGCATTCAGGTCGTGCTGCACAAGAACAAAAACTTCGCGTGGCCGATCGCCGAAACGTCGAGCCACTGGATCGTTCTCGGCTTAGACAAGGACCTTAACCTGGCGATGGCTGCAGCGGCGCGCAATGCGATCAAGTTTCTCGCAACGCGAGCGAACATGACGGAGTTGGACGCCTACGCACTGCTCAGCATCGCCGGCAACTTCCGCGTGACGCAAGTGGTGGACATCGTTCGTGGCGTCCACGCCATGATTCCCAAGAGTCTCTTTGCCGCCGACTTCCAGCCGCAGATCACCGTGGTCTAGAGCAATCAGCCAGGTAAACTTGCCAGTTTAACTGGCGATGTGCTACACTGGCGGTCTCATGACGAAAACCACAGCACGCCCTTCGTCGACCGAGACGGCGGTTGAAGAGCTCGTGCAAGCGACTTGGCAATTGGTGCGACGCCTGCGTGCGGAATCGAATGCGGAGGGGCTGACTTGGTCGCAAACGACCGTGCTGGGCCAGCTCAGCCGGCACGGCGCGATGACGACCGCGGATCTTGCGCGCGCAGAATCCGTGAAGCCGCAATCGATGGGCGCGACCCTCGCGTACTTGGAAGAACAAGGCCTCGTCGAGCGGCGCTCGCATCCGACGGACGGCCGGCAAGTGCTCTTCGCGTTGACGAAAATGGGCCGCGCGCAGCGCGACGAGCGCTCGCGCGTCAAGCACGCGTGGCTCGCGGAAGCCGTTGCCCAGCTCTCGGCAGCCGAACAGCGCGCACTCCTAGCGGCCGTCGAGCCGATGAAGCGACTGGCCGATTCGTGATCGCTGCCATCCCAGCGAAGGCGGAGGGCAAGAATCCGTTCGGCTTCACCTTCGTTGCGCCCCTCGCCCTCGGTTCGTGCCTCAACCCGATCAACTCGACCATGATCGCAACAGCTCTCGTGCCGATCGCCGCGAGTCTGTACGTGAGCGCCGCCGAATCGGGGTGGCTCATCGCTGCGCTCTATCTTGCGACCTCGATTGCGCAGCCGGCGATGGGACGGCTCGCCGATCTCTTCGGCCCGCGTCGCGTGCTCTTGTGGGCACTTTCACTCGTCGCACTCTCCGGCGTTCTCGGCTGGTTCGCGACGTCGCTGACTGGCCTGGTCATTGCGCGCGTCGCCTTGGGTATCGGGACGTCGGGCGCCTACCCGGCAGCGATGCGCATCTTTCGCGTGCAAGCCGATCGCATCGGTGCGCCCCCGCCACGCTTCGCGATGAGTTTTCTCTCCCTTGCAGCTATCGCGACGATGGCGATCGGGCCGCTCCTCGGCGGCGTGTTGACCGGAGCCTTCGGATGGCACTCGATCTTCACCGTCAATCTGCCCCTGTCGTTGCTCACCGCGGTCCTCGTGGTTCTCTGGACGCCGAAGGATGCACCGCAACCGATCACTTTCACACGTCTGCTCAAAGAGTTCGACGTCATCGGTTTGCTCTTGTTTTCCGCAACGCTATTCGCGCTGATGACCTTCCTGATGCATCTGCGCGCGCCGCTGTGGTGGGTGCTCGCGGCCACGGTCGCGCTCGGCATCGCCCTGGTAATGTACTCACGTGCCCGTCGCGACCCGTTCCTCGACGTGCAGATGCTCCAACGCAACGTGCCCCTGATCGTCACCTACCTGCGCGCCTGCGCGTTGGCGACGATCCTGTACTGCGTCATCTACGGATTTTCGCAGTGGCTCGAGAGCGGGGTGGGCTTCTCCAGCGCGCAGGCCGGTTTGATCATGCTTCCGATGTCGGTCGGTGCCGGCTTAACGTCGTTCCTTGGCGGCCGCGCCAAAGGTTTGCGCGTCCCGTTCATCCTGAGCATCGGCACGATGCTCGCCGCCTGCGTTGCGTTCGCCGCGATCAGCGCCGGCGCGCCGGCGTGGGTCATCGCTGCGGCCGCGGTGCTCTTTGGTTTGCCGCAAGGCATGTTTGCGGTCACCACCCAAGCAGCTGTGTACATCCAAGCTCCGGCCAATGAGATCGGTGCGGCCGCTGGGTTGCAGCGCACGGCATTCTATCTCGGCGCCATCATCGCCGCAAGCGTCCTCGGTCTCGTCTACGGCAGACACGCTACGAATGCGGGGTTTCTCGACCTTACGATCGTGATGGGCGTGCTTTGCGCGATGCTCCTCATCTTTACTATCTTCGACCGCACGCTACCGCGCGGTCACGTCTCATAGGAAACGAAAAATGCCGCTAACGCAACTTGATCCCGTCGCCGCTCTCGTTGTCATCGACTTACAGAAAGGCATTGCCGGCCTGCCCGTGCAGCCGCATTCCGCGGCAGAAGTGATCGCACGCAGTGCGCAACTCGCCGCGGCGTTCCGTAAGAAAAATCTTCCAGTCGTACTCGTGAACGTCGAAGGTCGAGCTCCGGGGCGCACCGACGCAAGCTTCAACTTCAACCCGCCGCCGGATTGGGCCGAACTCGTGCCGGAACTCAATCGCCAACCGAGCGACTACACCGTGACCAAGTATCAGATCGGCGCGTTCTACGGCACCGCGCTCGAACGAATTCTCCGTCGTGCCGGGGTGACGCAAATCTTCCTCACCGGCATCGCCACCAGCATGGGTGTGGAAGCGTCCGCGCGCAACGCCTACGATCACGGCTTTCATGTCGTGATCGTTGAAGATGCGATGAGCGACTTGAGCGAGCCAGGCCACAAACACGCGATTGAAGTCACGTTGCCGCGTATCGCCGAAGTCACGACGACGGTCGAGGCACTCGCCAAACTCAGCTGAAGAATGCGTTGAAGTGTCGCGTGACTTCTTCGGGCTTTTCCTCCGGCAAGAAGTGGCCGCAGTCCAAGGCTTCGCCTTGCACGTCGTCGGCCCAGCCGCGCCAAATCTCGAGGAAGTCCCACGGCTTTCGTACCCGCGCTTTCCCCCAAAGCGCGAGCAGCGGCGCGACGATCTTGCGCGCTCCCCGATCGGCCAGGTCATGCTCCGAATCGATGGTTGCGCCTGCGCGGTAGTCGGCGCAGGTCGCTGCGATTGCGGCCGGGTCCGCAAACGCGCGCCGGTACTCTTGCATCGCTTCGGCGTTGAACGCAAAGTCGGGTCCCGACCACGCCGGCGCCATGCGATCGAGCCAGAGGTCCGGGTCGGCGGCGATCATGCGCTGCGGCAAATCCGAGTCCAGCGCAAGAAAGAACCAATGAAACGATCCCACGCCGTTTTGACGGTCGAGCCGCTCGAACGTTTCAATCGTCGGTACAATGTCGAGCACCGCAACCTTGGTCACGCGCTCGGGATGGTCGAGCGCCATACGATAGGCGACCCGTCCACCGCGATCGTGCCCTGCCACAGCGAATCGTTCGAATCCTAGCGACCTCATCGCGCTCACGATGGCGCTGGCCATCGCGCGCTTGGTATACGGCTGTAACACCGCGTCGGCAGCGGGCTTATCGCTCGCGCCGTAGCCCGGCAGATCGAACGCGATAACGGTAAAGTGCGGCATGAGCTCCCCGACAACGGCGTGCCAGCAGAGATGCGTTTCGGGATAGCCGTGTAAGAGCGCGAGCGGCGGCCCCGAGCCGCCGACCGCGGCGAAAAGTTTGCCGAATGGCACGGCGATGGTGCGTCTATCGAAGCCGTCGAACAGCATGGTAACATCCCTTCGAAAGGAACCTGCTATGGAACACGCGACCGTTTATCGGACGATCACAATCGATGGGTTGTCGATCTTCTACCGGGAGGCAGGCCCAAAAGACGCCCCAACGCTTCTCCTTTTGCACGGACTGCCGTCTTCTTCGCGAATGTTCGAGCCGCTCTTCGCGCGGCTCTCCGATCGCTATCATCTTGTTGCGCCCGACTACCCCGGCTTCGGGCACAGCGACTGGCCGGACCCGAAGACATTCGCGTATACCTTCGATCGCATCGCCGAGATCATGAATCAGTTCACCGAAGCGCTCGGGCTATCGCAATACACGCTGTACATGCAGGACTACGGCGGTCCGGTGGGCTTTCGCATGGTTCTGACGCATCCGCAACGGGCGCAGGCGCTCATCGTTCAGGACGCCGTCGCGCACAACACCGGCCTGGGGGAGAATTGGAACACGCGCCGTGCATTTTGGTCCGATCGCGCGGCCAATGAAAGCGCCCTCCGCAAAAATCTGCTGTCGCTTGACGCCGCGAAGGCACGCCATGCGGGCAACGATCCCAACGTTGAGCGCCATGACCCGGATCTGTGGACCGATGAATTCTATTTTCTCAACCAACCAGGTCAGGGCGATATTCAAAGCGATCTTTTCTACGACTACCGCACCAACGTCGACGCCTACCCCACGTGGCAGGCGTGGATGCGCGAGAGACAGCCACGTCTGCTGGTGATCTGGGGTAAGTACGAGAGCTCGTTCGATCCCTCCGAGCCGGAAGCATACCGCCGAGACGTGCCTAACGCCGGCATTCATATCGTAGACGGCGGCCACTTTGCGCTGGACACGGCTGCCGATGAGATCGCGGCGCTCGTCCGCGACTTCGTCTCCCTTTGAAATGAAAACGCTCCGTCGTAAGACGGAGCGCTGTCGAAATGGTGGAGCTGTCGGGGTACTGCCCCCCGAGTCCGAAAAGCCTAACCGGCGCATTCTCCAAGCTCAGCCTTGACTTTGACTTGTTCGTAAGGACGTCTCAAAGCGGGACTTACCCTACGCGGCAGATCCTTGATCTCGTACGTGCGTCGAATCACGCGCGCGTACCAGCCCGAGTTGATGACCGGAGTGCAGAGTGGTTCGGGCCGACTCTCCGCGTCCGGTAGCTAACCTAGATTAGGCAGCTAGTGCGTATTCGTTGTTGGCAGGTAATGCCGTTGCGATCGTTTTAGGAGAGCTCGCAACTCCGCTTGCTAACGCCGACCACGGATCTTCCCGTCGAGCCTAGTTCAGCCCCATGTCGGACAAACATCATAACACGGGGCTGCAAGGCTGCGGTTGCGACTACGAGCGTACGCTCGACCTCGATTTCTACGAGGGCGAATAATCGTCGCGGAGACGCGCAAGGGTCATGTCGTCGGTGCGGTCGATCGTGATCGGCGTGACGCTGGCGTAGCCGTCGCGGAGCGCTGCCAGATCGCTACCGTCCTCGATCTTCTCCTCGTTGCGGCTGCCCCAAATCCACACGTAGGTCTCGCCACGCGGATCGAGCCGCCGATCGGTGCGGTCGCGGTAGCGCTTGCGCGCCTGCGCGGTCCAAAGAATGCCGCGCAGACCGTCGGGCGCAACGTTGGGAACATTGAGATTGAGCAGCGTCGTCGCCGGAAGATTCAGCTCGCGCGCCCGCGCTGCCAACTCTACCGCGCAGGTTGCGGCCGTCACCCACTGCGGCTCGGCGTCCGAAATCGGCCACGCGATGTCGAGCGAGACCGCGATCGACGGGACGCCGACCAGCAGCGCTTCGTTCGCGGCCGCGATCGTGCCGGAATAGGTGATGTCGTCGCCGGCGTTGGCGCCGCGATTGATGCCGCTTACCACCAGATCCGGCGGCTCCTTGAAGACTTCAAATGAGCCGACGACCACGCAGTCGGCGGGCGTTCCGTAGCATACATAGGTTGGGACCATGCGCCCGCGCAATTCGCGCAGGCGCACCGGGTGGTGAATCGAGAGCGAGTGCGCGACCCCGCTGCGATCGCCGTCGGGCGCGACGACGATCACGTCGCCGATTGCGCGCAGCGCCTGCGCCAGCGCGGCAATGCCCGGGCTCTCAACCCCGTCGTCGTTGGTAACGAGAATGCGCAGCTTAGGCTTCCGAGCGCGTCAACGGCGTCGTCACGAAGATCGAGACCAGCATCATCACGATCGAACCGACGAGCGTCGACTCCCACGCGGGCCACGGCACGCCGGTGGCCTTAAAGCCGGGCGAGAGCCACACCGCGAGCGCAAAGAGCGCCCAGTTGATGACGATCGAGAAGAGCCCGATCGTAAGAATCGTGATCGGGAGCGAGATCAACTTGAGGATCGGGCCGATGATCGCGTTGACGAGGCCAAAGATAATCGCGGCGATTAGCGCGTCGACCCACGTGTTCATGTGGAAGCCGGGTACGTACATCGCGATCGCCCACAAGGCCGCCGCGGTAATGAGAAAACGAAGTAGCCAGTGCATTAGGAACTCCCCTCCAAAGCGCTTTTGACTTGTGCCGCGAGCGTCGCCGTCATCCCTTTCACCGCGGCAATCTCGTCGACGCTGGCTCGCTTGATTGCAGCGACCGAACCAAACTCGGCCAACAGGCGTTTGCGCCGCACCGGTCCGACCCCCGCGAGCGCGTCGAGCTTCGAACGCGTCATCGCTTTGCCACGACGCTGCCGATGGTAGGTGACGGCAAAGCGGTGCGCCTCATCGCGAATGCGCATGATTAAATGCAAGCCGGGTGAATTCGGCGGTAAAACGATCGGATCCGGATTGCCAGGCACGTAGAGCCACTCGTGCTCCTTGGCTAAACCGGCGACCGGAATGCCCGTCATGTCGAACTCGTCGATCACCTCGACCACCGCGCCGAGCTGGCCTTTGCCACCGTCGATCAGCAGCAGATCCGGCTTCCGATTGAACTTCTCTTTCTTGGCAAGTTCTTTTTCGGTCTTGTTCACCGTGTCGTCGGTCTCGTGACGCAGATAGCGCAGTCGGCGACGCAGCGTTTCCTGCATCATCGCGAAGTCGTTTGGACCTTGATCGTACTGAATCTTGAACTTGCGGTAATCGCTCTTTTTCGCGCGGCCTTCGACGAAGACGACCATCGAAGCGACCGGATTCGTGCCTTGGATGTTCGATATGTCGTAGCATTCGATACGGTGCGGCGGCGCGGGCAATTCGAGCGCATCAGCGAGCTCGGTGAGCGCACGCGCCTGGGCGCTCTCCTGCACTTCTTGATGCACGAGAAACGCCTTCAAATTCTGCTCGGCATTCTTGCGCACTAGGCGCAAGTACTCGGCACGCTCGCCGCGTTGCGGTTGCAAGATCCGGACGCGCGCGTCCTTGACTTCGGAAAGCCACGACTCGATGACGCCATGATCCTCGCCGGGCAGCGTTTGCACCAGCACTTCCTTCGGAATCGCGGCGGCGGCAACGCTCGAGGCACGCGTTCGCGCGCGGGCCTTTTGCGGTACGGCCGGCTCCTGATCGCGCGCGATCCGCGTATAGGCCGAAACGGCCGGCTGCTCGTAGGCGCTCGCGGTGCGCGCCGTGTAAAATTGCACCAGGAATTCGCTGATCAGCTCTTCCTCCGGTTGATCGTGCACGCCGTCGAGAATGAAAAATTCTTGCGCAATCAACTTGCCGCCGCGAACCATGAAGACTTGCACGCACGCCTGTCCCTGCGCGCGCGCCGCAGCGATGAGGTCCATGTCGAGCCGCGACCGCCAGACGACCATCTGGCCTTCGGTGACACGCCGTACGTGCACGATGCGATCGCGCAGTCGCGCCGCCGCCTCGAAGTTCAAATGCTCGGCCGCATCGGTCATCTCGTGCTGAAGTCGCGTGAGCAGCGAGTCTTGCTTGCCTTCCAAGAAGAGCACGACCTCGTCGATCATCGCATCGTACTCAGGCTCGCTCTGATAGCCGACGCACGGCGCGAGGCAGCGCTTGATGTGGTATTGCAGACATGGGCGCTTGCGCCGCCCGTCGATCGGCTCGCGACAGGTGCGCAGCGGAAAGACCAATCGCACGAGGTCGATTAGCTCGCGCAGTGCCTTGGCGTTGGTGTACGGACCGAAGTAGCGCGCACCGTCGTCTTTGACGAAGCGCGTGAACACCACTCGTGGAAACGGCTCGTTGGTGACCTTGAGATACGGGTAGCGCTTATCGTCGCGCAGCCGCACGTTGAACGGCGGCTGGTAACGTTTGATCAGATTGGCTTCCAAGATCAGCGCTTCGATCTCGTTGCTGACCACGATCGTGCGCACGTCGACGACGCGCTCGACCATCGCCTGGGTCCGGATGTGATGGGCCGCCGAGTCTTGGAAGTAGGAACGTACCCGGCTGCGCAGCGAGACGGCTTTCCCGATGTAGAGAATCTCGCCGTCGCGTCCAATCATTTGATAGACGCCCGGCGCGTCGGGGATCTGTGCGAGCGACTCCGGCTTAACCACTGCGCGGGGCGCGCTGCAACCGTCGTTGGCGCATCACGATCCACGTTACCACAATCGCGATCACCGCAATCGCAAGCGCGAGCAGCCCGGTCTTGTGCACCAGCGGCAACACGGCGTCGATATGACCGCCGACCGCGTAGCCAAGCCAAATGAGCGGCCCACAGAACACGATCGAGCCGAGCGCATACCAAAGGTAGAAGTGCGCCAAATTCATTTCCGCCAGGCCGGCCGGAATCGACACGATGCCGCGGATGAACGGAATGAAACGACAGACGAAGATCGCAAAGCTGCCGTAGCGCTCGAAGAACTTGTGCACGCGGTCCAGATTCTCGTGCGTCAGGTGCACGTAGCGCCCGAAGCGATCGATCAGTGGACGGCCGCCGAAGCGCCCGAGCAGATAGCCGATCGTGCCGCCGACGAGCTCACCGGCAACCGAAATGAGGATCGTCAGCCACAGGAACGGCAGATGCCCGGTGGCAGTGAGGGCGCCGGCCACCGGCATGAGGATTTCCGCGCCAACCGGGAACCCGACGTTGCCGAGCACGAGCGCAAAAAAGAGCCCGCCGTAGCCGTAGTGATCGATCAGCGAAATCGCGATCTGCTGAAAGTGCTCCACGCGTCCTCGTACCTAGGCGCCGGTTGCCGAGTTTCGGCCGGCGGTGCGGCGTAGGATCTCTGCTGCGAGACTGCCGCCCTCCGCTCGGAGGGCGCGCAGGAGGTGTGCCGGCTCGACCGGCGCCTCGCCGGCGTAGCCTTCGGCTAAAACGATGATCTTGCGGACGCGGGGGGTGACCAAGATCCCTTCCCAGAGGCGATCGTCGCCCGAACCCAGATGGCGGCGAACATCGGCGTGCAGCTCGCGCGCGTCGATGCCGTCGGCATCCAAGTCATGGAGAATTTGCGGGTCGCGTTCTTCGAGCAGGGCCACCATCAGGTGCTCGGCACCGACGTAGTAATGGTTGTGATTACGGCATTCTTGTTCGGCTACGCGCAGAACGCGCAGTGAGGCCGGACCGAATCTCTCGAACAACGCTTGACCTTAGAAGAAATGGTCGGGGCGACTGGATTCGAACCAGCGACCTCTTCGTCCCGAACGAAGCGCTCTACCAAGCTGAGCCACGCCCCGACAAAACCCCCGTCTATTCTGATCTTCGGCCGACCCTCCTCCTTTGCGGAGCAAGCTCGCCTTCAAGGTGAACAGCCCACCTCTTTGGAACGGTCTTTGTCGCCAATGCGCTATCTCATCGTGGGATGCGGACGAGTAGGGTCCGCGCTCGCAAAACTCCTTGACGCCGATGGTCACGAGGTGATCGTCGTCGACGAAAATCCCACTGCGTTCAAGCGGCTCGGCACGAATTTCCGCGGTCACGTCGTGGTTGGTACCGGTATCGACTACGACATACTCAAGCGAGCGGGTGCTCAAACCGCCGATGGTTTCGTCGCCGTCACCGACGGCGACAATCGGAACATCATGGCCGCCCTGATCGCCCAGCGCATGTTCAAAATCGACCGCGTCGTCTGCCGGATCTACGATCCGCCGCGCGGACAGATGTATCGTGAGCTCGGCATTCAGACGGTTGTACCCACCACTGTCGGCGCAAAGTTGATTCGCGATACGCTTATGCAAGCGCCCTGGGATCCGGTCCACACCTTTGATTTCGGGAAAGTCACCTCGCTCTCCGCGACGGTTGGTGCTGCGCATTCGGGCAAGACCATTGCCGAAATTGAGCGGCCCGGCCGCATACGCGTCGCTGCGATTCGCCGCGAGAGCGTAGGCGTGATGGTCGCCTCGAACGACGTCGTCTTGCAGGAGGGCGATAAGCTCAACGCCATCGTCGCCCCTGAGGCGATCAGCGAGTTCGCGCAGCTCTTTGCCGGCTGCTCACCGGAGGCAGTTAACGCGTAGTGTTCATTCTCATCGTCGGCGGTGGAAAAGTCGGATCGTATCTGACCCGGGCGCTGCTCCAGCAAAACCACGAAGTCGTCGTTGTCGAAAAGATCGATAAGAAAGCCAAAGCCCTCGACGCGCTGGTCGACCGTCAAGTTACGATGGTCGGCGACGGCGCCGATCCGACGGTGCTCGAATCCGCCGGCGTTGCGCGCGCCGATGTGGTGGTCGCCGACACCGGCGACGACGAAGACAACCTGGTCGTCGTGCTCTTGACCAAGAAAAAGTCGAAAGCGCGCTGCATCGCGCGCGTTAACAATCCACGCAACCGGTTGATCTTCGATTCACTGGATCCCGTCGATCCGGTCATCGTGATCTCCTCGACGGAAATCATTCTCGACGTGCTCAACGAGCAGATCAACGCCGCCGGCTACACTGCGGCACTCGAGACGATGCATCTCTTCGGACGCGGTAACCTGAGCCTGGTGCGCATCAGCGTGCCGGCCGGCTCACCGGCGGCCGATAAGGCCCTCTGCGATCTTGCCATGCCGCGCAACAGCGTGATCGTTGCGATCGAACGCGACAACGACGAGAGCATCGTGATCCCGACCGGCGACACGCAGCTGCGCGCCGGCGACCGGATCGTCGCAGTCGTCAAAAACGGCGCCGCCGAAAAACTCCAAGCCGTCTTCAACGCTCCAGCTAAGGTTTAGCTCCGCCTCCGTTTAGATAAAGCCCTTGCGTAGGGCAACGACTGCGGCTTGCGTGCGATCGGCGGCGGACAGTTTCTCGAGAATGTCGCGGATGTGGCCCTTCACCGTACCTAAGCCCATGTTGAGGGTCGATGCGATCTCGGTATTGGCTTTGCCGTCGGCGATGAGGCGCAGCACGTCGGCTTCGCGCCGCGTGAGTGGAGAGCTCGATGGCGTGGCGGGGGTGCGCGGTGAAAAGCGCGAGAGCACGACGTGAGCAATCTGCGGATCGAAGTACGCGCCGCCTTCGCTGGCGATGCGCACCGCATCGATCAGCGTCGAAGCAGGCGACGACTTCAAACAGTAAGCATCAGCGCCGGCCGCCAGCGACGCGAGCACTTCATCTTCGACATCGATCATCGTCACGATCACTACGTGCGTGGCCGACCCTTCCGCACGTATCCGCTGGGTCAGCGCGATCCCATCCATACCAGGAAGGCCAAGATCGATGATCGCGACGTCGGGCCGTTCATTCATGATCAGCTCGTAGCCGCTTATGCCATCGGCGGCTTCGCCGACCACGTCGAAGGCGGCTTGCAACGCCGTTTTCATGCCCTCGCGCGTAAGGGTGTGATCCTCCACCAGCGCCACGCGAATCGGATCGGTCACGCGTTCACCCCATTGGTCAGCGGCAGTTCGATGAAGAACCGGCTTCCGCGCTCTGCTCGCGGTTCGTAACCGGCCCGGCCGCCGTACTTTTCGGCGATGCGTCGCACGATGTAGAGCCCAAGCCCCGTTCCGCCTCCCGCGCGCACGCCGCCGAATCGTTGAAAGAGTGCAGCTCGCCGCTCGGGCGGCACGCCGTAGCCGTCGTCGGTGACGCTCACCGTCACGAGTCCGTCGTGGATAGTCGTGTCAACCTGTACACTGCCACCTTCCGGCGTAGCTTCGATTGCATTCGCAACCAGGTTCGTGAGCGCGCGGCGGATCTCGTCTTCGTCGGCTTCGATCACCGCGCCGTCAGGCAGAGCTTGGATCGCCAGCCGCACGCCCTTGGCATGGGCGACCGGCTGCAACTCGGCGACCGCCGGTTCGATCAGCGGCGCCACCTGTTCGCGCCGGAAGCGCCGCGAGTCTTCGCCCGATTCATAGCGCGCGACAAGCAATAGCGTCTCGACCAGGCGCCGCAGTCCCGCCATCGAGGAGCGGGTCGTGTCGAGAATGTGCCGGTAACGCTCAGGAAGATCCCCGTAGGCGCCGTCGAGCGCTTGATGCATGGTGACGTCGGCAGCGACCAGCGGCGTGCGTAAGTCATGCGCCAGCGCATAGACGATGTCGCGAATGACCTCGCTGCGATTTTGTAGCTCGCTGCGCCCGCGAAGAATTTCTTCATTCTGCTCGGCAAGGCGAATGAACAAACGCGTCTGCTGCAGCGCGACGCTCAAGTTGTCGGCGAAATCCTGTACTGCAGCTTCTTCGTCGTTCGACGGCGAGCGCGCGCCCCAGCCGATGATCAGCGCCACCAAGCCGGTATCAAGCTCGATCGTTGCAACGGTGACCGACTCGCGCAGCATGTTGGCCAGCGGATCGTTGACACCCACCGTGATCGCACGGCCCCGCGCGCGCGCGCCCTCGATGACCGAGGTGAGCTCGGGCGGCAGCGGCTCGCGACGTAGCGTGACGTCGCCATCGGCCGCTTCGTAGCGATCTGGTACGTCGAGCGACGTCGCGCGGGTCACGAGCGAAACGCTCGGTGCTGCAGTGATCCGCTTGGCCTCGCGCACCGCGTTGCGCATTACGACCTCGGTGTTGAGACTGGCTCGGACCTGCTCCATCGCGCGACGCAACGCGCGCTCGCGACCGATTTGACGCTCGCGCTCGTCGCTTTCACCGGCGCGCCGCGCGCTCTGCTGCGCGCGCAGCGTCAGTACCCCGACAAGCAAGAAACTCGCTGCGGCGAGCCCGCGATCGCCGACCGCGACCGTATCCCAATGGTGGCCGGCAGCCAGCCCATTCGTGTAGCCGGCGACGGCATTCGCAATTTCCGCCAGTACGACCAACCGAATAGTAAGCGATGGCTGCAATGCAAGCGCAGAAAGCGCAATCGGCCCGTTGAGCAATATCGATGCGACAAAAAGCTGTGGCGTAACGAGATCGATGACCCACGCAATCACCAAAAGTGCGTAGCAAAGGACAGCCATGCTACAAGGGCGCTTCGCGCAGCGGGGACGCCGTTCATTTTGACGAACGGGCCGCTCTCATGGATCGATCGGCCGACGAACGCGAGGCGGCGCGACGCCGCTCCGCGGAAGAGCTTCTTCGGGAGTTTGGCGATCGAGCGCGGCTGGTAGTCTACATTGCCGCCGCACCGGGCGCCGGAAAGACGCGCCGCCTGCTCACGGACGCGCGCCGAATGCTTGCCTCGGGCAAGCGCGTTGCAATCGGCTGGATCGAAACGAAGGGGCGCCCCGACCTCGAGCGGCTGGCCGAAGGAGTGCCGCGGATCCCTCCGCGCGCGGTGACGATCGGCACGAACAAGTTCGAAGAATTCGATCTCGATGCGGCACTCGCGTATCATCCCGACGCGATCATCATGGACGAATTGGCGCACGACAATCTCGGCAACGCGCGCAATGGTAAACGCTGGCAAGATGCACTCGAGCTACGGGCGGCCGGCATCACCGTGCTCGGCGCGTTCAATATCGCGCACCTCGAGACCGTCTCGGCTACGGCCGAGCGCCTCATCGGGTATCCCAACCGCGAGATCGTGCCGCTTTCGTTCCTCAAGACCGCCGATGAAGTCATCGCGCTTGATGCCTCGCCCGAGATTCTGCGCGAACGACTGCAAAGCGGTATGATTGTGCGCGACGAGGGCGACATCGCGCGCGCTGAGAGCGGATTGTACCAAGAGTCGACGTTGACCATGCTGCGCGAGCTGCTGTTGCGCACGATCGATCAGTTGACCATCCCGACCGTTTCGGCGGCCACGACCTCGAGCGCGGTGACCATTGTTCCCAAGGACGTCGAGTTCGAGACCTTCGTCAAACGCTGCGCGCCACTCGCAGCGGCGCTCGACTTAGCGCTCGAAATACTGCCCGACCCCGGCTGCAATCCGGCCGATGTTGCGCGTGTCGCCGCTGAATTCAATGCCGAGGTGCTGCCTGCGCAGGAGACCGAGCGGATCGACTTTGACACGTTGCGTGCCGCACTACTCATTGTGCCGCGCGGGAAGGTCGCCGCACGATTGATCAATCTGCCGGTCGAACGGGATATCGCCATGCTCGACGCCGAGCAATACTATATCGAGAGTACCGCGATGACGACGCCGCTCTCGGGCACGCTCGGCGACCGGATGGGTGTCGGTTACGGGAAGCTCACCGTGTACCTCGGTGCTGCCGCAGGCGCCGGCAAGACCTACGCGATGCTCGACCGCGGGCAACAGCTGCGCGGCGAGGGGATCGATGTCACGATCGGGCTCGTCGAAACGCACGGGCGCGCCGAAACCGAGGCGATGATCGACGATCTTCCGATTGTCCCGCGCAAAATCGTGAATGCCGATGGCATGACGTACACCGAGATGGATCGCGAAGCGATCTTGGCGCGCAAGCCGCGCGTCGTGCTGGTCGACGAACTCGCGCACACCAATGCTCCCGGATCGCTCGCACCCAAGCGTTTTTTCGACGTGCTTGCGTTCTTGCGCGCTGGAATCGACGTCATTACGACGCTGAACATTCAGCACCTCGAGGCGCTCAGCGATGCCGTCTATCGTCTGACCGGCACGATCGTACGCGAGACCCTCCCCGATGGGATCCTTTCCTTGGCCGACGAGATCATTTTCATCGATGTGTCGCCGGATGCGCTGCGCGAGCGGCTCCGTGCAGGAAAGATCTATCCGGCCGAGCGGATCGAACCGGCGCTCGCGAACTTCTTTCGCATGGAAAACCTTGCAGCGCTGCGCGAGCTCGCGATCCGCGAAGTGTTGCGCGCCGAGACCCGCGAGCGTATCGCCGCACCGTTCGACCGGATTCTGCTCTCCGTCGTTGGGCGGCGCGAGGATCTCTTGCTCTTGCGTAAAGCTGGGCGCATGGCGGCTCGCCTAGAGGTCGATTTTGCGGTAGCACACATCGCCGAACGCCGCGACCGCGTAGACGAAGCGATCGTCATGGAATTCGAGCGTTCGGCCCGCGTACTCAATATCGACTGGGTGGATGAGCGCGGCGTCGACGACGCGGCGAAGCGCCTGCTCGAGATCGCGCGCTCGAAACCGCAGACGGAGATTGCGATCGGCGGGACGCATCGCGCGCCGCGCTGGCCCGCGCGCAATTCCTTTGCGCGACGATTGCTCGACAACGGTGCGCGCGAACTGCTCGTGCTCGCCCGCCCCAAGGCCATCATCGACGACGGCGACGATGACGCTTAGTGCAGATTATCCAGCGCGAGATTCAATTGCAAGACGTTCACGCGCGGCTCGCCCAGAATGCCGAACGTGCGCGGCGTGATCGTGCGCGCGATCAGTGCATTAACCTTGCCCAGCGGTAAGCTCCGCGCCTTCGCAACGCGCATCGCCTGATAGTACGCGCCCTCGGGGCTGATGTCCGGATCGATGCCGCTGCCGCTCGACGTCACCAGATCCATCGGCACCGGGACAGTCGCATCGGGATTGTCCTTTTTGAGGGCAGCGATTGTCGCTTTGGTTGAATCAATCAATTTTTTCGATGTGGGACCGAGATTAGTCGCGCCGGTGTTGGTGGGATCGTAGCCTTTTCCGGCAGCCGACGGACGTCCGTGAAAGTATTGCTGTTTGGTCCATAATTGGCCGATGATTGCCGAGCCCACCGGCTTCCCGTTTACGTAGACGATCGACCCGTTCGCCTGATACGGAAAGATGAGCTGCGCGATGCCGGTCATCACGAGCGGGTAGATCAGACCGAACGCGACCACGGTGACGACGGTGTAGATCACCGACGTGCCGAGATGCTTGAGCGTATTATCCTTGATCTTTTGTACGTTTGCCATTATGCATCTCTACTTTACGTTAAGCGAAGCGCGGCCAAGATCATATCGATGAGCTTGATCCCAATAAACGGCACGACGATGCCGCCGAGTCCGTACACCAGGACGTTAGTCCGCAAGACCGCGTTGGCGCCGAGTGGACGGTACGCGATGCCGCGCAGCGCCAGCGGAATGAGCGCAATGATGATCAGCGCATTGAAGATCACCGCCGAGAGAATCGCACTTTGCGGCGTCGAGAGCCGCATGATGTTGAGTTCGTTCATCGCGGGGTAGGCGGTCGCGAACATCGCCGGCAAGATCGCAAAGTACTTGGCAACGTCGTTCGCGATCGAAAACGTGGTCAGTGCGCCGCGCGTCATCAGCAGTTGCTTGCCGATTTCAACCACCTCGATCAGTTTGGTTGGATCGGAATCGAGATCGACCATGTTTGCCGCTTCTTTGGCGGCCTGCGTTCCGGAGTTCATCGCGACGCCCACATCGGCTTGCGCCAACGCGGGTGCGTCGTTCGTCCCGTCGCCCGTCATGGCGACGAGGCGCCCCGAACTCTGCTCGCGCTTGATGAGATCCATCTTTGTCTCCGGCGTCGCCTCGGCGAGAAAATCGTCAACCCCGGACTCCCCCGCGATCGACGCGGCGGTGAGCGGATTGTCGCCGGTAATCATGACCGTGCGAATACCCATCGCCCGCAGCCGATCAAAGCGCGCCTTCATATTCGGCTTGAGGATGTCTTTGAGATGGATGACGCCGAGAATCTGCGCGTTGCGCGCGACCAAGAGCGGAGTGCCGCCCGCGCGCGCAATGCGCTCGACCTGTTGCGCGAGTCCCTCGACCGGCTTGCCGCCCTGATCGCGCACCCAGGTCGTGATCGAATCCGGTGCGCCCTTGCGCAGCTTGGTGCCGTCCGGTAAATCGAGACCGCTCATGCGCGTGTAGGCGCTGAAGGGAACGAATGTCGCACCGGCTGGTTCGGCATCGCTGATGCCATCGCTCTGCGCGAGTGTCACGATCGAACGGCCTTCGGGCGTCTCGTCGGGAAGCGAGGTCAGGTAGGCGACGCGCATGGCCTCCTTGGGCGGGACGCCGTCAACGCTGATGACTTCGGTCGCCTGGCGGTTCCCGAGCGTGATCGTTCCGGTCTTGTCGAGCAGTAACGTGTCGACGTCACCGGCGGCTTCAACCGCGCGGCCGCTCATGGCCAACACGTTGCGCTGCATGACACGGTCCATGCCGGCGATGCCGATCGCCGAGAGCAATCCGCCGATCGTGGTCGGAATCAGACACACCAGCAGCGCGATCAATACGGTCACCGATTGGTACTGCCCGGCGTAGAGCGAAAATGGCGAGAGCGTCGCGACCGCGATCAAGAAGATGATCGTGAGGCCGGCAAGCAAGATCGAAAGCGCAATTTCGTTCGGCGTCTTCTGGCGCGAGGCACCTTCGACCAGGCTGATCATCCGATCGAGAAACGTCTCGCCCGGGTTGGCTGTAATACGAACGTCGATTTGATCCGAGATCACGCGGGTTCCCCCGGTAACCGAGCTACGGTCGCCGCCACCCTCGCGCACCACCGGTGCCGACTCGCCCGTAATTGCCGATTCGTCGACCATCGCCGCGCCATGGATCACGTCGCCGTCGCCGGGTATCATCTCACCAGCCGCGACTCGCACCACATCGCCTTTGCGCAGATTGCTCGACGGCACCGATTCGACGCCGTCGCCGACGACGAGATTTGCAAGCGTTTCCGTCCTCGTCCGGCGTAGCGCGTCGGCCTGCGCCTTGCCGCGACCCTCCGCGACCGCTTCGGCAAAGTTAGCAAAGAGCACAGTGAACCAGAGCCAGATCGAGATCGCGAAGTCAAATCCCGCGGCGCCGTGATGGAGCAAATCGCGCACCGCGAAGATCAATGTAACGAGCGCGCCGACTTCGCAGACGAACATCACCGGATTGCGATATTGCCAACTCGGATTGAGCTTGGCGAACGAGTCGACGACCGCGCGACCCAAGATCTCCCGATCGAACAGTGAGCGTGCTTTCGGGCGGCGCTCGATCCGCCGTTGCGAGATCATCTAGAATGTTTTCCCTTGCAGCAAGAGTAGGTGTTCTACGATTGGTCCGAGTGCGTCGGCCGGGAAAAACACCAGCGCGCCGACGATCAGAATCGTTCCGATCAAGAGCGCGATGAAGATCGGCGAGTACGTGGTAAAGGTGCCGGCCGATTCGGCGACGGCCTTCTTTCCGGCAAGGATGCCGGCCAACGCAAGCAGCGGAATGATCTCGGCGTAGCGCGAGAAGAGCATGTCGACGCCCATCGTGATGTTGTAAAAGAGATTTGACCCCAAGCCCGCAAACGCGCTGCCGTTATTACCGTTGGCCGATGAGAATGCGTACAAGATTTCGGAGAAGCCGTGTGGTCCTGCGTTGCTCAGCGTGGCGAGGCCAACCGGCGTCATCGCAGCGACGGCAGTCGGCACCAACACCAAGACCGGCGTCACGATGATGAAGAGAATCGCCAGCTGCACCTCTTTGCGCTCGATCTTCTTCCCAAGGTACTCCGGCGTTCGGCCGACCATCAGGCCGGCGATGAACACGGTGAGGACAACGAAGACCAGCTTGCCGTAGATGCCGCTACCGACGCCGCCAAAGATGATCTCGCCGAGCTGCATGTTCAGCATCGGAATGAGGCCGCCCAGCGCGGTGAACGAATCGTGCATCGCATTGACGGCACCGCACGAGGTCGCAGTCGTCGCGACCGCCCACAGTGCCGAGGCCGCGACTCCAAAGCGGACTTCTTTGCCCTCCATATTTCCGCCCAGGACGCCGAGCTGGTGGATGAGCGGGTTGCCTGCAGCTTCGGCCCAGTACGCAACCCAGAGGCCGCCGAAAAACATAATCGACATCGCGATGAATAAGGCCCAGCCTTGCCGTTGGTCTTTCACCATCCATCCGAAGGTGTACGTCAGCGCCGCGGCAATGACGAACAATAGCCACATTTCGAAGAGGTCGCTGAACGGCGTCGGGTTCTCGTTTGGAGATGCGGAATTCTGACCGACGAAGCCGCCGCCGTTGGTCCCGAGCTCTTTGATCGATTCCTGCGACGCCATCGGGCCGCCGGTGATCTGCTGCTTGAAGCCTTCGGGCGAGACAATGCTCTGGTAAGGATGAAAATTCTGGGGAACGCCGGCGTAGACGAGCAACAGTCCGCCAAGGACCGAGATCGGCAGCAGCACGTACAGGCACGAGCGCGTGAGGTCGGTCCAAAAATTTCCAAGCGTCTTGAGATTGGTACGCGCGAGACCGCGAATGAACGCGATCGCCACCGCAATTCCAAGCCCGGCTGAGACGAAATTGTGCCACGCGAGCCCCATCATCTGCGAGAGATAGCTCAGGGTGCCTTCGCCCGAGTAGAATTGCCAGTTCGTGTTAGTAACAAAGCTAATCGCGGTATTGAACGCAAGGTCGGGCGCCAACGGGCCAAAGCCTTGCGGGTTAAGCGGCAGCCATTGCTGCGTGCGCAGCAAGACGTACAAGTACGCGAAGCCTACGAAGGTGAACGCGAGCACCGCGAACAGGTACCCGTACCACGTCATCTCCGCGTTCGGGTCGATGCGACAGAGACGATAGATCGCGCTCTCAACCGGTCCGAAGACCGGTGTGAGAAAGGTGCGCTCGCCGGCGAAGACGCGGCCCATGAACAAGCCCAGCGGCTTGACGCAGATCAGGACCAATACGAAAAGAACGGCAATTTGCACCCAGCCGATTGCGGTCATCTTGTGCTCCTAAAATTTCTCTGGGCGCAGCATCGCGTAGGTTAGATACGCAAGTCCGGCAATGGTCAGCAGCAGTCCTAAAATGTCGTCGAAAGCCATGGCTAGATCTCTTCGCACCCGATCACATACCGGTCGAGCACCACAAAGCAGACGATCGAGAGAATCACGATTCCCAGTTCGAGCATATCGTTTCCACGATACGCCAGCGCAATAGCGCGGACCAGCCGCCGAACGGATGATCCATTCGGATGCTTGGCGGCGGCCTGCGGACTGTTATAGTGAAGCATGGTTGCACTCGCCTTGGCGTCCGTGCTCATTGCCGCGTCTCCGTCGCCAACGCCCGCGGCGACGCCGACGCCCGACCCCTGCGCTGCGATTCTTGCGATCGTCACCCGCCCGACCGTCACCACGTCGGTGTGCACGGTGCGCGCGCGCCACGTTCTCCTCGAGAGCGGCTATACGAACACGACCGTCACCGGGAGCGCCGACGGCAATCTGGTTACGTACCCGCAGGCCTTTCTGCGTATCGGAACGGGCGACTCACGCCTGGAGTTCGCAATTACACCGCCCTCGTCGAATGTAAGTTCGGCCGGCGGCGTCGCCACCGGCGGCACGAGCGACATCAACTTCGGCGTCAAGTACGAGCTCGGGTCGTCGGCGGCCGCGGTGTGGGGCGTCAACGCGCAAGTCAGCATACCTTCGGGAAGCCCCGCATTTACCGCCGGCGGCGCGCAATATACGGGCAACTTTAATTGGAGCTATACGCTGAGTTCCGAGTTCTCATTGGCCGGCACGCTCGGCTTCAATTCGCTCGCGGGCTATAACGCAAGCGGCGACGTCGCGCATTTCTTTGCGTTCATTCCCAGTGTGGAGTTGGAGGCGGCACTCCCCGCAAACTCGCAGTTGTTCGCGGAATATGCGTACTTCAGTCAAGCCGGCGTCGGCCTTGGAAGCCGCAGCCTTATCGACGTTGGATTCCAGCACGACTTCTCGCCGCATCTGCAGTTCGACATCGAATACGGCGTACAACCGACGCTGCTCGCTGGCCAGCGCCAACATTACGTCGGCGCCGGCCTGGCGTTCATGACCTCGCCGTAGGCTACGGATTTCCGTAGTTGAGAATCGCGTCCATGCCGAAGGTGTTCTGATATCCCTTCGTGCCGTTGTCGTACGGCGTCACTCCGGGCCGGAACGCCTTCTCCGTGCGGATTTCCGGACGAATCATGAACACACTGGAGAACTTGTGCGTGAGACCGAGGGTCAAGCTGCCGTACGATGTGGCGAACCCCGAGCGCTCGCCGCGGGGATCGTTCATGTAGTCC
>DATHMY010000018.1:0-34886 GCA_035486535.1 Candidatus Acidiferrum sp.
GAAATTGGGCCGCAGAATATAGGTTACTTCGTAGTCGTTCATGGCTCGTTCCATCTATGGACGCCCGGCGGGCGGCCCCTGTCGGGGCAGGTGGCGGGGGATCAAAAGTCTCCCAAAACTATCGAATCTTACACTAGCCTACCGTTTCACGCAATGTGGTCGGTCGGCGGCAATGCTAAGATGGGTGGCGATGTCCATCGCCCGCTTTGCCGTCAACCGTCGGGTGGCCGTTTCCATGATCGCTTTGGCAATCGTGGTCCTCGGTATCTTCGCCCTGCCGCGGTTGCCGGTTGCCTTGCTCCCCAACTTTACCCCGCCGGTGGTCACAGTGACCGTGACCTACCCCAACGTCGGGCCGGAGCAGATGGAAGCGCTGGTCACCCGCCCGATCGAGAACGCCGTCAGCCGCGTCAACGGCATCCAGCTCATCAACTCCGACTCGCAGCTCGGGCAGAGTTCGGTTAGCGCGCAATTCTATTACGGGACGAACCTCGATACGGCCGCGGTCGACGTCCAGCAGCAAGTCGATCAGATCCGCAGCCAGCTTCCCAACGACCCCAACCTGCAGCAGCCGGCGATCGCGAAGTTCAACTCCAACTCGTTGCCGGTCGTCCGTTTCTACGTGACCGACGACAACATGCCACTGCGCGATCTGGGCGATATCTTCGCCAATCAGCTCTCCGACGAGTTCGCCTCGGTCGACGGCGTGGCCAACGTCATCGTTGCGCAAGACCAACAGCGCTCGTTCATGATCCAGCCCGACACGAACAAGCTTGCCGCCTACGGCATGACGCTCAACCAAATCATCGGGCGCGTCCAGCAAGAGAACCTCAATCTTCCCGCCGGCATCATTCAAGTTGGACCCAACGAGTATCAGGTCCGTGCGAACGCGCTCCTCTCGAACGCGCAACAGATTTCGGATCTCGTCCTCGCCGTCAAGAACGGGAACGTCGTTCGTATCGGCACCTTGGCCCGTGTCACCGATTCGATCGCTGAACAACGGACCTTCGAACGCCTCAACGGCAAGCCCGCGATCGGCGTCGTGGTCGATGCGCAGCCCGACGCTAACATCGTCGCAACCGCGGTCGGCACGTATCGCAAGATCGACGAGATTCAAAAACGCTATGCCGGCATGAAGATCGGCGTCGTGTTCGACCAGAAAGGCTTCATTCTCGAAGCAATCAACGCGCTCGAGCACACGGCGATTTACGGCGCGATCCTGGCCGTCGTAATCATCCTCCTATTCTTGCACTCGTGGCGAACCACGCTGATCGTAGCGGTCTCGCTCCCGATCTCGGTGCTCGGCGCGTTGTTCGTTGCCTACGTCTGCGGCTATTCGCTCAACGTGATGACGCTGGGCGGCCTGGCGCTAGCGGTAGGCCTCATCGTCGACGACGCGATCGTGGTCATCGAAAACATCTACCGGCACATGGCCCTCGGTCAGTCGCCGCGCAACGCTGCGGAAAGCGCCACCTCAGAAATCTTCAGCGCGGTGCTGGCCTCGTCGGTCACCGTGGTGACCGTGTTCATTCCGCTGGTCTTGATTCCGGGATTGCAAGGCTTGATCTTCACGCCCTTCGCGGTGATGGTCATGGCCGCGGTCGCGCTCTCGTTCGTCGTCGCAGTGACTACCGTACCGATGCTGGCGTCGATCTTGATTCGCAACAAGCCGCATGCTTCAAACGGCAACGGCAACGGCGGCACGCGTAGCGCTAGCGTCTACGTGCGCTTCGCGCGTGGCTTCGACCGCGTCTACGACCGCTTCGAACGCTGGTACCGCGTTGTCCTCGAACGCGCGATCAGCCGGCCGGGACTCGTCATTGCCATTGCGGCAGGATGCTTGATTCTCACGGTCGTCGCGACCAAATTCGGCGCGGTAAAAACCGAGATTTTCCCGGCGTCGAATTCGATCTTCGTGCGCTTCAACTTGCAGCTGCCTACCGGCACGGCCGTCAATATCACCAACGCCGTAACCAACAGCATCGAGCAGCAGATGATGAAGGACCCGCGCGTCCTGTACGTCGGCTCGCAGGTCGGCGAGGTCGGCTTCATCGGCAACGGCACGCAGATCACCAATCAAGCGAATCTCTCGGTGCAACTCAAGCCACAGTACAGCGGTAGCGACGCGGCGAAGTACGTGCGCGATTGGACCAAAACCATCAACACGATTTCCGGCGTACGTCCCTTCGGCCGGACGGTCGACATTATCCAAAACATGATCTCGCAAGGCCAAGACGCACTCGACGTCCAGGTCTTTGGCCCCGATATCACCACGCTGTACAACCTCGCACAGTACACGGTCGTGCCCGACCTCGCGCGCATTCCCGGCATCCAAACGCCGCAGAGCGCGATCTCCGCCTCGCAGCCCGAACTCGATATCAATGTCGACCGCACCAAGGTTGCACAACTCGGTATCTCGACCCAAGCCGTCTCAAACACGATCGACACCGCGACCTCCGGCACGATCGCCTCGTACATGCAGATCAACGGCACGCAGTATCCGATCATCGTGCAGCTGCCGCCGGATCAACGCCGCTCGTTACAATCCATTCTGAGTCTGCAAATTCCCGTGTCGAGCTTGCCGGGGTCGACCACCGGCAGCGTTGCCAACGGTGCAGCAAGCGGCGCGCTGGGTGGTGGCATCGTCCAGAGTTCCACCGATTTGGGCGCGATGAACACGTTGCCGGTGATGGCGCTGCGCGAACTTGCGAACATCAGCTTCGGCGCCGGTCCCTCGCAGATCACGCGCCAGAACAAACTGCGCGAAATCGACGTCACCGCCGGGCTCGATACCGCGCCGCTCGGCGCCGCCGTCGAGGCGACGACGAAGATCATGAACGGCATCGCGCTCCCGCCGGGCTACTATTGGCAGTACGGACAAGCGGTCACGCAACAGAGCGATACGTTCGGAAGCCTTGGCCTCATCGTGTTGCTTGCGGTCGTCCTCATCTATATGCTGCTTGCGGCACAATTCGAATCGCTGCTGCACCCGCTGGTGATCATGGTGTCGGTGCCGCTCGCCTCGACCGGCGTGGTGCTCTCACTGTGGCTCACCCATCGCGCCTTCGGTCTTACCGCCTTCATCGGCGTACTGATGCTGGTCGGCATCGTGGTGAAGAACGCGATTCTGGTGGTTGAATTCACCAACCAACTCCGCGAGCGCGGTTACACGGTCAAAGACGCGGTGCTGCATGCAGCGCCGCTGCGGTTGCGACCGATTTTGATGACGACGCTTGCGTCGGTGGGCGGCATGCTACCGATCGCTCTCGGCATCGAGGCCGGAAGTCAGACGCAGGCACCGCTGGGAACGGTCGTCGTCGGTGGCTTGCTCTTCTCGACGACGCTCTCGCTCATCGTGGTGCCGACACTCTACCTGTGGGTCGCGCAACACGTCGAGCCGCGCTTGGGCGGATTCCATCGCGGCGAGGCCCATAAGGTCAAAATGCCTACGCCCGAAGCGATACCAAGCGAGGTCTAGCCCTCTACGCACCGCGAATCACCCTAGCCGGTCTCGTTTCCAAGGAAGGTTCGGGATGCTTCAACACCGTGTGCTTGTAGGCGCGGTTCTTACCGCGTTAGTGGCCCTCGTCGTTGCCTGCAGCGGCGGAGGCGGGTCCAACACGCTGCCGCACAGCGGCTCGACCTCGCCCCAAACTACCGGGGCGACCGTCAAAGTCTTCATTCCGAATAGCGGCACCGCATCGAGTACGCGCAAGCCGGCATTTATCTCACCGAGCACTGCAACGATTACGATCTCGGTCTACACGGTCAACGGCGTGACACCGAGCCCGACGAGTGCACCGGTATCGATTACGATCGCGTCGAGTTCCGACTGCACCACCGGTTCGAGCGGCATCAGTTGCACGATCGCCGTTACCGTCCCAGTAGCGACCGCGGTCGTGCTGCAGATTTCCAGCTACGACGCTACCGGCAACCTGCTCGGGCAAGGGCTGCTCGGACCGATCAACACGACGCTTGCGAACATTCCAACGCAATCGGTTTCGGTTGGCGGCGTCCCGGCGACGATCGTGCTCACCCCAAGCGGGCTTTCGGCCGGCGATGACGGTGCTGCGCATGCAATACCCTTTGCCGTTTCTGCGCTCGACGCGGCCGGAAACACGATCATTCCACCGGGCTCGTACCCCAATCCAATCGCGCTCACGATTTCCGGCGATACCAATGGCGCACTTTCGCTTTCCACGGCGACCATCGCATCGCCCGGTCCGTCGAACGGTTCGTCTATCGTCACACTGGATTACAATTCGGCGCTGGCGATCGCGCAAGCAACGATTACGGCGAAGTCGGGTTCGATCAGCGCATCAGTTCCCTTTGCGCCAATCGTGTTTACGCCCACGTCGCTCCCATCGCTGCTTGTCGGCGGTTCAATGCAAACAGTGACGGTGAGCGAAGCCGGCTATGGCGGCGCGTTCAACGTCCCCGGCTCGGGTTCAGTTGCGACCGTCACGTGCGTTCCGGCGACCTGCACGCCTTCTAGCGTTGGCGGTAGCGTCACAATTGATGTTGCGCCTGGAAGCAGCGCCGGCACGGAAAGTGTCAGCGTCATCGATGCGAACGGCGGCTTTGCCAACATTCCGATTACCGTTACCGGATCGGGCGGGGGCGGCGAACTCGTGGCACCGCACTATTCGATCTTTGAATATTCGACAAGCGGCGGGGGCAAGAACTATGGCATCGCGGTCGGCGCCGACGGTCAAACCCTGTGGTTCGTCGATCAGAGTAACGTGGAAATCGGCGCGATTGCGAATCCCGCGTCGTGCACGACCAGCACCGACTGCAACGGCGTCTCCGAAATCCAGCCGTCCGTATTCGCGCAGGCGAGTCCGCCGGCTGCGCTCGAAAGCATCGCAGCCGCTTCCGACGGGAACCTCTATGTAACCGACGTCGGCAATTACGGTTCCGATTTCGGTAATCTCTTCCAATTGACGTGCCCGAGCGCTGGGTCGTGTTCAGGAGGCAACGCGTATCCGTACTACGCGCTCGAGGGTTGTGACTGTTCGGCGTTCGGGGCAACCGATGTGCTGAGCGGACCCGATGGCAATCTGTACGTTTCGTCCTCTCCGGAAGGTTACGACTCGGGAATTGTCTGGCAGCCCACAATCGGATGTTGTGGCAACACGTTTTACACGATCAATGTCGCCGCCTCGCCGAGTAATGTCAACATGATGACCTTCGATTCAAGTGGGAGCACGCTTTGGTACACCGACCAGGGCCAGCCTGACATCGGCTTCATCAGCGGGCTGCCATGCGAAGACATCTGTACGTCCTACGAGCGGCCCACGTACGCCGCGGGCTTAGGATATGGCCCGCAAGGCGACACGGCGCATCGTCCGCGGCCACGAACCGGCGCGCAGACACACGCGGCAGGCGCGCCACGCCGCGCGGTCACGCGACACCGCGCCGTGGAAAATGGTCCCGGTCAGACAACCTTCATAGGTCCGCTACAAGGCATCGTGGCCGCACCCGACGGCAACCTCTACGTTGCTGACACGGGCTCCGGTTCGATCGACCAAATCAGCCCGACGGCCTGGGAGACGTGCAACGGGTCGAGCTGCACGTTCACCGCGATCGGTCTGCCGAACGCGGGCGCGATACCGATGAATCTCACCATCGGTCGCGACGGCAACGTCTGGTTCACGGATTCGAACGGTGCCGTCGGATTTATCGCGTTGAACACGTGCACGAGCAGCGGTTGCAAAACCTACGAATATACCGTCGGCGGGTCACCGTGGGGAATTACGAGCGGTCCAGACGGCGACATCTGGTTTACCGACAGTTCAACGAACAAAATCGGTAAGGTGGTGCTGTAATGATCCCCCGCGCATCACTGTTGATCGTCGCATTCGCGCTGCTGACCGCCTGCGGCGGCGGCGGCGGAAAGAGCGGATCGCTCCCGCCAACGAGCACCCCGGCAACCAAGAAGATCGGCACCGCAACCTTCACGCTGAAAATCCCGAGTTCGTCGACGATGACCAAGCTACGCCGGCGTTATTACCAGTCGCAAGCGACGCAAGGCGTCGCGATCGATTGGACGTCGTCTACGCCGACTACGCCCGACTACTCCGCGGCGATCTCGGCAACATGTCCGGTGCATACCGCATATCCGCCAGGCGTTGTAAGTTGCGGCCCCGATCCGGTCGACGGCGGCACCGACTATTCGTTCCAGTTGCAAATTCCAGCGGGAACGTATCCGAACTTCACCGTGACGACGTTCGATGCACCGCCGAGCGGCGGGGCCTTCACGGGCAACATGCTCGCGCAAGGCCAACTCGCAGCGCCGGTCGTGATCACCGGCGGCACGAGTAACACCATTCCGAATCTCACCTTCTACGGTATCCCCGCATCGGTGAGCTTCCAGCCGGGGCCTGCGCAGGCGCATGTGACGACCTACAACGGCACCATTGCCATCATCGGCAACGCGCCGCAAACCTTCTTTGCGCAAGCGCTCGACGCCGACGGCTTCGCGATCGATAGCACGGACGGCACAGCTCCGACCGTGAGCGTCGTTGAAATCCCCGACCTTTGCAATTGTTTGACGACCGCCGGCGGCTCCGCGGCAAATTCGTATATTCTGCAAGCAAAATCGGCCGGGGGCAATCTCGCTCAAATCAATGCGACCGCCACGCCCGGTGGCGGCCTGCAAGCAGTCACGTCATCTTACCCGATGACCGTCGTGCAAGAAATCTGGTCGGCGCAATCGGGCGGCATCTATGGCTATCCACTCTACCCTTCACCCGGGCCGAGCGCCGTGCCGGTGAACGTCACCGGTAGCGCGATCGATTACGCGGCGTCGGGCTCGGCGTGCAGTGGAGCATGTACGTTGGGCTACATGGCCATGGACCCACACAACAACATCTGGGCACTCGCAACAAATGGGGGTGGCGAGGGTTTCGTCCTCGAGTACACGCAAAGCGCAGGCGCGCCAGCATTGGTAGCACCGAGCTCGTACACCGGCATTGCGCTCCCACCAAGCCCGACGTCGGTCGCGATCGATACCAACGGCTACATGTACGTCCCTGATGCGGCGACGGGCGACGTCTATCTCTACAACACGAACTCACCCTCCGCGCCATTAACGGAAGTGCCATTCGTGATGTCAAGCAGCGATCCGCAAACGGTCACCGTCGCACCGGCAACCGCGCCCAACGGCGCAGCCGGTACGATTTGGGTTGGCGGCAGTTCTGAAGGTAGCGCCGCCATCGAGGTCTATTCCGGCGGGTCGCTTACACCGATCGTGACGATGACCCCACCGCCGACCGCGGCGGCTCCGCAGGCGCTGACCTTCGATCCGTCCGGCAATTTGTGGGTCTACGACGGCGTGAACTACTATGAATTCACCGTCGGCAGCGGCCTCAGCTTAAGCGGTCCCGTGGTGACGCAAGTCGAGGCCGGGATCACCTATGCCGGCTCGAACCAGATGGTGGCGAGCGTCCAAGGCGGTCAAAGCGTCGCCTTTATCGGCAGCAACACCGCGCCGAGTCCCGTGGGTGGTTTTGGTATTTCGTACGTCTATGCCGGTGGTACGGGGCCGTCGTCACAGAACATCGGGACGACGTGGGGCATCCTCATCGCGCCGTGATGCGCTAGCGAACGAAAAACACGATCGTCATGATCGCGCCGATCGCGATCACGAACACGCGACCGTACGCCGCCGGGACGCGCCGAAAGAGCAGCGCGCCGATATAGCCTCCAACGAGCGCAACGATCGCCATGGGAATCGCGTAGCGCCAATCGATGATCCGCGCGATCAAGAACGGCACGATCGAAAAGCCATTGATCGCGACCGCGAGCACGTTCTTCATGCCGTTGGTCGCATTGAAGCTCGGCAAGTCCGAGAATGCGAGCAGCGCGAGCATCATGATGCCGATCCCGGCGGTGAAATAGCCGCCATACACGGCTACCGCAAACTGCGCGACGTATTGCCACCAGCGATGGGTGGGGTCACCGCCGTGCGCTTTGGTCAGCAACGGGCTCGCGGCAAACAGCGCCGTCGCAAAGAGCAACAGCCATGGAATGAGTTTGTCAAAGGCTGCCGGCGGCGTAACGAGCAGCAAGGAAGCCCCCAGTATCGCGCCGACGATGCTGATCGCAAGCATCGAATAGAGCATGCGCTTGTGCGGGACGACGTCGCCCCAATACGCGCGCGCGCCGCCAAGCGTGCCGACCCACATCGCCGCGCTGTTCGTAGCGTTGGCCGGGATCGACGGGACGCCCGCGAGAATGAGCGCGGGGAAGCTCAAAAAGCTACCGCCGCCCGCGATGCTGTTCATTGCGCCCGCAAAAAAGGCTGCCACGATCGGCAGCCAGATCTTAGCTTCCGGCAGCGCTCTTCTCGCGTTTCGTCACGCGGTACACGCGGCGCACGTTGCGCAAGCTCTCGAGCTTGGTCAGAATCTTGTGCAGATGGTCGAGATCGCGAATCTGTACGCTCAAACTCGTCACCGCCATGCCGTCTTTACGCACGCGAGCCGTCACCGAACTGACGGTCGTCTTGAGCTCGGCAAAGACCGCCATGATATCTTGCAGCAGCTGCGCACGGTCTTCAGCTTCGACCTCGATGTCGACCGCGTGCATCATGTCAGGGCTCGCCACCCACTGCGCTTGCAGAATGCGCTCCGGCGTCGCACTCATGTAGGCCACGTTGGGACAATCCGCGCGATGCACGCTGACGCCGCGACCGATCGTAACATAACCGATGATCGGGTCGCCGGGCACCGGCGAGCAACATTTCGAGAGACGCACCAGCACATCGTCGACGCCGGCGATCCGAACGCCGCTGGAACGCCGCGTGGTCTTTTTGGCCGCGGGTTTGCGAATCTGGGTAAGGTCGACGACGTTGTCGGTCTTCGTTTCGTCGCGAATGCGTTTCGCGACCGATTGCGCCGAAGCGTCGCCGAAGCCAATCGCCGCAAATAGGTCAGTCGGCGTCGGATAATTCATCCGGTGCGCGATACGCTCGATCAGCTCGCCGCGCGCAAGATCCGGACGCAAACGCTCGCGCGCAAGTTCGGCCTCGACCGCCTCTTGCCCGGCCAGCACGTTCTCCTCGCGCTGCTCCTTGCGGAACCACTGCTTGATCTTGTGCTTTGCGCCACCGGTTTTGACGACCGAGAGCCAGTCGAGCGACGGACGTCCGCTGGACTTATTGACCAGAATCTCGCAGATGTCGCCGTTCTGCAGCCCGGTGTCGAGCGGGACGATGCGACCATTGACCTTGGCTCCGACGCAGTGATTGCCCACGTCGGTATGCACTTGATAGGCAAAATCGAGCGGCGTGCCGCCGGCCGGAATCGAGAAGACGTCGCCGCGCGGTGAGAACACAAACGCCTGCGAATCGAAAAGATCGAGTTTGAGGTTCTCCATGAACATGCGCGAGTCGCGCATGTCTTTTTGCCATTCGAGCAGCGCGCGCAGCCAGGAGAGCTTGTTCTCGAACTGATCGGCCTTGCTGCCTTCTTTATATCGCCAATGCGCGGCGATGCCGTATTCGCTGGTGCGATGCATCTCCCACGTGCGGATCTGAATCTCGAGCGGCTCGCCCTGCGGCCCCACCACCGTCGTATGCAACGACTGGTACATGTTCGGTTTGGGCATCGCGATGTAATCTTTGAAACGTCCGGGTAGCGGTGTCCACAACGCGTGCACCGCGCCGAGCGCCGCGTAGCAGTCCTTCACCGAATCGACGATGATACGAATCGCGGTGAGATCGTAAATGGTGGAGAAGTCGCGGCCCTTTTTGATCTTGGAGTAGATCGAATAGAAGTGTTTCGGACGGCCTTGAATTTCGGCATTGACGCCCATGCTGGTGAAATCATCGCGGAGTCGCGCGATCGCCTCTTGCACATCGTTCTCGCGCTCGCGCCGCGTCTTGGCGACACTCTCGACGATCTCGCGATAGCCTTCGGGATCGAGATAGCGCAGGCACTCGTCCTCGATCTCCCACTTGATCTTCCAAATGCCGAGGCGATGTGCAATCGGTGCGTAGATGTCGATCGTCTCGCGCGCAATCGAAAGGCGCTTCGCCGGCGGCAAACTCTCCAGCGTGCGCATGTTGTGCAGCCGGTCAGCAAGCTTGATGATGATCACGCGAATATCGCGCGCCATGGCCATGAACATTTTGCGCAGGTTCTCGACCTGCGCATCTTCCTTCGACTGGTATGGGATCCGGGTCAGCTTGGTGACCCCATCGACGAGGCTCGCGATCTCCTCACCGAAATCAGCCGTAACCTGGTCGCTGGTGATGACCGTGTCCTCGACGACGTCGTGGAGCAAGGCGGCCGCAATTGTCTGGCGGTCCATCTCGAGGTCGGCGAGGATGCCCGCTACGGCAAGCGGATGCTCGATGTAGGACTCCCCGGAGGCGCGCCGCTGCCCGTCGTGGGCGCGGTCGGCGACCTCATAGACGCGCCGCAGCCACTCCCCATCGAGGGAGGGGTCGTAGGCCTGGACGGTGCCGATGAGTTCTGAAATCGTCATGGGAGTATCTGCCTATACTCTCATAATCGACCAAGCGTCGCAACGAAAGAATACCTGGGGTCCTGATCGCCCGGATTGAGGAAGCGAGCCCCGCGGTTTGCAAGGGCAAATAAGGGGCGAGCTGACGATGAGGCGGCTAGATCAGGGACTCAGGGCAACTTCTTCAGGAAGTTGATGCTGTCAATCTTGCCGTCGGAGCCGATCATCAGCTGCTCGTAGATCGCGTCGTTCGTGCAGTTCATGCGGTAGGTATAGCCGACCACGCCCGGCGGGCCGCCGATGATGTTGAAGTGCCCAAGCCAATCGACGCTCACGAGCGCACCAAGACCGCTCAGCGCCGTCGACATATTCTGGATCGCCTTGTCGGTGAGCGTATCGCTCGCAGCCGGCACGTAGTGATCCTTGTCGATGACGCCCGCCTGCCAAGAAACAAACTCGTGGCGCGCAAGCGCGGTAATCGCCGGATTTTCGGGCGGAAGCGGCGTCGGCGAGGGGCTTGGCGTCGGGCGCGCAGCGACGAGCGTCATGAGCAGCGCAGCACTAATAATGAATAAACGAAACAACCTCGGCCCCCGGAAGCGCCTCGCGGCCTTTGAGCACGTCGAGTTCAATCAAGAATGCAAATGCGTCAATATGCGCACCGAGCCGCTCGAGCAAACGGCGCGTCGCCGCTGCCGTTCCGCCGGTCGCCAATAGATCGTCAACGACAACGACGTGTTCGCCGTTGCCAAGGGCGTCAGCATGGATCTCGAGCGAATTCGTCCCGTACTCGAGAGCGTATGATTCGGAGAGTTTGCTGAAGGGCAGCTTGCCGGGCTTGCGCACGGGAACGAAGCCGGCGCCAATCGCGTACGCTAGCGGCGCGCCCAGCATATATCCGCGGGCCTCGATGCCGACGACGTAGTCGATCTTGCGGTTCTTGAACCGATCGACAAAAAGATCGATCGCCTCCTTGAACCCGGTCTTGTCCTTGAGCAACGGTGTTATGTCACGGAACAGGATTCCCGGAAGCGGAAAGTCGGGAATCGCTCGAATCAGATGTTGTGCCTTCACGACGCACCGGCATTCACCAGTGAAATACCAAGACCTTCGGCGGCTCGCAATAGCCTTCGCATGCGCAATCGCGCTCCACGAGATCGCGGTTGCCTTCATTCCCAGGCAGCGACCGATCGAGAACCAGGAAGAGCCCTTCATTGCACGCGTCACAATCGCGCGCATCGTCCGCACCCCGACGCCGGCGCCGACCCCGACACCGGCGCTGGTTCGCGTTGCCGTTTCCCAGACGGCAGCGGGTCTACGTGCCCGCGTGGAACCGGTTAAGCATGCGGGTGCGAAACGGCCGGCCCCGCCGAAGGTCCGCTACGCGACGCCGGACGCGTCGATCCCGACCGGTGGTCAAGGCGCCGGCGCCCAGCACGGTCAGGATGCCGGGAGTCTCTCAGATGCTAACGGCAATGGAAACGGCAGCGGCGCCAGTGGAAACGGCAACGGCGCCGCGATCTGCGGCGCCGTTGATTTTGAGTCGACCGGTGCAGCAAAATACGACCCAGCGAGTGGAGACTACGATCGCAGCAATATCATTGCGACAGTCTATTATGCCGATGGATCGTCCGAACGTATTCCGCTCGATTGGATCTGGATCTATACCAGCGAAACCAACGATCCGTTCGCATCGGGCGTCCCGCTACTCTTTCAGTTTCCGCCGAAGGACCAACGCGCGAACGAGCCGCCGATCATCCAATACATCATGGCACACACGACAGCGGACGGTAGGACGCGCCTGAACGATCGCTGTCCGAACATTCCGCCGCCGCCGGCGTCAGCCAGCCCGCAGCCCTAACTGGACTCCCGGGATCTCTTCGGCCCGAATCGGCCGGCTGAAATGATAGCCTTGCACCCGCTCACAGGTGAGCTCGCGGATGAAGGCGAGTTGTTCGGGGGTCTCAACGCCTTCAGCGATGATCTCCAACTCGAGCGAGCGCGCAAGTGCTACGATCGCGCGGATGATCGCGCGGTCTTGTACGTCATCGCCCGCGTCGCGAATGAACGTGCGGTCGATCTTGACCGCACTAATCGGTAAACGCTTCAAGTAACCAAGCGCACTATACGCGACGCCGAAATCGTCGACGACGATGCGTACACCCATCCCACTTAACGTCCGCATCGTCATCAGCGCGACGTCGTCGATCTTCATGTTCTCGGTGATCTCGAGTTCGAGCCCCTGCGCGGGCAAGCCGGTTTCGGACAGAATTTCCCGGATGGTGTCGGCAAGGTCGACTTCGCCGAAATCGCGCGCCGACAGATTTACCGCCACGCGAAAGTGCGGATACCCGGCCGAACGAATGCGGGCGGCCTCGAAGCAGGCTTCTCGCAGCACCCAACGCGAGATCGGAACAATCAAGCCGGTCTCTTCAGCGATCGCGATAAACTCCTCGGGCATGATCTGACCGTGTTTGGTGTGCTGCCAGCGCAACAGCGCTTCGGCGCCCACCATTTCGGCCGTGATCGTGTCGACGATCGGTTGGTAGAGCAGACTGAACTCGCCGCGCGGTATCGCATAGTGCAAATCTTGCTCCAAGCGTAGACGATACGGCGCCAATTCGTCGTTGCCGACATCAAAAAAGCCCATTCGCGTGCGTCCGCTGTACTTGGCGCGATACATCGCCGAGTCGGCTCGCGAGAGCAACTCTTCAGCGGTGGCACCGTCATCGGGAAAGGTGCTAGCGCCGATGCTGGCACTCACAAAGAGCTGCCGCTCGGCGATAAAGAACGGCTCGGCGAGCGCCAGCTGGATGTCGGTCGTAATCATCGGAACGCTCATCGTCGGCCCAAGCATCAGGGTGACGATGAACTCGTCGCCACCGCTGCGGAAGACGCTGGCGTTAGCGTCGACGGCGCGGCGCAGCCGCACCGCGAACTGGCGAAGCAATTCATCGCCGGCGCGATGACCGAGTGTGTCGTTGATCGTCTTGAACCGGTCGAGATCGACGAAGAGCACGCCGAGGCGTGTATCGTCGGTATCGGCGCGCGCGACCAGTTCGACCATCTGCTCTTCCAACGCAAAGCGGTTGGGAAGTTGGGTGAGTGCGTCCAATCGCGCGAGACGTGCCAGATGATCGGCCGTCTCCTTCATTTCCGTAATGTCAAGCGCAACGCCAATCGCGCCGATGATCTGGCCGTTCGGGCCGCGCAGTGGCTCAACGTGATGCTGCATCCAGCGTCCGCTGTGCAGCGACTCGAAACGTTGCGAATCTCCGCCGAAGACCCGGTGAATTTGCTCCACCTGTGCCTCGCCGAGTTCTTTCTGCGTGAAGCCCTTTGCCGACGGCGCGGTTCCGACGAACGATGTGAAGCACATGTCCAGATCGACCGTCCACACCAACGCGGGCACTTGCTCGAGCAAGAGGCGTAAACGCCGCTCGGAATCGCGCAGCGCGATCTCGGCGCGTTTGCGATCGCTTACGTCGCGAAGATAGACCAGCACCTCATGCGCGGCCGGCTGAATGCGCAGCTCGACCCACATGTTCGCTCCGGGGAAAAACTGCGTGCGCTCGATCGGCATGCCGGTGTTGCGCGCGCGCCGCATTTCAGGAAGGAGGTCGGACGCCAGCGGGTCGAGGATCTTATCAACTCGCCGGCCGACGAGATCCGCCGCCGTTTGGTGCAGGAGGTCTTCGGCCTTTTCGTTGACGTGCGAAAAGCGCCAACGGTCATCCACGATAAAGATGCCGTCTTGAACGCTCTCCAGGATGCTATAACGCCGCTCGTCTGACCGGCGGCGTGAAAGAGTTCGTCCGTAAACGACGGAGAGTAAGACCGCCGCAATACCGATCATGCTAACCGCAAGCACGACGGTGAGCGCTGCGATCACAGCACGCCGCGCTCCTCGAGCACATCGCGCAGCGCATTCTTCGAACGAACGTTAAACAGGTCGTACAGTTTTTGCACTTCCCGTTTGATCGTGAACTCGCTGCGGCTAAAGCGGCGCGAGAGCTCCGGCGTGTCCAGGCCTTCGCAAACCGACAGGGCGAGTTGCCGCTGCATCTGATTCAATTCGCCGATCCACGGGGTGACCGGGCGCGAAATCCGTTCGCTCATGAAGCGGCAGAACGCACTCTTGGGGTAGTGGCCGGCGTGCGTCCGCGCGCGCTCGATCCACACCGAGGCGCCGGTGATCTCGGCGAGCCCCTGCGCTGCCAGCGCCGCTTGGAAGTGGTGCTCAGCTTCGTCAAAAATCTTGTAGGCCGTTTCAAACGCTAGGGTCGCGCTTTCGCTGTTGCCGAGCACCTGATTGACGCAGCCCGAGGCGTACTGCTGGAATCCATTCGCGCGCCGATCGCGGGTGATCGCAAGCGAGGGATCCACACTGTCTTTGCCCATCCGCATGTAGTTCGAGACGTAGCGTTGGGCTTGACCCATATCAACTGGAGCAAAGAGCGCAGCAAGGGTCACCAAGGCCTGCCGCTCTTCGTCGTGGGTTTCGGCCCACGCCACGGTCCGAGCAATCGCTTGTGCTTGCATCAGCTCGTCGCGAGCCCACGCTTCGTTGCGGTTCATGCGCGCGACGAAGGCGCGGTCGACGTGTGACATCACGCGCCAGCCGTCGGAAGGGGCAACTTCTTTGGAATCGCGGAACAGCCACTGCGCGCGGGCTGAATCGCCGCGCATGAAAGCGTCCCACGCCATCGCGCGGAGAGTAAGGAATTGCTCGCCGGCGAGTTCCGGCGGCCAGTCGAGCGACTCGTAGAGCGCGCGCGCGTCATCGGCCGCTTCCTGGTCGCCCAGTTCGGCAGCGACGCGGAGCAGCGAGTGAAGCGTGCGCGCGACGGTAAACAATTCCGCCCGGTGCGGGTTCTCGCGAGCCAGCGCTACAGTGGCACGCAGATCGGTAATCTGGGCGCGATAGTTCCCCTGCCCCGCATACATCCACGCACGGACGTTGAGCGTAAGGAGCCGCGCACCCGGGTCGGGGTTTGCAAGCGCGATGACAAAATTCGGATCGTTCGGATCGAAATCACCCTGGTGAAGGCGCAGACGCGCGCGCTGGTGCGCAACCGTGGCGAGAAGCGACGGATCGTTCTCAGCGACACTCTCGGCCTTGGTGAACATCTCGGCCGCGCCCTCGAAGTTGCGAATGTTCGAATAGGCGCGCCCGGACACAACGTAATATTGGAAGGCGGTCTCGCCGCTGCGAAGTACATCGCTGGACCGAGCGAGGGCTTCAAGCGCGTCGACGGGATCGCGATATAGCAGGATTTCGGCACGTAGAAGATGGGCGCGCTCGTGCTGCGGCGACGGCCATCCTTCAAATCCTGTGAGGCGCGCGAGCGCTGCATCGTACCGGCCGGTACGAAGCAGTTCGCGCGCCTCGTCAAGTTGCTGCTGTTGGACCATTATCGACCTCTTAGTCTGCCAGGTTCCCTAGTGCAGTGGTCTGTTGCGACGTCACCGTGACGGAGGGTCCCTGGGTGAACGCGCCGCTAGACGCGTCCGCGCCGGAAGCGGTGAGGATCTGCCCGCTTGCGGTCGTGTAGTTGTTGTAGATCACGAGCTGATACGTGCCGCCACCATCGTTGATATCGAGGGTGTGCAGCGAGAAGTTGCCGTTCGCATCAGTGTTGGTCGTGTTGGCGACATTGCCGGTCGCGTCGAGCGCGACGACGACTGCACTCACAACCGGCGCACCGGCCTGATTCAGAACCGTGCCGGTGACGTTGCCCACGTTAAGCGAAGCATCGGCCACCAGCGTCGGCACGGCGACGATCTGGCCCGAGGCGTTCATGTTCAGCGATTCCAAGGCGTTGAAATCGGCCTGGATCTGCGCCGCCGGATTGCCGGAGAGCATGAAGTCGCCGCCGACCGTCATCGTAACCTGGTTCGGATTCGGGGACGGCGCAGGCGACGCCGCCGCGTTACCGGCGACCGTCGTGGTTCCAGCGCCGAAACCGACGCTGCTCTGCGACGTTTGACCGGTCAAGAACTGAATCGGGTAGGTCGTGCCGTTGGCAACGAGGTTGCTGGTCGGCACGTCGACCACGAATTGGATGTGATCATAGTTGCCGGTATACACCTGGCCGATGCCGACGTTGGACGGCTGGCCCGCGTTGGCCATGACGTTCACGACGTAGGGCGTCGAGTAGGTGGCGATGTTGATGATCTGGCCCTGATAGACCACGTTCACGGCATCGATACCGATGTTGATCGAGGTCGGGATCAAGTTCCCGATCACCGGCGGAGCGTCGCCCAAGAGGACCTTGAGCCTGCTTCCGTTGCCCCCGAGGGTGCTATCCGGCTGGACTTTCTTCCCCGGCGATTTCGCCGAGGCGGCGGATCCGGAGGTCGACGGGACGGCCGAGCCCGACGAACCGGAGCATCCGCTCAGGATCGCGATCAGCATCAGTACGGCGCCGATCGAAGTGTAACGTTTCACGAGATGGTCTCCTAACAGCAGTAGAGGACGTCGCTCATACAGAGCGGCGCCACACCCATCACAATTATGGTCTAAACGGGATCATTGTGGCTCGGTCAGGTCCGGGTTAAGCGCATAGTTTGTGTATGGCGAACGTCAAGCGGATGTAAAGACCGCTCCCCAGACGCGCCGCTTGGTCCGAAGGCCCTACGAGCAGCGGCCCCCACGGGAAGATCCGGCGGTGCTCCGTTCCGGGATAGGCTCAAGCACGAGGAGGTGCCCCTTGCGCTCGCGGCAAGTGGACCCGGGCTAGGTATCGCGGTGAGCTACGCTCGGTTTTAGAGCACGCCGCGCACGGCGAGGACCTCGCGCAGCGCGTTTTTCGAGCGGACGTTGAACAGGTCGTACAATTTCTGCACTTCCCGCTTGATCGTGAACTCGCTGCGGCTGAAGCGCCGCGAGAGTTGTGAATTGTCCAGGCCCTCGCAGACCGACAGCGCGAGCTGACGCTGCATGGGGGTCAAACCATCGATCCAGGGCGTGACCGGGCGCGAAATCCGCTCGCTCATGAAGCGGTAGAAGGCGCTCTTGGGGAAGTGGCCGGCGTGCGTACGGGCACGCTCGATCCAGACGCCCGCGCCGGTGATCTCAGCGAGGCCCTGCGCAGCTAGCGCCGCACGGAAATGGTGCTCTGCCTCATCGAAGATCTTGTACGCGGCCTCAAAAGCCGCGGTTGCGCTCTCGGAATTCCCCAGCACCTGGTTGACGCAGCCGGAGGCATATTGCGTGAAGCCGATCGCACGCGGATCGTGCGTGATCGCGTTCATCGCGTCAATGCTGTCTCTGCCGATGCGCATGTAGTTCGACACGTAGCGTTGGGCCTGCCCCATATCGACCGGCGCGAAGAGCACCGCGAGGGTGACCAGCGCCTGGCGTTCTTCGCCGGCGGTTTCAGCCCACGCCACACTACGCGCAATCGATTGGGCTTGGATCAGCTCGTCGCGAGCCCACGCCTCGTTGCGGTTCATCCGTGCAACGAAAGCTCGATCGACGTGCGCCATCACGCGCCACGCGTCGGACGGTGCGAGTTGCTTGGAGTCCTGGAACAGCCACTGGGCACGCGCCGAATCCCCGCGCATGAAGGCGTCCCACGCCATGGCTTGGAGGCAGAGGAACTGCTCGCCGGCGAGTTCCTCCGGCCACGCGATCGACTCATACAGATTGCGCGCGTCGTCGGCGGCTTCGTTGTCCCCGAGTTCGCCAGATATACGCATCAATGTGTGCAATGCGCGAATAAGTGAGAAGTAGTCGATCCTGGCCGGATTCTCGCGGGCGAGCGTAAGGGCGCCGCGCAGGTCGGCGATCTGGGCGCGATAATTACGCTGCCCCGCGTACATCCATGCACGCCAAATGAGGGTGAGCATCCGCGAACCCGGATCCGGATTGGCAAGAGCAATTGCGAAATTCGGATCGTTTGGATCGAAATCGCCCTGCATGTGGCGTAAACGCGCGCGCTGGTGCGCGATCGTGGCGAGAAGCGACGGATCGTTCTCAGCGACACTCTCGGCCTTATTGAACATCTCGGCTGCGCCATCAAAATTATGGATGCTGGCGTAGGCGCGGCCGGATAAAACGTAATATTGGAAGCGCGTCTCGCCGCTACGAAGCACGTCGCTGGAGCGAGCCAGAGCTTCGAGCGCGTCGACGGGATCCCGATAGGTAAGGATTTCGGCGCGCAGCAAAAGCGCGCGCTCATGTTGCGGCGATGGCCAGCCCTCGAACCCAGCGAGGCACGCGAGAGCCGCATCGTACCGTCCGGTACGAAGCAGTTCGCGTGCCTCGTCTAGTTGCTGCTGTTGTGCCATTGCGAATCGCTTAGTCGTTCAGCGTTCCGACTTGTGTGGTACCGCCGGCCGTCACGGTGACGGTTGGGCCCTGGAACGACGCGCCTTGCGACGCATCGGCGCCGGACGCAAGGATATTCTGCCCACTCGCGGTGGTGTAGTTGTTGTAGATCACGAGTTGATACGTACCTGCATTGATCGTATGCAGGTCGAAGTTCCCGTTCGCGTCGGTGTTGACGGTGTTTTGCACGCGGCCGCGCCCGTTAAGCGCGACGACGATCGCATTGGTCACCGGCTGGCCATTTGCGTTGAGGACTTGGCCGTCGACCTGACCAGCATTCGCCGTGGCGACCGCAAAGAGCGTCGGCTGCGCCACAATCTGGCCCTGGCTGTTCTGGTTTAGTGACTCGACCGCGTTGAAGTCCGCCATCACGGCTGCGGCGGGGTTGCCGCCGATCATGAAGGCTCCGCCGACGGTCATCGTGATCGTCGTCGAGTTGCCGGTCGTGGTCGTCCCGCTGCCGGCGCCCGCGCTGCTCCGCGACGAAGCGCCGACCTGGAAATTGATCGGCATCGTGGTACCGTTCGCAACGATATTGCTCGTCGCGGTATCAACCACGAACTGAATGTGATCGTAGTTGCCGGAGTAGAGCTGGCCGATACCGATCGACGACGGCTGGCCGCCGTTCGACATGACATTGACGACGTAGGGCGTCGAGTAGGTGGCAAGCGTCGTCACTTGGCCCTGGTAGACCACGTTGACGGCGTCGATCCCAAGGTTGATTTGCGAGACGTTCATATTGCCGAGCACCGGCGGTGCGTCGCCGAGCAGAATGGTAAGCGCGGCGGCGAGTAACATGCCGCCTCCGCCAATGACGCCGCTCGCGTGCTTCGAGCCGGTGGTGGGTGTGGAAGAGGTTGCCCCCGAGTTCGTTTGCGCGACGGAGCTTACCGAGGCCGACGGGAGCGATCCACCCGACGAACCTGAGCATCCGCTCAACGCGACGATCAGCGCCAGAATTACGCCGACCGGACTGATGCGATTCACTATGGCCTCCTAGACAACAGCAGGTAACGCGTCCCAAAGAACGCGTCACACCCAGCACCCCCAATTATGGGGTAAAGTCGCTCGTTGTCGGTCGGTCAAGCCCGGGTTAAGCGCATTGTTTGTGTATGGCTGACGTAAAGCGGGCGTAAAGATCACCCAGCAGATGGCGCCCTTAATATTAAGGAGCCACCCAGGTCATCATTGCATCGACGACACGACCGACGGCGGTGCTCCAGGCTCGATCGCGTTCGCGAAATAAGCGCATCGACGGATACCATGGCGTAGCTTCACCGTTCCCAGCCCAGCGCCAATCGGGCCGGTGTTGCAGCATCGCCCAGACCGGGACGCCCAGCGCGCCGGCGAGGTGCGCGTACGCGGTATCGACCGAAATCACCAGATCGAGTTGGGCGATGGCCGCCGCGGCGTCCTCGAAGTCGCGGAACGCTTCGCCGATCCGGACGACGTCGAAGCCCACGTCGACGTCCGGTTCCATCATCAGTGAAAAGTAACGCACGTTCGGGACGCCGGCGAGCGGCGCAAGCAGCTCCGGCGCCAACGATCGCGCGAAATCGAAGACGTGCCGAGGATTGCCGCCCCACGTGAGCCCAACGCGCCGGCCTTCGTATCCGCTCAGCAGCGCTTTCCAGTGCGCGCTACGATCGGCGTCCGGCTTCAGGTACGGCGCGACGAGACCTGAATCAATGCCCAGAACGCGCGGGAGCGTCATGAGGCGCACGTACGCGTCGTACGTTGCCGGATCGGCCGCCTTATGTTCGACGACCTCGTCGACCCCGGGCATGCGCCGCATCACGCCCGCGATCGGTGAAAGGCATTCTACGACCACGCGTTCCGCCCGCGCGCGAAGCGCGGGGAGATAGCGCGCCATCTGCAGCATGTCACCAAAGCCCTGCTGATGCACCACGAGCACGCGTTTACCGCTGAGGTCGCTGCTGCCGTCCCACGATGCTTTCCCATCGAAGCGTTTAAGGCACGATGTCAATTCATCGAGCCAGTTCCATTCGATGTGTCCCAGCGCAGACGAGAGATCGCCGTTCCAGGCAATTAGGTCGCCGATCAGCGCGTGCACGCGCACATCTCCCGGCGCGAGATTCCACGCAAGCTCCGCCATGGCGAACGCCGCCGCGACATCCCCGGCATCAAAGAAAAGCAATGCTTGCCGTATCCGTGCCTCGACCGCCGATGGACCGGCCTGTTCGAGCGCGAGCGCGCGCTCGCACGCGACGAGCGCGTCATCGCGGCGCCCGAGCCCGTCGCACGCGCGTGCGAGCAAGACGTGTAACTCAGCCGAATCCGGCGTTCGCGCTAAACCCAGCGCGCACGCCGTGAGCGCGCCGTCATAATGGCCGCGCGTAAGCAACGTGCGCGCGAGATTGGCGTGATCGAAGGCATTCCAGAGCATGAGCGATTCGGCCGATCAGCTCAGCTCATCGAGTTTCGCGTGAAGGTTTTCCCACGTGACGAGGCGCTCTGCGCTCTGTGCCGCCACCAGCGCGCGCTCCGACTCCAACGCTGCTACGCGTTCGCGGTCGCCGTAGGTCTCGGTGAGCGTGAACAACGCATCGATTTCCAGCTTCCGCGCGTCGAGCTTCGCGATCTCGCGTTCAATGCTGGCTATCCGCGTTTCGAGTTGCGAACGGACCTTCATCGGTGTCTGGCGCGTGGCTTTGGCCCGGCCGTTCGTTCCTGTTTGCGCTTCGAGCGCCAATCGCTCACGCTCGACCTGGCTCGCTTCGTAGGCATCGTAGCCACCCTCGACCGTTCCCCATGCTCCGCCGTCAATCCAGAGCACTCGATCGCACAGGCGCGAGAGTAAGTAACGATCGTGCGACACGATGAGTATCGCGCCTTCATAGTCAGCGAGCACCGACTCGAGCGCTTCGCGACTTTCGATATCGAGGTCGTTGGTCGGTTCGTCGAGGAGCAGCACGTCGGCCGCCTTGGCCATCAGCGAGGCGAGCATGATTCTCCGTCGCTCGCCGCCGGAAAACGTTCGTACGGCCTTGTCGGAGGCCTCGCCGCTAATCCGCATGCGTCCCAAGAGATTGCGGGCCTTCTCGTCCGAGATGCCGGCAGCCGTGCGCACCGCCTCGACCGCGCTCGCCGCTGGATCGAGTTGCTCGTGCGAGTTCTGTGCAAAATACGCAATGTGCGACGCGGGATTCAGCCGAACCGTTCCGGCGTCCGGAGCAAGTTCGCCGCTGATGATTTTCAGCAGGGTGGATTTTCCCGATCCGTTTGGCCCGACCACGGCTAAGCGCTCCCCGCGCAGTACGTCGACCTCCAGATTTTCAAAAAGCGGATGCGCATACGATTTAGACAGCCCGCTTACCTCCAATGCAAAGGCGTTGGCAGCTCGTCGCGTTGACTGGAGATTCACCGCGATGGCGGCCGCGGGCGCGACCGGTGCGTCGGCCGCCAATCGCGCTTCGGCGCGCGCTAGCTGCTTCTCGCGACTGCGCACCTGGCTGTAGTCGGATGAGGTATGGGTAGCGCGCAGACCCGCAATTGTCGCGCGACGCTTATCGCGCTCTGCAACAAACGCTTCATACGCTCGGCGCTCCTCGGCATGCCGTAAGGCACGCTCGGCAACGAACGCATCATAGGCGTTGCGGGCCGGCGGGTACACGTGGAGTCGCCCAGCTTCGATCTCCCAAATGCGCGTCGCCACCTGGTTCAAAAAATAGCGATCGTGCGAAACGATAAGGTAGGCGCGCTTATCGGAAGCGATGTATGATTCGAGCCAACGCACCGTCTCCACGTCCAGATGATTGGTCGGTTCGTCAAAGATGCAGTAGTCGGGCTGGTCGATGAGGACGTGCGCGAGCGCGGCTTTCGCGCGCTGGCCGCCTGAGAACTCGCGCAACGGGCGTGCGAATGCCTCTTCGCGGAAGCCAAACGCGGCGAGCATGATTCGCAACGTTTTGTTACGCATGCCGTAGGCGTCCGGCGTGGCACGGGCAAGCGCCGCATCGATGAGCTCTTGCAGCGTCGATTCGGTTTCATCGGCAACGCTTTGTGCGAGATAGGCAAATGTCGCGTCGCGCGCGCGGACGACCGTGCCCCCGAATGGCGCGTCGACGCCGGCAAGCAAGCGCAAAAGCGACGACTTCCCCGCTCCGTTGGGCCCGACGAGTCCGATCCGCTCGCCATCCTGCAAAACGCCGTTGAGCCCGGCGAAGATTTCGCGGGCGCCATAGTGGCAATCGAGGTTGGAGAATCGTACGAGGTCCACGGCCGGGTGACGTTCAGTCTTTCCGTTTAGGGCTTCCTGCGCAGTAGAGCGCCTGACTTCACTTTCGTCAGGAGGCCCCATGCAGCCCGTCGCTCTTACGCCCCCGCGCCCACGCGCACTCGAGTTCGGCATCTATCGCGACGGCGATAATAACCTAGACGCATCGCAGTCGCTCACCATTGCGCAGGCGCTACAATCGAGCCGAACCGATTCGGCCGTAGAGTACACCGTCGAAAATACGACCGGCTTACGCGCTGATGACGACGACATTAGCGAAGGGCGCAAGCGAACCGACGATTTCACCATTGTCGACGGTAAGGTTAGCGAGCGAGAGTCCGGGAAGGCGCGGAACATGGCGAACGAGTCGAATCTCGCCGCCTTCGTCGCGCGGACCCTCGATAACGCACAGGTGTCCGGCGCTCAGCAAACCTGGATCGACCTCGTCGATCACGGCGGCGGCGATGGCGGCGGACTCGAAACGCATACCGGCGCAGTGATGTCGATGCCGGATATGGCCGAGGCCATCGCCGACGGCATCGCGCTCCACGCCAAGGAACATCCCGACGACGCGAAACGCTCGGTTGACGGGGTAGTTGCCAATCAATGCTTGATGTCGACCATGGGCTTCGCTGATGCGCTCTCGCGCGTAGGGGTGAGATATCTCGCCGCATCCCCGGAGACGATGCTCTCACCCGGCGTACCGACCGGCGTCGCCGACGCTATCGCGCACAATGTCGACGATCCTGGCGCGATGGCAGCGGCCGTCGTCAATACGGTGATGCATACGCGATATCGAACGCCGTTCGGCGAGTCGTTCGGTACCGCGGCCGCGTTCGACGTACTCGACTGCTCGCCTCAGGGGATCGCGAACGCTGAGCGAGCGATCAAGTCGTTCAACGACGCGGCAGCAAGCGATGCCACGGATCGAACCGCGATTCGGCGCGACGTCGCTTCGGTCGAGGGCATGGTGCGTTTTTCGGATGCGACGCCCGATATGCCGTGGCACGCCGATCGTCCCGCGATCGCCGTGTATTCAACCATCGCTTCGGATACAAGCTTGCCGGCGCAACTGCGTGCTGACGCGCGGGCCGCAGCTGACGCGACGCGTGCGCTGGTGATGGCGCACCAGGAATCGCGCAGCTTTGGACCGTTCGATGGTTCGAGCTACGCCGACGCCGCCGGACCAACGATCCACGCGCCGCTTTCGTCGAAGCAGATCGACCCGTGGGCATCGCACGGCATCAGCGAGACGAACAACGCCTTTTACGACAGCGTCGATCAGGCGAAGTTCGTCCGCGCTGTTGCCTAGCGTGCGATCAGTACGTCATCGGTCCGCAGGTCGATGAGTCGGTCCACGTTCCGCTGCAATCGTAGAGCGTGATTTCGCTGTCGTAACCGTAGGCTTGACCGAGTTCTAAGTATTCGTTGAGCGTGATGTAGCCCATCGAGTAGAACTCGACAACCGTGTTGGTCTCCTTCTGCGAATACGGTGGCGTTGCAGTCGGTGTCGGTGTCGGCGAGGCAGTCGGCGTTGGTGTCGCCGTCGGCTTCGCAGTCGGTGTCGCTGTCGGCTTTGCAGTCGGCGACGCCGTCGGGGAAGCCGTTGGAGACGCGGTCGGCGACGCCGTCGGTGATGGAGTCGGCGACGGTGAGCTGGTCGCGGTGCCACCCTCGAGCTGCTTGACCATGTCGTAGATGGCAACCATCTGCGGACCCGACTTCAGCGCGTAGCTCGAATTGTTGTAGCCCCACCAGTCCCAGCAGCCGTTGGAGTTGGTGCCGCCGGTCGTCTGATAGGGATAGAGCACGATGATGTTGTTCGTGTCGGCCCATTGATCGAGACCGGATTCAGTCACGAAATCCGTTCCGATGACCGCCTGGTACATGGCGCATCCGGCAAGCGCTACGACCAGCGAACACTGGGTGCCGCTCGCACAGCTCTTTGGAACGAAGACCCAGCCGTTGGTATCGAGGTCATTTGAACCGCCGCCGAATGGATCTTGGTTGAAGTTGAGCAACGATCCGGTGAGTGTTCCGGTATTCTTCGCGCTCAGCGTTCCGAGGAAGAGTGATAGCCACGTCTGCTCGGAGTCGTACGCGGTGCTCCCTTGATCGCACATGATCATGTACGGACTCTCTGCCGTACCGCACGCAACGGTGCCGTACGGTGACTCCCAGCCGTGCTCGGCTGCAAACGTGTTGTCATATTTGACCGTTGCACCGTAGTGTTGGTACTCGGTCTGGAGATCGTTCATCGTCTTGGGATTGACGATCGAGTCGGCGGTACCCGACCACAAGTAGACGTGTTGCCCGTTGATATTGCTTACCGGGTCCATGCCGGACGTGTTTTGATTCGAACTGATGTAGCTTTCGGATGCCGAAAGCTCGCTGCCGTATAGTCCGGCGCCCCCGCAGTCGTCAATCGCGGTCGCTTCGCTGTCTTGCGCGCAGTAGTCCGGACCGCCAGCGTAAATCGCCGCGCCTTTGAACGTCCCGGAGTACGCGAAGTGCAGTTGTACGGCCATGAAGCCGCCCGATGAGATGCCGGCAACGTAGACGTGTGCCGGATTGATATTGTAGCTTCCGAGCGTCACTACGCTCCCGGTCGCATACGGGTGAAGCTTGGTCTTCGCTATCGCGCTGGTCGAGGCAGACGGTATTTGACTTCCGCCACCCCCGCTGCACGCGACAAACGCGGCGAGAACACACAAAATGAGAAACGGTCGCAATGCCATATGGTCACCTCCCCTCATGGCATTTTGCCTCGTTTCCTCGGTGCGCCGACACACCCAAACGAAGGTGTTTTTGGTTGGCGAGCCTAGCGGGCGGAGGGCAGCACCGGCGGTTGCAACTCTTTGACCAAGAAGGCTGCGGCCGCGCGATATTGATCGACCAGCTGCGCCCAGACCTGATTCTCGTGCGTCTCGTTGGGGAAGACCATCGTCTCCACGTGGACGCCGTGACTGCGCAAACGCACGGCCAAATCTACACCTTGTGAGAACGCGACGTTACGATCGTCGTCGCCCTGAGAGAGGAACACCGGCGAACGCCAGGTGTCGATTGCGCCTACCGGCGACGATGCCTCCGCAAGCGCGCGCTGCGCCGGCGTGCCGACCGCCTTCCCGCTCGCGTACCAATCGTACATGGTCGCCCAGTTGTGCACGCCCGCAAAATCCGCTCCGGCCTTGAAGATATCGGAGTTGCGTCCGAGGCCGAGCGCTGTCAGATAGCCGCCGTACGAAAGTCCGTAGATGCCAAGCCGTTTGGGATCGACCTCCGGCTGCTTGCGCAACCAGCGCGCGCCGGCGACCACGTCTTGATATTCGGCCGCGCCTTTTGCGCCGACGTGCGGCGCCTCACGGAAGTTGTGGCCGTACATGATGCCGCTGCGATAGTTGATCGAAAGCACGACGAAACCGCGATTCACGAGATATTGATTCATCTCATAGAGCTCGGTGTAGGCTTCCATATAATGAAACCCCGGCAACATCTGCCGGCGCGAGCCGCCGTGATCGAAGATGATCGCGGGAATTCGCCGTCCGGCAACGAGCCGCGGAACGAAGAGCTGTGCGTGAATCAGCAAACCATCGGGCGCGCGGAACGTGACCAGTTGCGGACGCACGAGTTGCGGCAGCACGGTCGAAACGTTGGCCGGTATCGGCTCCGCGACGAGCGTGCGCGCCGGATCGCCGCCAACCGTTACCGTTGCCGGTGTATTATAGCCCGCGTCGACGTAGGCATAGCCGCCGTTCGCGAGCGCCGTCGGCGACCATTGGTCGCTCGTCCCGCCGGTCAGCGCGCGCGGATGCGCGTCGAGCCCCACCGTCCAGATGTGCCGGCGATCGATGTCGCCCTCGTTGGTGGCGTAGAGCAGGTGCGTACGATCGAGTGACAGAGCAACCGTTTCAACTTCGAATGCGCCGCTGGTCAGGCGCGTCGCGTTGCCGCCGTTGGGAGAAACGGCATAGAGATGCCGCCAGCCATCGCCTTCCCAATTGAATGCAACGCGATCGCCCGCCATCCACCAGAGTTGTGCGTCGCTCGCAGAGGGATAGAACGTGATTCCCACGCCGCGGCGCGCTTGCCAGATCATCCGCGCGTTGCCGCTCGTCGCGTTGGCGATCCAGATCGACCACGGATCTTGGGGACGCTGAAGATACGGCGAATCATTTTCGCGCGCCCCCGGCGTGCGCACAAAGGCCACGCGCGTACCGTCGGGCGACCATGCCGGCATGCCATCGTAAGAAAAGTCCGGCGTTGCATAGACGTATGCATGCCTTTGTGGCGTGTAAATCACCACGAACGAATGATTCCCGCGCCGATTGCTAAAGGCGATACGCGCACCGTCGGGCGACCACGTCATCTGGGTCGCCTGACCACGAATCGGCAACGGCTCCGGCTTCGCGGCAGTATACGTGTCGCCGCTCCTGGTGAGCGCGACCACGTTGAGGACGCCTTGCTCCGTCGTGTACGCGACCGCATCGCCGCGCGGCGAGAGTGCGACGTCGTTGCCCTCGCCTATCTGTACCGGCGCTCCACCCGCCAGCGGCGCCAGATAGATCGCACGCACTGGCGGCGGGATAACCGAAAGTGGGTTGAGATTGCTGTCGCCGGCATTGTCTTGCACACCGCCGCCCAAATAGACAACGGCATCGTTTGACGGCAACACCTGCACATCGTCGATGTCCTGTCCGTCATCGACATCATAGTGCGTTACGGCGTGCACCGTCCCGCCGGCATCGGAATACAGGTTGCGTGTGCCGCGCTCGTGCAGCTTCCACACCAACACCGTGCCGTCGGGCGAGGCGGTGAGGTTATCGACGAACGGTATGCCCAGCACATCCTCGACGCCGAATGCATGCGCCGGGATCGCCGGCGAGGCACCCATGATGACGAAGAACAGCGCCCCGACGATAATCCCGCGCATGGTATCCCCTCCTTCTATTTTACTGCCTAGCGGCTGCGGTCGCCGCGGCGAATGCGCCGTGTAAGACTTCCAGCGCGCTCTCACCGTTTGCGCCGAGCGTGTCATCAAGCGAAGGCAGCACCGTTCCGGCGTAACCACTCACGCTGTAGAGAAGCGTGCGCGACCACTTTGCCGAGGCCGGCTGGAAGAACGCATCCTCCGACGCCCGTAGCTGCGCGTATGCCGCGTCCGCCGCGGCACTATCTCCTTGGGCGACGGCGGCGTCGGCACGCGCATCGAGCGCTTTCGCGGCTGCAAGATATGCTTGCGCGTCGGGCCCGAGCTGCGCGGCAACCGCGGCACGCCGCGCCTCGTCCCCTTGCGCCTTCGCAAATGCATCAACGCGTTGCTGGAGCGCCTGCGCGAGCGAGGTCAGTCGCAGGTCGGGATACGTCGCATCAGCGAGCCGCAACACGACGATCGCGGTATAGCGCGCCGCCGCTGCTGCCTCGTGCATCCCCGGATCGAAGACGCGCAGCGACGCCGGGTCGTCATACGCGGAATGATAGGTTCCGAATGGGCCGCCGTAGCCGCCGTCCGCCGCCGGGATGTTTTCGTGATAGACAAACGGCTCGTGATCGCTGCCGCCGCCGATCGGACGAATCGCCATCGTGGGATCTTGCGCGTGCCAATACGCCGAGAGTTCTTGTCCGTTCGGCGCGTTCACCGCGGTCGCTACATCGAGCAACAGACCGTCGAGTTCGGGCGTTGCCGAGGCACCGAAGCGCGGGCCGAACGCGACTTCGTCGGTGTTGACATAGGCAACACCGCCGGCGCGCAGCTCGGCCTCGTGTTGCTCGACCCATTCCTCGCTTCCGAAAAGATTGAGTTCCTCACCGTCCCAGGAGCCGATGATGACCGTGCGCTGCGGGCGCCAGCCCGCGGCTTTGAGTTTGGCGAATGCTCGTCCAAGTTGTAACAAGTCGACCGTACCGCTGATCGGATCGACCGCACCATACGTCCACGCGTCGCGATGGCTGCCCACAACGACCAAATGCTTGGCATCGACGCCCGGCATCGTCGCGATCACGTCCCAAATTGGGCCGTAGAAACGCTTGCTCTTGATCGTGAAATGCGCGCGTATATCGCCGCCAACGTGTTGTGGGAACGCAAATCCAGGATGCCAGTCGGGCGGCGCTACCGGTCCGCCGATCGCGGCGAGCAATTGCCGTGCGACGAGTCCAGTGACCGGCATTTCCGGAATCGGCGGAAGTTTTATCGCCGAGAACGGTTTGTGCGGCGCGCCCGGCACGGGAATACCGATCGCTGTCGGATCGCCGGGATCGTTGGTGAAGGTCAGCGTGTTGCGCATCGCGGCACCCAGCGGACGCCACGGACCTTTGGGATAGGTCTCACCTTTGAAGTAGCCGCCGTCGAGCGGATCGGGGAACACGAGCACGGCTTTTGCGCCGTGTTTAGCCGCTTCGAACGCCTTGAGCGTGAGGGCACCGCCGCCGGCGCGTGCAACGATAATCGCGTTGCGTACCGAGACGCCCATCGACGCGAGCGCGGCGAAGTCATCAGCGGTGGCGTGATTGGCGTAGATGACCGGACCGGTGACGTCACCGTCCACGCTGTAGCCCGAATATGGCTTGCCGATCGCTGCGTGATTGATTGAGTAGGGATCGCCTGGCACGGCTGGTTCGTAGAGGTCGACGTTAACCGGGTGCGTACCGAGCAGCATTAGCGTTTGCTGCGTCGGCCACGAGATCGCGACGTTGTAGGTGACGATCTTGGCATCCCAGCCGGCTGCGGCGAGCTGGTCGCGAACGTAGCGCGCGCTGCGTTCGTCACCCGGCGTGCCCATCCGATGCACGTAGGATGCGAGGCCGAGTTCATCAGCTCGGGCTTGCGCTTCGCTCGGCGATGCCGCCACGATCGCTTCGTAGCGTGCTTGCGCGTCGAGCTGCGCGGGCGTGAATCCGCGCGCGGTAATCGCGGTAGTAAAGAGCAGCGCCGCCAATGCGGCGGCGAGCGTTTGTCGAATTGTTAGATCGGCTGCCATCGTTCACTGGGTGCGACGGGCAAGGCACTTTTCCCGCTCGGCGGGAAGTGCGGACTATGACCACCATGACAGAGACATTGCAGGAGCGTCTTAGCGCGTTCATGCGCGATTTCGTTTACCCTAATGAGGCGCGCTACGAGGACGAAGTTAACGCGGGCGCTACGCGCTGGACACAGCCCGGCATCATGGAGGAGCTCAAGTCGCGGGCACAGGCGCAGGGGCTCTGGAATCTCTTTCTTCCCGAGCCGGAGTTCGGCGCGGGCCTGAGCAATCGCGAGTACGCACCCTTGTGCGAGCTCATGGGCACATCGCGCATCGGACCCGAAACGTTCAACTGCAGCGCCCCGGACACGGGCAACATGGAAGTCCTCGCGCGCTACGGATCGCCCGAGCAGCGCGAGCGCTGGCTCACCCCGCTCTTGCGCGGTGAGATTCGCAGCGGCTTTGCGATGACCGAACCGGGAACCGGCTCATCGGACGCAACCAACATCTCCGCGTCGATCGTACGCGACGGCGATCACTACGTGCTCAACGGGCGCAAGTGGTGGACGACCGGTGCGATGCACCCGCACACGCAGGTGCTGATCTTCATGGGCAAGACCGACCCCAAAGCCAAGACGCATTTGCAGCAGTCGATGATCCTGGTCCCAATTCGCGAGCCCGGCGTGCGCATCGTGCGCCACCTGCCGGTCTTTGGGTACGACGACGCACCGTTCGGTCACGCCGAAATCGCATTTGAGAACGTGCGCGTGCCCGCCGGAAACATGTTGCTCGGAGAAGGACGCGGGTTTGAGATCGCGCAGGGGCGCCTGGGACCCGGGCGTCTGCATCACTGTTGCCGCTTACTCGGCCTTTCCGAGCGCGTGCTGCGCATGATGTGTCTGCGCGTGCGCGATCGCGTGACCTTCGGCAGGCCGCTCGCTGAGCAAGGCGTGATACGCGAGTGGATCGCGCAGTCGCGCATCGACATCGACGGCACGCGTCATTTGGTGTACAGCGCGGCCGAGCAGCTCGACCTGTACGGCAACAAGCGCGCCGCGCCGGCACTCGCAATGGCCAAGGTGGCTGCGCCGCGCATCGCCCAGGCAATTGTCGATCGCGCGATCCAAGCCTTCGGTGCCGAGGGCATGCTCGATGATACCGGACTCTCGCACGCCTGGGTCAACGCGCGCTCGCTGCGCATTGCCGATGGCCCGGACGAAGTGCATCTGCGCAGCATCGCCAAGGCCGAGCTGGCAAAATACGATGCATGACTTCCGCGTGGCGAATGGTGCAACGGAAATATTGCTGATTCGTCACGGGGAAGCCCAAGCCATCGCACCGAGTGAAGCCCTGCATCCCAAAGACGTCGATATGCCGCTCTCCGAGCGAGGCCGGCAGCAAGCCGCCGCAATGGCAATGCGGCTCGGGCAGCGTGGCATCGGCGCGATCTATAGCAGTCCGTTGCGACGTACGCGCGAAACCGCCGATGCGCTTTCCGCAACCACCGAACTTCCGGTTACCGAAGATCCACGCTTGCGCGAAGTTGAGATCGCGGGCGTCGGTCCGGTCGCGATGCACGATCTAGCCGAAATCGCAATTGCCCGCGGCGGGTGGTCGCACCTGACCGGCACCGAATCCTCGGAAGCGATCCGCACGCGCATGCGCGCAGCCGTCGACGCCATCATCGCTGCCAATGCCGGGGCGCGCGTCGCGGTGGTCAGTCATGCCGGCGCGATCAACGCCTACATCGCAAGTTTGCTGGGATTGAAGAGCGACTTCTTCTTCCCCACCGGCAACACGTCGATTTCGATCGTGCGCGCGCGCGATGAGCGCCGTTTGCTGGTCTCACTCAACGACATCGCGCACCTCGAACGGCCGGCATGATCGAAGATCCCGAAGTCATCGACGTTCGGCTCGAGGAACAGCTTGACGTCACGCGTCTCGAACCGTATCTGCGCGAGCACCTGCCGGAGGCCCAAGGTGCGTTCACGCTGCGCCAATTCGGCGGCGGCCACGCCAATCTCACCTATCTGCTGCGTTTCGGCACGCACGAATACGTGCTGCGGCGGCCGCCGCTCGGCCCGGTCGCTGAGCGTTCGCACGATATGAAACGCGAACATGCAGTGCTCTCGAAACTCTACGCGTTCTATCCGAATGCGCCGCGCAGCTTTCATCTCTGCACTGACCACGAAATCATCGGCAGCGACTTCGTAATCGAGGAGCGTAAATACGGGATCGCAATTCGCAAAGAACTTCCCCAGCGATATATCGGTGACGTTGCACTCGCCGGCAGAATCAGCACGGCGCTCATCGACCGTCTTGCCGAACTTCATCACGTCGACGTTGCCTCCGCGGGTCTTTCGGAGCTCGGACGCCCCGCGGGATACGTGCAACGTCAACTTGACGGATGGACGGGGCGCTGGGAGGCGGCGCGTACCGCCGGTACGGCAGATACCTGCGCCCTCATCGATTGGCTGCGCGAACGGATCCCGCAATCGACGGTCGCGACGCTGGTGCATAACGACTACAAACTCGACAACATGCTGCTCGATCCCGCCGATCCGGCGCACATCGTTGCGCTGCTGGACTGGGACATGTGCACCTACGGCGATCCGATGATGGACGTGGGGTACATGTTGGCCCTTTGGCCGGAGGCGAGCGACCCACCGATGTTTCGTCTTTGGGGAATGCCGACGTGGCACGAGGGCTTTATGACCCGCGCACAAGTCGTGGAGGCGTATGGCGAGGCGACCGGCTTCGACGTTTCACAGGCAGCCTGGTATCACGTCTTCAACGTCTTTCGCTTTGCCGCCATCATCCAGCAGATCTACAAGCGCTACGACGCCGGACAAACGCACGACGAGCGCTTTCGCGAGATGGGAAATCAGGCGAACGCCGTCATTCACGTTGCGGCGATGCTCACCCGCAGCGCGTAGCCGGGGCTACGGCTGCGGATGCAGATATTGCGCGAGAAACGCCTCCGCCAAGCGATACTGCTCGACCAAGTGTGCCCACACGAGATTCTCGTGAGCCTCGTCGGGGAAGACTTGCGTTTGGACCGTCACGCCGCGCGAGCGTAACTTCGTCGCCAAGTCGACGCTTTGCGAGAACTGCACGTTCCGGTCGTCGTCACCCTGCTCGATGAGGACCGGCGATTTCCAGGTATCGAGATAGCCTTCAGCAGTCGACATGTGCGCGATCTTGCGCTGCTCCGGCGTTCCCACCGGATGGCCGTAGTCCTTATCGAAGCTCGACGGCCAATCGTGCACGCCCGCAAAGTCCGCACCAACCTTAAAAACATCCGAATTGCGCGCAAGTGCGAGCGCCGTCAAGAGACCGCCATACGAAAGCCCGTAGATGCCGATGCGATTTGGATCGACGTAGGACTGCTTCTGGAGCCACTTCGCGCCGGCCAGCACGTCCTTATACTCCGAACCGCCATGCCACCCGCCGTCGGGCGGATTGCGGAACTTGTAACCGTACATGATGCCGAGGCGATAGTTGATCGAGAGCACGACGAAACCGTGGTTAGCGAGGTACTGATTCATCTCGTAGAGGTGCGAGTACGGCTCCATGTAGTGGAAGCCGCCGAGCATTTGCCGCGGCGGACCGCCGTGATCGAATACGATCGCCGGCAGCTTGCCCGTCGCGCCGCGCGGCACCAGGAGCTGCGCGTGAATGGTCAACCCATCCGGCGATTTGTACGTGATAAGCTTGGGACGAATCATTTGCGCAGCTGGATAGTTCGCCGGCGTTTGCACGGCAACGAGCGACTTCGGAGGGTTGCCGGCAATCGTGACTACCGGCGCCGCCGCGTAACCTGCATCGATATAGGCAAGGCCGCCGTTTGCCAGCGGCGTCGGAAACCACTGATTGTTCGGCCCGTGCGTGCGAGCTTGCGGCCGGCCGTCGATGCCGACGCTCCAAATGTGGCGCTCGTCGATTGCACCTTCGTTGGTTGCGTAGAGCAGGTGCGAATGATCGAGCGACGGCACAACGGTCTCGACTTCAAAGGCTCCGGTGGTCAAACGCGTCGCAGGTCCGCCGTTAGCGGAAACCGCGTAGATGTGCGCCCAACCATCACCTTCCCAAGTGAACGCCACGTGATTGCCGGTTATCCACCACAATTGCGCGGGGCTCGACGATGGGTAGAATGCGTGGCCCATTCCGGGTTGCGCGCTCCACACCCGTCGCGCGTTACCGCTTGCGGCGTTCGCGACCCAGATCGACCACGGCGTTTTTGACGAATCGGCACTTTCGAACGTGCTCTCATCGTAGACGGTCTCGCCGATCTTCTGCCCGGGCATCCGGATGAATGCTACACGGGAGCTATCCGGTGACCACGCCGCTGCGTCATCTTGGGTGAAGTCCGGCGTCGCGTAAACATATTTATTCTGCGACGGCGTGTAGATCACGATGAACGAGTGATCACCGCGCGCGCTGGTGAAGGCGATCTTCGTACCATCGGGCGACCAGACCGGGCTCGACACCGCGCCACGTATCGGCAACATCGTCGATTTTCCGACGGTGAAGGTCGCGCCGCTCTTGCTAAGCGAGACGACACCAAGCTGGCCCTGCGCCGTGGTGAAAGCTACCGCGTCGCCTTTCGGCGAGAGGAACACGCCATTGCCCTCAGCGACCTGCACCGGATCACCGCCGGCGATCGGCACGATGAAGATCGCGCGCTGTGGCGGTGGTACCTGCTGTAACGGGTTGGGATTTTCGCCGCCGGCTTCATCTTCCACACCGCCATGCAGATAGACCACGCCGTCGTTCCCCGGGAGAATCTGCGGGCTATCGATGCCTTGACCGTCGTCGGTGGTGTAACGGGTGATGGCATGCACGGTACCACCCGCGTTGGTGTAGAGATTCTTGACGCCGCTAG
>DATHMY010000019.1:0-7855 GCA_035486535.1 Candidatus Acidiferrum sp.
CGCGCGCGCATTGCGCACGAGAAGATGGGCATTGTCGGCGTCGCGCATCTCGCGCAACATCATCCCAATCAAATGTCCGGCGGTCAGCAACAGCGCGTGGCGATCGCGCGCTCGCTGGTCAACAATCCCGGGCTCATCCTCGCCGATGAACCGACCGGCGCGCTCGACACCAAAACCAGCGAAGACGTGATGCGCATCTTCCGTGAACTCAACGAGCAAGAAGGCATCACGATCATGCTTGTCACCCACGAACCCGATATCGCGGCGCATGCCAAACGCATCGTGAGCTTCCGCGACGGTCACGTCGTGAGCGATACCGTCAAAGAAGGGCGGGCCGCCTAATGTCTGACTTCAAAGGAATCTTCCGGCTTGCATTGCAAGCGCTCGTGCGCAACAAAGTGCGCTCGATGCTCACCATGCTCGGCATCGTGATCGGTGTTGCGGCGGTGATCGTCACCGTCGCGATCGGTAGCGGTGCGCGCGTCTCGGTCCAGCAGAGCATCAGCTCGCTCGGTTCGAATCTCATCGTCGTGCAGCCCGGCAGCGTAACGAGCTCGGGCGCACGCGGTGGCTTCGGGACCGCATCGACGCTGACGCCGGCTGACGGCATGGCGATCGCGCAACTCCCCGGCGTTTCGGCGGTTTCGCCCGCCGTGACGATTCGCTCGCAGGTTGTCGCCGGCGGCAACAACTGGCAGACGACCGTCACCGGCGTTGCGCCAACGTACGTGCAGATTCGCACCTGGCCGATGGCGAGCGGCACGTTCTTTAGCGAAAGCGATGTCAACGACGCGGCCAAAGTCGCGGTGCTCGGACAAACTGACGTCTCGGAACTCTTTCCCGCCGGCCAAAATCCGGTTGGGCAGACGATTCTGATCAAAGGTGTGCCGTTCACGGTTGTTGGCACGCTCTCGGCGCTCGGCCAGAGCAGCCTCGGCACCGATCAAGACGACACCGTGCTCATTCCGTATACCTCGGCGATGCAGCGCATCACCGGACAAACCACGGTGAGCCAATTGATGGTGTCGGCCACAACCACCGATGAAATCGCACCGGTGCAAACCGAAGTCACGCAGTTACTCGAACAGCGTCACCAAATCGCAGCGGGACAGCCCGACGATTTCCAGGTGCGTAACCTGCAATCGATCGCGGCGGCCGCCTCGTCGACCGGTGCGGTGATGGAGTTCTTGCTCGCAGGCGTGGCCGCGGTCTCGTTGGTTGTCGGCGGCATCGGCATCATGAACATCATGATGGTCTCGGTCACCGAGCGCACGCGTGAAATCGGTCTGCGCATGTCGGTCGGCGCGCGCAGTGCAACGATCTTGCGCCAGTTCCTCACCGAGGCAACGGTGCTCGCGGCGTGTGGCGGTGTGATCGGCGTCATCGCCGGATTCATCGGCACGTTCATCGTGGCCGCACTCGCAAAGTGGCCTACGCAGATTCCGATCGCGTGGGTCCTGTTCTCGATCGCCTTCTCGGCGCTCGTCGGGATCTTCTTCGGATACTATCCGGCGAAGAAAGCGGCGAGTCTCAACCCGATCGAAGCCCTGCGCTTCGAGTAGGGTCCGCGGGCTCCAGCGATACTGTTCCTCTCGCTGGAGCCCGCCTTGTCACTCGCTCTGGGGACCGGCCTCGCCGCGTGCAACGGAGCCGAAAGCATTGACGATTAAGCTGTGCAGCATATACTATGTAACACATAGGATATGGAACATGGTATAGGCGGTCAGCTTCCCGGCGTTTTCGAAAACCTGCGGCTCGAACTGCGGCGCGGGTGCCTCACCCTCGCGGTCCTCTCCCAGCTGCGGACCGAGCGCTACGGCTACACCCTGCGCAAGGCGCTCGAGGAGGCCGGGCTCGACATCGACGAGGGCACCCTCTACCCGTTGCTGCGCCGCCTCGAAAGCCAGGGGCTCTTAAACAGCGAGTGGCGCGAAGAGAACAAGCGCCGCAAGCGCTTCTACCGGCTCTCGCCGGGCGGACAGCTGACCCTCGACCAACTCACGGACGAGCTGCATCGCATCAACGCATCACTGGAACGCATCACCGCGGAGTCATAACGATGGACATGCTCAGCCGCTACCTCTACGCCGTGTACAACGATCTGCCAAAGAGCAGCGAACGCGCGGATATCATTGCCGAGATTTCCGACGCGCTGCAAACGCGCATCGATGAGCGCGAAGCCGAACTCGGCCGTGCGCTGCGCGCCGATGAGGAAGCGGCGGTGATCAAAGCCTTCGGCCATCCTCGCCTCGTCGCCGGACGTTACGCTGCGGTGCCGTATTTGATCGGCCCCGACATGTTGCCGTTCTATTGGTACGCGCTGCGGCTCGTGCTCACGATCGTGATTGCGGTCGAATTGATCGGCGGTGCGCTTGCCGCGATCAGCGCCGGCAAGATGAGCGTGTTCATCGCCACACTCGACGTGGTGTGGAATTCGGCCATCTACATCTGCGGCGCGGTGACGATTGCGTTCGCGGCCCTCGAGCGCATGCCGTCGAGGAAGACCGCGCTCGAGCGCATCGGCGTCGCGCGCTGGGATCCGCGCCGCTTACCGGCACCGCCGGGATCGGGCAACTTGCAGCCGGTTTCGCGTGCAAGCAGTGTGATCGAATTTATCGTCAATGTGATCGCGATTCTCGCGCTCCTCGACGTACCCGGCGTGCGCTACTGGTTGCTGTACGTGTTGGTGCTCGGCCCTCTTGCCGGCGTCCATGTGAATGCGCAATTCAACTATAGCTCGTGGGAGCCGGTATATGTCGCGACGCTGGTCGGCGCCGGGATGATTGCTCTGATCGATATCATCGCGTTCGTCCGCCCATCGATCACCGTCGCCTATCGTTGGACGCGTATCGCGTCGAGCATCGTAACCATGATCGGTGTTGCCCTCACCCTTGCTCGGCCACCACTCGTGCTTCCCGCGGATAGCCTGCTCAACACGTTTGCCGTGTACACATTGCTCGGCGCGATTACGGTGCTCGCGATTCAGGTCGCGGTCTTGCTGGTGAAGCTCTTCCGTCACAGCCCGGTTCCGGCGTACGCTCCACCCGCATGGGAAAAGCCGACGTAATCGCCGCGATCGGCGCCGGGCTTACCGGCGCCGTCACCATCTTTCTCTACCTTACGATCAGTCTGCCGCTCTTCTTTCACATCTCGCCGCTCGCGCTCTACGCGCTCGATACCGCCAATTTCATCGGCGTGCACGCCGCGTTGCATGCGGGATTACCAGGCATTTTGCTCGGTCAAGCCGGCCACATCGTTGTGAGTTTAGTGTGGGGCTTCATCTTCGTCGCGCTTTCACGGCGCTTACCGGAATTGCTGGATCGCCCGGTCGCGTGGGGTGCCGTTTACGGCGTGGTCGTGATGCTGGTCATGCACTATGTCGTCGTCCCGCTGGGACACGCGCCGCGCATTCCCTACTCGTTGCCGGGATTGATCAACAACCTGGTGGCGCACACGCTGTGCTTCGGCGTTCCGGTTGCGCTGGTCGCGTCGCGCCTTATGCGCGCAGCTGCCCGACCTTATCCTTGATGCGATCGAGCGCCTCAACGATCGCCGGATCGAAGTGGGTGCCGCTCTCGCGTTTGATTTGATCGAGCGCATGACCAAACGTCATCGCCGCGCGATCGGGGCGCGCGTTCATCATCGCGACCAGCGCGTCGGCCACCGCAATGATACGTCCCGAGAGCGGAATTGCGTCGCCCTTGAGTTTGCGTGGATAGCCCATGCCGTCCCAGCGTTCGTGATGCGAGCGCGCCATCGTAGCCGCCGCGCTGAACAGCCGCGAATCGGCAATCGAGAAAATCTCCGCACCCGCGTCCGCGTGCTTTTCGATCGCCGCGCGCGAGGCGGGCGACAAAAGCGCTGTCGTATTGAGCGTCTTCTCCGCAACGCACAGCTTGCCGACGTCGTACACGTGTGCGGCTTCGCGAATCAACTGCACGTCGCCAACCGAACAGCGCGTCTCGATCGCGAGCATCACCGCGATCTCGCCGGCGAGTTTCATTTTTGCCGCGCCTTCGGGATCGCGTGCCGCGTAGGCGCGAGCAATCGCATCGAGGGCTTCGCGATCGCGTGCATGTAGCCGGCGGTCGGAGCCTTCGGCGCGCTCCTTGAGGTCGCGCATCTCGCCTTCGCGATCGATCTGCGCGTTCTGTTGCGTCGCCAGGCGCCGCACGTGGCTGGCAAATTCTTCGGCCGTGACCGGCTTATTCAAGAACACGTTCACGCCCGCATCGAGCGCGCGATTCTTGAGCTCGCGGTCATCTTTGCCGGTGAGCATGATGATCGGCGTGCGTTCGCGGCCAGGTACGCCGCGCAATTCCAGGACGAACTCGACGCCGTCCATATCCGGCATGCTATAGTCAACCACGCACAGCGTCGGTTCCATGCCGTTCAAGTAGTGCAGCGCTTCACGTGGATCCGAAAAGGGTACCACTTCGCCGCCGAGCATTTTCTCGATCGCTGCCGCGTACATGCGCAACGTCGGCTCGTAATCGTCAATCACCACGACCCTGGACATATCTTCTTTTTCGGTCCCTCTCCAGGAAGTCTCAAGCCGGGGTACTAGTTTTTAACGTATATGGCCGAAACGAAGCCGCGCGTCGCGATCATCGACGATGAGCCCCGTATCCGAGAATTACTCGAATTGACCCTCGGGCACCACGGCTATGCCGTGAGGACGGCGCCGGACGGGCCGGCCGGCCTGGATTTGGTCAAAAATTGGGCCCCCGACGTGATCGTGCTCGACGTGATGATGCCGATGGTCAGTGGGATCGAGCTACTGCCGATGCTGCGCCGCGTCACCGATGCACCGGTGGTTATGCTCTCCGCCCGGGGTGAGGTCGACACCAAGGTCGAGGGCCTCTCGCACGGCGCCGACGACTACCTTAGCAAGCCATTCGAAATGCAAGAACTCATCGCGCACATCGATGCGAAACTGCGCCGTCCGCACTTGGAAAATCGCAACGTGATCGCGTACGAAGACATCAGCGTCAATCTCGACGAGCACACGGTCGTGCGCGCCGGCAAGCGCATCGAGCTCTCACCGCTCGAATACGATCTGCTGGTCACGTTGCTACGCCGCCCGCGTCGCGTCTTTACCCGCGACGAATTGCTCGATCTGGTGTGGGGTAACGAAAAGGACGTCGGCCAAAACGCGGTCGAGCGCTACATCTCGTATCTACGCGGCAAAGTCGACGAAGGCTTTACCCGCACGCTGATCCAGACCGTGCGCGGCGCCGGATACACGCTTCGTGCCGACTGAATCAACGTTCCGCAACTTTGCACGGCGCATCACGCGCGGCTACGTGATTTTGGCCGTCGCGCTCATTGCCTTGGTCGCCGGGGCGTCGTCGGCGTTTTTCATCATTGGTTTCGCGACGACGTTCAATCAGTCGATCGACGCAGCGCAAGCCCGCATGCAAGCACGCGTGCGCGATCTAACCGCGCAGCATCTCACGCTTGCGCAACTCGCGCCCAAGGTTATCGCCGACGAGCCCAATGCAAAGTCACGCATTCTGGTGCTCGATCCGCAGCACGGCGTCGTCGCCGGCGGCACCGCGCAACTCGACGACAGCCAGCGTTTTATCGCGGCCGCACTCGCGTTACGGCCACGTTTTGTCGGCGTACCCGGCGGCGGCACGATCGTCCTCGAACCCGACGTCGCCGACTTCGCGCACTCGCTGGTGCGCTATTGGGAACGCATCCTGCCGATCGGTTTGATCGCGATCGTGATCGCGTGGCTGGCCGGCCGGGTGATCACCGGGCGCGCGATGCGCCCGCTGCGCGAGGTCAACGATGCGCTGCGTTCGATCGCCGAAGGCGACTTCACGCCCAAGCTGTTGCTGGAAAGTGACCGCAGTCTGCACGAACTCACGCAGACCTACAACGAAGTCGCGCAACGCCTCAACGCCGCGACCTACGAGCAGCGGCGGCACGAAGCGCAAATGCGGCAGTTCATCGCCGACGCCGGGCACGAGCTGCGTACCCCGCTTACGATTTTCATGGGCTACCTCGATGCATTACAATCCGGCGTCGTGCAAGATGGCGACGGCGTGCGTCGCGTGCACGAGACGATGCTCGACGAGAGCCGCAAGATGCGCCACATCATCGAGAAGTTGATCTTGCTGGCGCGGCTCGAGCGCGAAAACGAATCGCTGCTCGACGAGATCAACTTGCAATCGGTCGCGGCGCGCGCGGTCGATGCGCTACGCCCGCTGGCCGGCGAACGGCTCAAGCTGGCGACCGACGGCGAAGCCGTCGTCATCGGCGACGACAACGAGCTCTACGAAGCGGTGAAGAACGTCGTCGAGAATGCGGTCCGCTACGCGCCCGCCTCCCTGGTCTACGTCCGGGTCGGCCGCGCCGGCGATACCGCCGTCCTCGAAGTCGCCGACGAGGGCCCGGGCATGGCGCCGCTGGACGTCGAGCACGCCTTCGACCGCTTCTACCGCGGCACGTCCCACGGGGAAATCGACGGCTCCGGCCTGGGCCTGGCGATTGCCAAACGGGCAGTCGAGCGCATGGGTGGTTCGATCGGCCTCGAGAGCGGCCCGGATTCCGGGACCACGGTCACAATGCGGTTTCCGTTGGAGGCAAAGCGACCAGCGTAGCAAAGGTGGGCAAAGTACCCCTGCACCCACGGAGAACCGCATGCTCGACGTCCCCCTCACCGTCTCCCGACGTTCAGACCTCGGTCAATTTTTGCGCGCGCGGCGCAGTACGCTGCGCCCGGTCGACGTGGGGCTTGAGGACGAGAGCAACCGCCGGCACGTCGCCGGGCTGCGTCGCGAGGAGGTGGCGAAGCTCGCGGGCATCTCCACTACCTGGTACACCTGGATCGAACAAGCGCGTGAGATCAACTTCTCGCTTGACGTGATCGATGAGATCGGCCGCGCACTGTTGCTGACGCCGCCGGAGATCGCCTACCTCAAAGTCCTCGCTTCGGATGCGCCGCCGCAAGAATGCACGCTCGATCCGGAAATTCCCGACGCGCTGCGCAAGCTCGTCGAGCTCCATCGGGCTGCGCCTGCGTATCTCGCCACGCCGCGGCTGGACCTCTTGGTCTGGAACTCGGAATTTGCCGAGATCTTCGACTATCACGAAAACGGCGATTTGCTTTCGCGCAACGTGCTGTGGCGGATGTTCTACGATCCGTCGCGCCGGCAACTCTACGTCGATTGGGAAACGGCGGCGCGCGGCTGCGTCGCGGTGTACCGCAATATCTACGCGACCTACTACGGCGACGAGCATTTCGACGACTTGCTGGTGAAGATGATGCGCCAGCCTGACTTCGTGCGGATGTGGAGCGACTGGGAAGTGTTACCGCCCGCGGTGCCGGCCTTCATGGTTCGTCACCAAACGCTCGGCCTGTGCGAACTCGAACCGATCCAAGCCACCCTCGGCATCTCGCCGGGCTGTTACTTAGCGCTGTTTAGTTCGAAGAAACTGAGCTAGGCAGCCGCTTCAGCGGCGGTATACTCGGCAACCACGCTTTTGAGGCGTTTGGCGCTGGCATCGACGCCGGCTTGTTCTTCTTCGTTGAGCTCCGGCCAGAGCACATCGTGCACGCCGTGCTTCCCGACGACGCTGGGCAGCGAGAGCGTGACACCGTAGCTCGGCTGATAGGAGCCGACCGGCAGCACCGCGCGTTCATCGCGCAAGATGCACTCGGCGACACGTGCGACAACCATCCCGATACCATACTGGCTTGCGCCGATGCCTTCGATGATCGAGATGTTGGCGAAGCGCACGTCGGCCTCGACCGACTTGCGGAACTCATCGAACCCGATGCGGCGTTCGGCAACGAGGTGTTCGAGCGGGCGGCCGCCGACGCGAACCGACGACCAGCAAAACA
>DATHMY010000020.1:0-12162 GCA_035486535.1 Candidatus Acidiferrum sp.
GCCCACCGCGGTTCGCAGACGCTCGAAGGTTTCGGCGCGTCGCTGATCATCCACGAGATAGGCGCAGTTCTCCCACACGATCAGTTCGAACGGCTCGCGTGGCTCGGGCAATTCGACCGCGCCGTACTGCTTTCGCAAGGCGTCGATGACCGCTCCCGGTTGACCGGGGCCGGGCTTCATGCTATCGTCGGGTCCATGTCCAACCTGCACATTATGTGTCACATGTGCCTCGTCCCGGCGCCCGATCGGCGTAGGTTGGCTTCTCGCATCTCGAAATAGCGCGCGACACAATTTCGATGAACGAAGCCCTCCGCCGATCGGCGGGGGGCTTCTTGTTTTCTTGCTTTCCCATCTCACCAGGAGGCAGTTATGGTTCCGACCCGACGCGAGGCAATCGCCCTCGCCACCGCCGCCCTCGCCGCAGTTGCCCTGCCGGTGCGGGCGCGCGCCGCCGACAAACTCGACGCGATCACCGTCGACTACGCGTACTACAATCCGGTCAGCCTCATCCTCAAACAAAACGGCTGGCTCGACCGCGCGCTCGCGGCGAACGGCACGACGCTCTCGTGGGTCCTTTCGCTTGGCTCAAATAAGGCCAATCAATTCCTCGCCTCGGGCTCGACGCAGTTTGCATCCACCGCGGGCAGCGCGGCACTGCTTGCGCGCGCCAACGGCGTGCCGCTGCACACGATCTTTCTCTACTCGCAACCGGAGTGGACGGCAATCGTGGTCGGGAAGGACTCAAAACTCTCATCGCTGCGCGACTTGAAAGGCAAACGTATCGCCGCCACGCGCGGCACCGATCCGTGGTTCTTCTTGCTGCGCGCGCTCGCGTCGGTAGGCTTCACCTCAAATGACGTGCAGGTCGTCGAACTGCAGCATCCTGATGGTCGCATTGCGCTGGAGCGCGGACAAGTCGATGCGTGGGCGGGGCTCGATCCGCACATGGCCGCATCGCAGATCGAAGCCGGATCGCGCTTGCTCTATCGCAACATCGCCTGGAACACCTACGGCGCGCTCAACGTGCGCGAAGATTTTCTCGCCGCGCATCCCGACGTCGTGCGCATCGTGCTCCGCGCCTACGAACTCGGGCACACCTATGCTAAAGCACACCCGGCGGAGACCGCGAAGGTTCTGGCGGACGCATCGAATCTCGATCTGAAGATCGCGAGCCTCGTCATCGACGACCGCACGCGCTTTCCCGATCCGGTTCCCGGCAAAGCGTTCATCGATTCGGTGGGCGGCACGGTTCCCGTGATTCGTTCCGAGCAGTTGGTCGCCGACGCCGGCGCGGTGCAGACGTCGCTCGACTCGCTCGCGGATCCGGCGCCGGCGCGCGTCGCGTTGGCGCATGCGTAAAGCCCTGCTCGCCTGGCTCGTGCCGGCGGCGATCCTCGCGGTGTGGATCGTCGCCGGGCACGCGCACTGGTTCGCGCCGGATCAACTCGCGCCGCCCTCGCGCGTGCTCGCCGAACTCGGATCGCTCTGGCAACGCGGGTTGCTGCAACAAGACATCCTCGCCAGCACCGCGCGCGTCTTCGCCGGGTTCGCGATCGCGCTTGCGCTTGCCGTTGCACTCGGCACGTTGATCGGTCTCAATCGTACCGTCGAGCGTGCGCTCGACCCAACCTTGCAAGCGATACGCGCGGTGCCGTCGCTTGCGTGGGTCCCGTTGCTCTTGCTTTGGCTGGGCATCGGTGAATCGGCAAAGATCACGCTGATCGCGATCGGCGCGTTCTTTCCGATCTATGTGAATCTCGTCGCCGGGATCCATGGTGTCGATCGCAAGCTGGTCGAAGTCGCCCGCATTCTCGGTCTCCATCCATTTGGGGTCGCGGTACGCGTCGTCTTGCCGGCGGCCTTCCCCTCGCTGCTCGTCGGCGCGCGCATCGGTCTCACGCAAGCCTGGCTGTTTCTTGTCGCGGCGGAATTGCTCGCATCGACTCGCGGCTTGGGCTTCTTGCTCACCGAAGGACAACAAATCTCGCGACCGGATGAAATCCTGGTCGCGATTTTACTGCTCGCCGTCGCCGGCAAGTTGTGTGAGTCGGGCATGCTCGCGATCGAACGCCGCACCACCGCCTGGACCGACGGGCTACGATGAGCGCGATTCGCATCGACGACCTTGGCGTCGAGTTCGGCGAGCTGCGCGTGCTCGACGGGTTGACGCTTACGGTCGAGCGCGGTGAGATCGTCGCGGTGCTGGGACCAAGCGGTTGCGGCAAGAGTACGCTGCTGCGCGCGATCGCCGGCCTCGACGTGCACCCACTCGGGACGATTGCCGTCGAGGGTGACGTCGGCTATGTGTTTCAGGAGCCGCGGCTCTTCCCGTGGCTCAACGTCGAGAAGAACGTGTGCTTCGCTGCGCGCACACCGCAGGAGCGCGAACGGGTCGACGAAGTGCTCGAACTCACCGGACTGCAAGACGCACGTGCGACGCTACCCAAGGCGCTTTCCGGCGGCATGGCGCAGCGCGCCGCACTGGCCCGCGCGCTGGTGCGCAAGCCATCGGTGCTCTTGCTCGACGAACCGCTGGCTGCACTCGACGCGCTGCGGCGCATGCAACTGCAAGAAGCACTCGCGGAGATCATTGCCGCCGTCAGCGCCACGGCGATTCTCGTGACCCATGATATCGAAGAAGCACTCTATCTCGCCGATCGCATCGTCGTGCTCGGCGGATCACCGTCGCACATCGCGCTCGAGATCACTATTCCGCCGCACAAGCGCCGCAACCGCGACGCCAATCTCACCACCGAACGCAGCACGCTGTTCCACGCGCTCTCCGGCAACGAGGTTCGCGAACAAGAATCAGCATAGCGTGCACTCTAGAAGCGAGAAGGTGCCGGCACATCTGGTCGCCCACCTAGTCTGTGCCATTGAAATCTCATTCCGTTGACGAGCGCATTTGCGTCTCTAAACGGAACCCCGATGTGCATAAGACTTTGGCGATCGATGTTGTGTTGCCATCCATTTGGCGTTATTCTCACCCATCGACCTTCACGTTTCTCGAAAACCTCTAAATTGTCTAGGTCAATGTTTGTCGACACTAAGGCATAGCTGCCTCTGGCAACGATGACTATGCTGTCAATTTGATCTGCTACGTTGCCCCACGCTTGGCGTTCGACCGCTTCGATATGCAAGCGTTCGTCAATTGGCGGAGGCACGGCGACGTCGCTCCTAAGCCATGCGTAGCCCAACAAAATACCAACAGAAACTCACAGTACCGTCGTGCAGATGACCGCTTTCCGGTTCACAGCTATGTCGGCATCCTTTCAAACGCAGCTGCGGTGTAGTTCTCAAAGTCGCTCCACAACCTTGTCACGAGCCTCCGTCCGCGTGATAGAACGCGCGTGGGGATGCCACGGTGGAGCACCAGCCCGACACGCTGAGTACTGAGGGTTCGAGTCCCTCATCTCCACCCCGGTTCCACCCAACCGGGAAGTGTGTTAGCCTAGCTGTGTGTCGGGCTGGTGCTAACCACCGAAGAGAGGGCCGCTTCAGCAGTGAAGCGGCTCTCTTGATTTTCTCGGTCCCTAGCCCCTCGACTACGGCGCTTCGCGCCTACGCTCGGGATGACACCGGCGGCGTCCACCGCAAATCAGGTTGACGTGCGGCACGCGTTTCGTCGACGCGGCCGACGACCGTATTCACGGGCGCCGCAAAGAGCGCGTCCGGATTCGTCTTCGCTTCAGCCACGATTTCGCGTAACACCTCGATGAAGTAGTCGAGCGTCTCTTTCGACTCGGTTTCGGTCGGCTCGATCATCAGGCACTCGGGCACGATCAACGGGAAATACATCGTCGGCGCCATCATGCCATGATCGAGCAGCGCCTTCGCGAGATCGAGCGCTTTGACGCCCGTTGCCTTCTTGAGTTCTTGCGCCGAAGCGACGAACTCGTGACGACAAATCTCCGGATACGGCGTCTCGAGAAACTCGGCCACCTTCACGCGCACGTAGTTCGCATTGAGCACGGCAAGTTGCGAGACGCGGTGGAGCCCCTCGGCGCCGTTGGCGTAAATATACGAGAGCGCACGCACCGCGTGGGCGAAGTTACACCAGAACGAACGCATCGGCCCGATCGACTTGGGCAGATCGAAATCGAGCGAGAACGTAAAGCCGTCGGATGGCGCGCCGGTGCCGTTGTTCGGAACGGCACGAACCACCGGCGTCGGCAAGTACTCTACGAGATGTGCGGCAACGCCGACCGGCCCGTGGCCGGCACCACCGCCACCGTGCGGAATCGTGAACGTTTTATGCGTGTTGAGGTGCATGAGGTCGAAGCCCATGTCGCCCGGCCGCACATTGCCCATGATCGCATTGGCATTGGCGCCGTCGTAGTACATCAAGCCGCCGACGTCGTGCACCGCCGCGGCGATCTCGGCGATGTGATCTTCGAACAGTCCAAGCGTGTTCGGATTGGTCATCATGCAGACGGCTGTATCCGGACCGAGGACCTTTTGAATTTCTTCGACGCTAACCCGGCCGCGCTCGTCGCTTGGCAACGAGATGACTTTGAAACCGCACATCGCGGCCGAAGCCGGGTTGGTTCCGTGCGCGGTATCGGGCACGATCACTTTGTCGCGCCGCGGCTCGCCGCGATCCTTGAAGTATTTCTTGGCGATCAAGAGCGCCGCGAGTTCGGCATGCGCGCCGGCTGACGGATTGAGCGAAAAGGCCGCCATGCCGAAGAGCGACGCCAGCGATCGTTCGAGCTCATACATCACCTGCAGCGCGCCTTGTGCCAGTTCGTCGGGCGTGTAGGGGTGCAGCTGAGCGAACTCGCGTTTACCCGCCATCGCATCGTTGATACGCGGGTTGTACTTCATCGTGCACGACCCGAGCGGATAGAAACCCAGATCGATGCCGAACGTGCGCTGTGAAAGCTTGGTGAAGTGGCGTACGACGTCGAGCTCGCTATTGTCGGGCAACGGCAGATCGCCGCGCAAGGCATCCTTGGGAAGGAACTGCTCGAGCGGCGGTCCCGCCTCCACGTAAGAATTAGCGCGCCCGTCTTGCCCGAGCTCGAAGATCAGGGGGCTTGCGGTGCGATCAAACGCCTGCGTGGACACGAACGATTTCTCCAAGAGCGGTGGCGAGTTGGTCGATTTGTGCGCGCGTGGTCAGCTCGGTCGCGTTCATCAAGATGCTGGTCCGCAATTCCGGATACCAGCGGCCGAGATCGACGCCGCCGAGAATTTTGCGCGCTTGCAGTTTCGCGAGTACGTCGCGCGCCGGTTGATGGACATCGACCACGATCTCGTTGAAGAACGGCGCGGCAAATTTCAAATCGACGCCGTCGACCTTCGAGACGGCGGTCGCGAGTTCACGCGAGCGCGCCAGGTTGAGCGCAGCGACGTCACGCAGCCCCGTCTTCCCCATGAGCGCAAGATACATCGTCGCGATCAGCGCGCAGTGCGCTTGATTGGTGCAGATATTCGAGGTCGCACGTTCGCGACGGATGTGCTGCTCGCGCGCCTGCAGCGTGAGGACATACGCCGTGCGACCTTGACCGTCGACGCTCTTGCCGACCAGGCGGCCGGGAATGCGGCGCAGATGCTCTTTCGTCGTGGTGATGAAGCCGACGTACGGGCCGCCGTATGCCATCGCGACCCCGAAGCTCTGCGCTTCGCCCACCACGATCTGCGCGCCCCACGACGCCGGCGTGGCCAGCGCGCCCAGCGAGATCGCTTCGCTGACGACGGCAATCGGCACGGTTTCGCTCGCATTGACCGCGTCGCGTGCGGCCGGTGAGAGCGTGTCGATGTTGCCAAAGAAGTTGGGCGACTGCAAAGCAACGCAGGCGTACTCTTTTGAAGCCACCGCTTCCGCAAGTTTTGCAAGGTCGGTCGTTCCGTCGGCCGTCAGTGCAATCTCGTCGACCTCCACGTCGAGCCCGTCGCAGTACGTCTTGAGCACCGCGCGATAGTTTGGATCGACGGCACGCGAGACGAGCACCTTCTTGCGGCCATTCTCGTTGAGCGCCATGATCGCGCCTTCGGCGAGCGCGGTCGCACCGTCGTATACCGAGGCGTTGGCGATGTCCATGCCGGTAAGTAAACAGAGATACGTCTGCCACTCATAGATCGCTTGCAAGTACCCTTGCGAGACTTCTGCCTGATACGGCGTATAGGCGGTAAGGAACTCGCCGCGCATCGCGAGCGCCGCGATTGCCGGCGGAGCATAGTGCCGGTACGAGCCCGCGCCGAGAAACGATACGTAGTCGACGCCGGTGTTCTTTGCAGCGAAATGTTCGAATCGCCGTGCAATTTGATACTCCGGAAGCGCCGGCACGACGTCGAGCTTCGCCTTGAGCGCAATCGACTCGGGGACTTGGAGCAGATCGTCGAGCGACCCGACGCCGATCGCCACGAGCATCGCCTTGATGTCGGCTTCTGTGTGCGGTGTGTACATGGATTTAATCGTGCGCTATCTTCTCGTATTCACTGGCGGAAAGCAAATTGCTCTTCTCGCCTGCATCTTTGAGTTTAACTTTGAACAGCCAGCCCGCCCCGTACGGATCGCGGTTGACCGCAGCGGGGTCTGCCTCGAGCGCACCGTTGGTTTCGAGAACCTCGCCGCCGACCGGCGTAAAGAGATCTGAAACGGCCTTCACCGATTCGACCACGCCGATGTTGCCGAACTGCTCGATCTGCTTGCCGACGCGCGGCAACTCGACATACACGATGTCCCCAAGCGAATTCTGGGCGTAGTCGGTGATGCCAATCGTCGCGCTATCGCCGTCGATCTTCACCCACTCGTGCTCTTTGCTGTATAACAGGTTCTCGGGTTGCGCCACGCTTCTCGTACTCCTTACTTCGGGCGTTTGTAAAAAGGTAGGGGGACGACGGTTGCCTCGTGCCGCGTTCCGCGGATGTCGACCTCGAGGGTCGCTCCTTCGGTTGCGGCGGCTTTGGGAACCAGCGCGGTTGCAATGTTCTTGCCGCCGACCGACGGCGCCATCGAACCGCTGCGAATCTCACCAACCGGTTTTCCTTCAAAGTAGACCGCATAGCCTTCGCGCGCCGGTGCCCGGCCTTTCATGATCAAGCCGACGATCCGCGGGTAGTCGTCGCGATCCATCTGCTCGACCAGCGAGTTGCGGCCGATGAATTCCGGTTTGCTCGTTTTGAGCGCCCACTGCAAGCCGGCTTGCACGGGCGTAATGTCCTCGGTCAGCTCGTGGCCGTAGAGCGGCATCCCGGCCTCGAGGCGCAGCACGTCGCGCGCGCCGAGACCGCATGGCTCGAGGCCCTCGGCCGCGTTGTCGCGCAGCAGCGCGTTCCAAATCTCGGGTGCATGTTCGCCGAACACGAAGAGTTCAAAACCGTCCTCGCCGGTGTAGCCGGTGCGCGCGATGACGGCCGGGCGCCCGTAGACTTCGCCCTCGATCGAGAAGTAATACTTCACGCCGGCGAGGTCGACGTTGACGTGTGGCTGGAGCATCGCGAGCGCTTTGGGGCCTTGAATTGCAATGAGCGCGTTGCGTCCGTGAAGATTTTCGAGACGAACGCCCTCGGCGATATTCGCATTGAGGTGCGCCCACATCTTGTCGGCGTTAGCGCCGTTGACGACCAGCAGCCAGCGATCGTTCAGCCGATAAAAAATCGTGTCATCGTGCGCGCCGCCTTGCGCATTGCAAAAGATATTGTAACGCGCTTGCATTGGCTTCATCGTTTCGACCGCGTTGATCGTAAGCGTCTCAGCCCAGGGCGCGACGTTTGGACCGTCGAGTATGAATTGCGCCATGTGCGAAAGATCGAACAGGCCGGCGCGATGCCGAACCGCGTCGTGTTCTTTGAGAATACTCGAATATTGCACCGGCATTTCGAAGCCGGCAAACGGTACGAGACGCGCGCCCGCTTTGGCGTGCTCGTCGTACAGCGCAGTGCGACGCAGACCCGTCGACGTGCTCATGGTTTTGGCGCCTCCTCGGCGTTGGTGTTGAGAAAGTTCAGGGTCGAATGTGCCACGAGTTTACCGTTACTCTTCACTTCGACCTCGCCGTAACAGATGCGCCGGCCCGCGCGCAGCACGCGCGCCTCGGCGATGAGGTCGTGCGGTGGCAACGCCGGCGCCAGAAAATTGCACTGCAACGACACGGTGACGGTTTCTTGTTGGCGACCGTAGATCGATGACAGCGCCACGTAAAATACGGTGTCGCACAAACTCACGATCGCCCCGCCATGCACTGCACCGGTGCCGTTCGCAATCTCGGGACGATAGGGCATGCGCATCGTCGCCTTGCCGTGCTCGACGCTTTCGAGCTTGAGGTCGAGGAGAGCCACGAAATGCGACTTCTCCTTCTCCCAGCGGTGCGGCGCCGAAGTGAAGTCGGGATGCATGCGGTCCTTAGAAAACCGGGCCATCAGCTGCCAACGCGCGACGCAAGTAGAGCGGTAGTGAGAAGATGCGGCGATGGGTCTCGCCGTCGTAGAAGAAATTTTCTCCGTGCAGCTTCTTGCAGTAGGCGTCGATGGCCGCGGGATCGAGCTTCGCGAGATCGACCACGTCGCTGCAGGCCAAGAATGCCCAGTCGGTGTCGAAGGCCGGTACAAACTGAAAGAACGACGTCACGTACTTGTAGTGGCGGCGCAATGTGCGCGACATCTTGCAGTGCAACGAGTAGTTATTGAACGCGGCGGTGCTGGCTTGCAGCACGTAGATACCACCGTTAGCCAGTCGCGACTTAATCAAGCGAAACACCTCTTCGTTAAAGAGGATGTTGCTCGGCGAGTCCTCGAGCGGTTCGGTGAGATCGGATATGATCACGCCGTACTTCTCGTCATGCTCGCGCATATATGCGAGCGCGTCGCCGATCACGACGTTCGCTCGTGAGTCCTCAAACGCGCCGTCGCCCCATTCGGTCAGATACTTTTTAGAAAGGTCGACGACCAGGCCATCGATATCGACCATCGTGCAGCGCGTGACGTCCGGATTGCGCAGTACTTCGCGCAGCGTCGCACCCTCGCCGCCGCCGAGAATCAGGACTTCGCGCCGATCGCTCGCACCGGCCATCGCCGGATGCACCAGCGACTCGTGGTAGATCTTCTCGTCGCCTTGGGAACTTTGCGTATCGCCGTCGAGAATCAGCATCTTGCCGAAGACGGGTGTCGAGATCACCGCGACTTGCTGAAAGTCGGAACGACCCGAGAAATAGACCTTCTCGATCGCGTGATGGTGGGCTTCGGTGGGAGCGGACTCCTCAACGTACCACTGCCAGTGTTCGGTCTTCGGCATTGCGGGCAGCAGGCTTCGCGAAAAGAAATGGGCGCCCCCCGCGGGAGCGCCCTTTTTCGCTTTACCGCACCAGCTAGGCCGGCACGTCGTACAGTGCAAACACGTAGTAGTCGTTTGCAGTAAAGGTCAGCGATGTGGGTGGAACCGGGAAATACAGCGTCTGTCCGGAGGCGCTCGCCGGCCCGAGGAACTGCGCGGACCACGCGTTATAACCCGCCGGGAACGCCGGATCGTTGGTGTAGATCGCGCCCCAGAAATTGTAACCTTGCGGCGCCTGCGCGGCTGGAATCTGCAGTTGGAACTGCGGATACGAGGGCAACGTCACCGTTGCGCTCGGCTGGAACGTGACGTACAAGAGCGTCGTGCCGCCGGTGAACGGCGTGATACCCGCCGGATTGCTTCCGACGCTCGTGGACGCCGAAAGTGCCATCGTCGCGGTCCCCGATGTCGCCGCCGGGAAGTTGAGATAGGCGGCGTAGCCACCGTTTGCCACGCTCGCACTACTTGCCGTCGCCGTGCTAATCGGCGCCGAGGTCGCCGGCGGTCCCGTCGGCACCGTCGTCGGCGAGGACGTCGGGGTCGCGGTTGGCGATGAGGACGGGGTCGAACTGCCGCCGCCGCACCCGGCCGCAAGCGCCAGGCAAATGAACACAAAAGCGGTTCCGACGATCGATGTGCGCATGCCGAAAGTTTCCCTTGCGATACTGGGACGAAACTGAAAAAGCCGCTGCGAGTGCAACGGCTCTTTGAGATTCCGCCTGAGGCTACCTATGCGGAGAGTGCGGTCGTCTCATGATCCCGCGTGACTGCGTGGGTGAATGCCCCGCCGGGTTGCGCGATTCCGCGCTTTACTTCGGTTGTGAGCATCGTCTTTGCGCTCAGTGCCTTGGCTGCAAACTCACATGCCAGCCATGGATCGGTGTGATCGCCGCACGTATAGAAATCCATCGCTGCGTAGCCAGTCTCCGGCCACGTGTGAATCGAGATGTGCGACTCTGCGAGAACGACCACCCCGGAGACACCTTGCGGTTCGAACCGATGGAACGCAACTTCCATAATGGTGGCGCGCGATGCGCTTGCCGCTCCGATCATCATCTCGCGGACCGCATCGACGTCGGTGAGTGCCGCTGCATCACAGCCGGACAGCTCACACACAATGTGCGTACCGAGTGCCTTCAATTTTTTCCGCTCTCCTAGACCTCGGGGGAATCCCACCTCCGGACTTGTCGGCTGGCGCCTGCTGTGCAGCGTCACGTCCCCGACCTATCGACGAACTCTTGCCGGCGCTTTTCGGTGCACGGGCGATTCATCGCGATGGCGCGAAAAGGGCGCGCCTACCCCCTACCGTGGACCTACCGCTCGGGGGTCAGCCCAAGCTCGATACCCCAGGTCCGGCGAACATAATATCGCCCCAGACCCCCCCTGTAAACCCCTTTGGGATAAGAAGCCCTTAATCTGCCCTCGCCAGCGGCGCCCGCAGGGCGACACGCAGGGGGTACAAAGATAATGAAGATCAGACTTCAGAATCTTGACTATAGGGGTCGGCGTGATACCCTTTGAGAGCCATGACCACACCCGCACAGCTCCCCGTCGCCGAGGACTATCGCCACGGCTTTCACGACACCGAAGAAAACTACGTTTTCAAGTCGGATAAGGGCCTAACGCGCGAGATCGTCGAGCGCATCAGCGCGATGAAAAACGAGCCGGAGTGGATGCTGGAATTCCGCCTCAAGGCGTACGAAATCTTCATCAGCAAGCCGATGCCGGCGTGGGGCGACACCGCGTTGCTCAACGCGATCGACTTTGCCGACATCCACTACTTCGTGAAGTCGACTGATAAGACCGAACGCTCGTGGGACGACGTACCCGACGACATCAAGCGCACCTTCGATCGGCTCGGCATCCCCGAGGCCGAACGCAAGTTTTTGTCCGGCGTTTCTGCGCAGTATGAATCGGAAGTCGTGTATCACAACGTCAGTAAGGAACTCGACGCGCAAGGCGTCCTGTTCTGCGACATGGACACGGCGGTCAAGCAATATCCCGATATCGTTCGAAAATATTTGGCGACAGTGATCCCGATCGCCGACAACAAATTCTCGGCGCTCAATTCGGCGGTCTGGTCGGGTGGTTCGTTTATCTACGTTCCGCCGGGCGTCGAAGTGAAGATGCCACTGCAGGCCTACTTCCGCATCAACGCGGAGAACATGGGCCAGTTCGAGCGCACGCTGATCATCGCCGACAAGGGTGCGAAGATCCACTACATCGAGGGCTGCACCGCGCCGAAGTTTTCAACCTCATCGCTGCACAGCGCGGTGGTTGAGCTGATCGCGCACGACGATGCGTCGATTCGCTACACCACGATTCAGAACTGGTATCGCAACATCTACAATCTTGTCACCAAGCGTGCTATCGCTAACAAGAACGCGACGGTCGAATGGGTCGATGGCAACATCGGGTCCAAGTTGACCATGAAGTACCCCGCTATCTATTTGATGGGCGAGGGCGCGCGCGGCGAGATTCTCTCGATGGCGTTCGCGGGCGAAGGCCAGCATCAAGATGCCGGTGCAAAGGTCATCCACGCCGCGCCAAACACCACATCGGTGGTCACCAACAAGAGCGTGAGCGCGCACGGCGGAAAGACCACCTATCGCGGGTTGGTCGAGATTTTCCCCGGCGCGGTGGGCGCCAAGACGCGCGTACGCTGCGACGCGTTGATCATGGACGACCAGTCGGCCAGCGACACCAAACCGACGATGAAGATCCACGAGCAACAGTCGACGGTGGAACACGAAGCCAGCGTTTCGAAAATTGGCGAGGATCAGCTCTTCTACGCGATGTCGCGCGGGCTCGCTGAGGCCGACGCGACGGCGTTGATCGTCAACGGATTCTTTGACTTCTTCGTCAAGGAGCTGCCGATGGAATAT
>DATHMY010000021.1:0-2206 GCA_035486535.1 Candidatus Acidiferrum sp.
ATGATCGACGCTCTTGGCCTCGGCAAAGGCCGGACCGGTCGTGGCAAACACGGAGATGAAAAATGCCAGCACCGGCATGATCCAAGCGAGGTAACGGACGTTCATACGGCCTCCGAACGATTGATGTGGGCTGCGAGCCGCGCGCGCGCTCCGCGATACAGTGCGATGGCTCCGATAACGAGCAGCGTGTCGAGCAACAAGACGCCGACGGCGCTCCCGAGCACCAGCGGCGTCACGGGGCTCACGCTCTGCGCAACCGCCGAGAGCGCGGCGAGACTTTGCGCGCCGGCAGCAGCAAGGGCGTGCCCGGCGACGCCTAGATGCGCGAGCGCGCCGCCGAACGCGGCGTAGATGCCGCACAGTGCGATCCACGCGCCGACGACGTAGAATGTCATCACCGCCCAGACCGAAAGCTTGCGTTTTGCACGGACCGGCAGCGTGCGTGTCTCAGCCATGACGGCGAAGGTGAAGTTCGGCGCGAGCTCAACCGGCGGGGTCGTCGCAAGCAGTCCATCGACGACGCGCAGTTCGGTGAGCAATGCATCGCAATGCGCGCAGGTGCGCAGGTGCGCGGTGACGCGTGTCATCTCGCGCGGCGTCAGCGTGCCTTCCACATAGCGATCGAGCAGCGGTTCACACGAGGAGCAGCGCACGCGTGCCTCCTTTTTCGCGAACGTCACCGCGCAAGCGCGCGTCGCGCTCGAGCATCTTGCGTGCAAGCGCGATCTTACCGCGATGAATCAACGTTTTCACGTTACCGAGCGAGAGCCCGAGTGTGCTGGCGATCGTGTGATACTCCATGTTGTCGAAATAGCGTAGCGCCAGCACGGTGCGCGTGCGCTCGGGAAGTTCCGCCAGCGCTTCGCGCAGTTCGCGCTCGGCTTCGGCCCGTAGAATGCCGCCGGCGGGATCGGATTCGCTCGACGGGTCAGGTAACGTGTTCTCGAGCGTTTGCTCTTCGGGCAGCTCTTGCGTCGGCGGACGGCGCAGCGATTTGCCCAAGTGCGTGCGAACCACGTTTCGCGCGATCTGATAGATCCAGGTCGAGAATCGACCTAGTTGCGGATTAAAGGTGTCCAGGTGCGCGTATGCTCGCAAGAACGTCTCCTGCGAGAGGTCGGACACATCCGGTGCGCAGCGGACGCTCGCCCCGATGAAGTTTGCGATCCCGCGCTTGTACCGGTCGACCAGCACGGCAAAAAGCTCTCGCTCGCCGTCGCGGATGCGCCGGACCAGAGCTTCGTCGCCCTGCGCCTCGATGGCCATCCCTCTCTCTTCTTCCAGTGGCTCTAGCGATTGTTACTTCGGGCCTGAGTCTTTGTTACAGCAGGCCGCATTCCCGGAGGGTCGGGTTGGCACGGTCCTTGGCGCTCAGGACCGGAGCGGCACCTTCGAGCGGCCACTCGATCGCCAGGTCCGGGTCGTTCCAGGCGATCCCGAATTCGCTCGCCGGGTCATACTCGGCGCTCTGTTTATAGAGAAGCAGCGTTTCGTCTTCGAGCGCGAGGAAGCCATGTAGACAGCCCGTCGGGAGGTAGAGCTGGGTGTGTTCGTTGGCTTTGAGCGTGGTGGCAAACCATCGACCGAAGGTGGGACTGGGGGGGCGCACATCGACCATCACATCGTAGGCGCTGCCACGCAGCACTTGCACCAACTTGGCCATCCGATTGTCGCCGTGCAAGCCGCGCAGTACGAGGCGCTGCGACATCGAGAGGTTGTCCTGCACGAAAACGGGGTCAATCCCGGCGCTGCGGTAGCGCGTCGTGGCGTAGAGTTCTTTGAACCATCCGCGTTCGTCGCTGTGCTCCTTTGGGACGAATGCAAATGCACCGTCGATCGGTAGTGGTATGACCTCCATGGAAACCGCTCTTCGGTGTCGTAACCCAAATGCCCGTGAGTGTTGCCAAACGTACTCCTGTGGTCTTTGGGTCGCGCGCGATCGTCAACGCCAGTGCACTCATATTCGCAGCGAGCATGGTATTGAACGTCGGCGGATTCGCTTTTCACGCGATCGCCAGCCGCCGGCTCGGCGTCGATGCCTATGGTACGCTGTACGCGCTCATTTCGTTGTTTAGCTTGGCTTTGCTACCGATCAGCGTCTTTGCGCCGGTCGTGACGAAGTACTCGGCCGAGTTCGGCGCTCTTCACGACGACGAGCACGTGCGCGGGCTCATCGGGTTCATTGTGCGCGCATTCGTGGTGGTCG
>DATHMY010000022.1:0-6062 GCA_035486535.1 Candidatus Acidiferrum sp.
CACCGGCTACGCAAACAACTGGGCGACTCCGAGGCGATCCAGCGCGCGCCGCAAGGCTATCGCGCCGGGACCACGGTGGCCTGCGACGTCGTCGAGGCCGAAGGCACGATTGCCGCGTGCCGGCGTTTCGTCGTGCTCGGCGAGTACGAGCGCGCACGTCTGCGTAGTCTGTTCGAGATCTTCACCGCCCCCGCGCTCTCCGCGTGCAGCCGGTTTGCCTGGTACGACCGCATCGAGACGCGCATTGCCGGCATCCGGCACTCGCTGGGCGTCGTGCTCGGGCGCGATGCGCTCGATCGCGGTGACTCGGCCGCAGCGATCGAACTGGCCGAAGCCCTGCTGACCGTCGACGCCTACGATGAGCCCGCCATCGAATTGCTGGTGCGCGCGCTCGAGGCCGCCGGAGAGCGCGCCGAGGCGGTCCGCCGGTTCCGGAAATATGCCGACCGGCTCAAGCTCGACTACGGGGTCGATACCAGCATCGAGTTATCGCAGTTGATCGAAACGGCGAAAGCCAGTTAGGTGTTGGTTAGGCGGCGCTGGTAGTCTAGCGCCATGTCCTCCTCAAACGCATCACTGCAGTACTTACGGTTCGTTGTCGACGGCAGCGAGTATGGGATCGATATTCTCGACGTACGAGAGATCCGTCGGAACGACCGGCCGACGCAGGTCGCGGGGGCTGCGGACGGGATTGCTGGGATCATCGAGCTGCGTGGCGAGATCGTGCCGATCGTCGATCTTCGCACCGCCCTCGGTCGTGCTCCCGGCACGTCCGACGTCTGCATCATCGTGAACGTCGACGGACGTTCGGTGGGGCTAGCGGCCGATCGGGTGTGTGAAGTTGTGCGCATCGGCCGCTCGGAGGTCAGGGCGCTGCCACTCGCCCAGGAAACCTCGTTCGTCAGTTCGGTCGCCGTTGACCGTGACGAGCGTTTGACGCTCTTACTCGACCTCGGCGCGTTTACGCGACGAGGGCCGACATCTTCGGTGCCGCTTCCAGAACTGTACCGATAACGAATCCGTCGAGCGCGTGACGTAGCCGCTCCGACTGCGAAAGCACCGCGTCAGCCGTCAAATTGAGCTCGTTGATTTGCGCCGACGTTTCGTAGGCGCTTGCACTTACTTCTTCCGCGGTGGTGGCATGCGAATCCGATGCACGAGCGATCGGCAGCATGAGCCCCGTTACCGAGCTGGTGCTGATCTGCATTTGCGTGGCCGCAGCGGCGCTCTCTTCGATAACGCTTGAAATGCTACCGATCATCGCGCTGATCTCGGCCGACGCGCTACGAATGATCGTCGAGCCGGTCGCGACCGCATCCGCGGTTTCGGTCGTGCTCTGCGTCGATGCGGCCAGGGATTCGAGCGCTTCGCGCGCGGTCGCCGCCAGCGAGAGGCCGTTGTCGAGGGCTTCCTGCGTTTGCGACATGCTGGTCGACACGCCGAGCGTCTCGGTCCGGATGCCGTTGAGAATGGTGGCGATTTCCGAGGTTGAGCTGGTCGAGCGCTCCGCTAGTTTGCGGATCTCGGCAGCAACGACTGCGAAGCCGCGGCCGTGATCGCCGGCGCGAGCCGCTTCAATTGCGGCATTGAGCGCAAGCAAGTTGGTCTGATCGGCGATGTCATCGATCGTCGAGACGATACGCACGACTTCTTCCGAGCGCGCGACGAGCTTCTGCATCGAGCCGATCGTGCGCTCAGAAACTTCGCGCAGACGCTCGATCGCGGTCGCCGTTTGCGACACGGCCTGATTTCCGCGCGACGCTTCGAGGCTCGCCTCGCGTGCGAGGGTGGCGAGTTTGCCGCCGAGCTCGGCGAAGGTTACAACCTGTCCGTCGAGTTCGTTGACGCGCCCAGCGGCGCGCTCGATGGCATTGGTTTGATCGGAGGCACCGGCAGCAATCTGGGCTGCCGCGACGGCCAACTCTTCGATCGCGCTCGAAGAGGTCTGCACGTCAGCGGATTGAATGCGCGAGAGCGCCGCGACACTTTCGATCGCTTCGGAGATTTGCGTGATCGCAATCTTGGCTTGTTGCGTGGCCGCGGAGATCGACAGGCCGGTCGTGCTCAGCTCGTCCGACGCACAGCGGACGTCGTCCATCGTGCGTGAAAGCTGCGCGGTCGCCGAGTTCCAGCTATCGCCGACGCAGTCGAGGCCGGCGACGAGCGCATTGTAGCTCTTGGTGATCTCGGCGACTTCGTCGCTGCCGCGCGCGTGGATCGCTTGGGCGCTGGCGATGAAGTGACCGGTGAGATCGCCCGAGCGAAGGCGCAGCATCGCCTCGGTGAGGCTGGCGAAGTCTTCATTGATGACGGCGTTCAGCGCGGCGGAGAGCGCGCGGAGCCGGCCGCCGAGGCGGCGTGCCATGCGCATCGACGCAAGGATGCCGGTCAGCAGCGAGAGCCCAAAACAGATGCCCATCGCGATCAAAACGGTTTGCAGCGTCTGCGAAAACTCCGCATCGGCGCGCGCGACGGCGAGGTCCGATTCGCGGATGAGTGCCTTGGCCTGCTTGTCGATCAGCTTGCCGGTGGCGATGCGGCGGTCACGCGTCTTGGCGACGAGGTTCTTATTCTGGTTGTAGGCGATCAAGACGTCTTTGGGGTCGCTATTCACGACGAACTTCAGATCGCGATCGTAGGGAACGAGCAGCGCGCGGATCTCCGCAAGGTGCGTCTGCGCGGTTGCGTCGCGGTCGCTATCGAGCGCATCGACGGCGGTGTGGACGGTCGCCAGCGCATCGGTGACCGCTTTCGCGTTGACCGGGTTCGGCGCGAAGCCGAACTCCTTGGACATCGCGCGTACCATCAGCGTCGCGTACGGCACGCGTTGCGAGAGCATCGCCACGTTGCGGGCGTTATTCAGTTGCGCGTTCGAATGCCCGAGCTGCATGAAGCCCCAAAAGGCGACTGCGCTGAGCATCACGATCAGCGTAAGTGGAACCGAAAATGCCAGAGCCAGCTGGCGACCGACGGTGTAACGCACGAAAATACTTCCTTACAATAAGTAAAGGCTAGGACCGACCTTGTGATGATATCGGCATCGGCGCCGACTGCGTTCACACAAAACGGCGCGCAAGGACAGACTCTTGACACAGCAGGGCATCGCGCTTCGAGGCCCAATGCATTCGGGATGCACATGCGAACGTTTGCCTCGGCGCTACTTTGCGCGCTCTTTACCGTCACGTCGGTCGCGCGGGCAGCCGATGCTCCCAAAATGGCAGCTGCCCCCGAACATGCGCCGTCCAGCGACGCGGTCGCGACGCACCACGAGGTCACCGTCGGCGGCCGCACGATCGCGTACACCGCGACCGCGGGGACGATTGAAATCAAGTCCGACAAAGGTGCGCCCGAGGTGCGCGTGTTCTACATTGCCTATACGCAAGACGGTGCCGACCCGGTGCACCGGCCGGTCACGTTCCTTTATAATGGCGGCCCCGGCTGCGCCAGCGTCCCACTCGACATGGGCGCGCTCGGTCCGCGCCGCGTGGTGTTCCCGAACGCCGGACACAACGTCGGTCCGCCGTACCAGCTCGTCAACAACGAGTACAGCCTGCTCGACAAATCCGATCTGGTTTTCATCGATGCACCAGGCACCGGCTACAGCCGCGTGCTCCCGAAAGTCGATCCGAAGACCGTCTACGGCATCGACCAGGACGCGGCGGCGTTTGGGGCCTTTATCTACCAGTACGTCACCCGGAACGATCGTTGGAATTCGCCGAAGTTCTTGCTCGGCGAGAGCTACGGCACGCCACGCTCGGCGGTGCTGGTGAACTACTTGCAGAGCAACAACTCGATGGCGTTCAACGGTGTGATCTTGCTCTCGTCGGTGCTCGACTTCGATACGATCGCGCCGGGGCCAGGCAACGACATCGCGTATGTTACCTATCTGCCGACCGAAGCCGCGGTGAATTGGTACCACTCGCATTCACCTAACAAAGGTTCGCTGCAAAGCATCGTGAGCGAGGCGCGCAGCTTTGCGAACGGGTCCTACGCTTCCGCGCTGATCCAGGGCGATCGGCTGCCACACGCGCAATTCACGCAGATCGCGTCACAACTTTCGCACCTGATCGGCTTGAGCACGAGCTATATCGAGAAGGCCGACCTGCGCGTGTTGCCGCAGCGCTATGAAAAAGAGTTGTTGATCGAATCCGGTCAGTCGACCGGCCGGCTCGACGCGCGCTACGTCGGCTACGATCTCGATCCGCTCGGCGACTCCGCCGATTACGATCCGGCCGATGCGGCGACCGATCCCGGCTTCCAAGCCAGCTTCCTTACCTACGTGCGTAATGACCTGGGTTGGAAGAGCGAGGAGACCTATAACGAGTGCACCGGCGACATCTTCGGACTGTGGGACTTCACGCGTAAGGGAACCTTCCCGTGGATCGCTCCCACGACGAGCAACGATCTTCAGCAAGCCATGATCCAAAATCCGCACTTGCGCGTCTTCGTCGGCGCCGGTTACTTCGATATGGCGACGCCGTTCGGTGCAGCCGAGTGGACGTTCTCGCATCTCGAACTGCCGCCGGCGCTGCGCGATCACGTCAGCTTCGGCTATTACGAGTCGGGCCACATGGTCTACTTGCACGTTCCGTCGCTCGAAAAATTCCACGGCGACTTGGACCGGTTCTTCGACGCCACCATGGGTCAATGAGCTAACGCAATGCCCTCGCATCGGCCAGCGCGATCGTCTCGCGTTGGCCGTTGTCGTGTTGGACGACGAGTCCGCCGCCGCTCGCCAGTGCTATCGCGACGACGTCAACGGGATGCTCTTCGCCGTCTTTGAGAATGCGATAGCGTTGGGGCAGACCGGCGGTGTGTTCCCACAGGCGGGCGATGCGTTGCGGCATTTCGAGTGCCGCGTGCCAGACGTCGTATTCGAGCAGTAGATCGCGCAGCAGTGCGGCGCGCGTGATCGCGGGATTGAAGTCGTCGCAAAAGGCGGGCGGCGGTACGATCGATTCGTCGGCGCCGGGCGGGCGATGCACGTTGATGCCGACGCCGGCCGCGACCCAGGCGCGGTCGCCGTTCACGCGCGACACGCACAAGATCCCGGCGATTTTTTTGCCCTGCACGAGCAAGTCGTTGGGCCAATGCAGGTCGCTGCGAATGCCATTCGTGCGCAGCGCGCGCCGCACGCAAATCGCGATCCCGAACGGTACGATCCACACGTTCGCTGACGGGATCGGGCCGGCCGGAAGCGTGGTCATCAAGAGCGAGCTACCGGGCGATGCGATCCAGGAGCGGCCTTTCCGGCCGGCGCCTTTGGTCTGCTCGTCGGCCACGATGGTCAGGCCGGCGTGGCCGGGATCGCCAAGCAGTGCCGCCGCGTCGTCATTCGTGCTTTCGGTGATGCGCTCGTAGCGGATCGTGGCGAATGCGGTGCCGCGCAGTTCGCGTTGCACGCTCTCGTACGGATGTTCGCCCGGGTCCATAGGTGGAGCGTGCGCTCGCGACGTATTCGGGGCCTGCTATGGCAATAGAAACAACGTTGATTCTCTGCAAACCCGACGCCGTGCAACGCGGATTGGTCGGCGAAATCATCTCGCGAATCGAGCGGCGCGGCTACATCATCACCGCGATGAAGCTCATCCAGCTGCCCGGCGATAAGGCGCGCGAGCACTATGCCGAACACAAGGACAAGCCGTTCTTCGGCGACCTGGTGAACTTTATTACCAGCGCTCCGTTGGTTGCGCTCGCGGTCGAAGGCGAAGGTGTGATCGAGGCCTGCCGGCAGTTGATCGGTGCAACCAATCCGCTCAGTGCTGCGCCCGGATCGATTCGCGCCGATTTCGCACAGTCGATCGGCCGCAACCTGGTTCACGGCAGCGACAGCAAAGGCGCGGCCGAACGCGAGCTGAACATTTTCTTCAACAAGAACGAATTCGTTTCGCGCAAACACGATATGGATCGCTGGATCAAAGAACAGGCGTAGCATATGTCGATAGAGTCGTTACGCGGCGGCGGGCGGCCGCTGATCGAAGCCGTCCACGCGCGCGAAGTGCTCGACTCACGCGGCAACCCTACGGTCGCGGTGAGCGTAGCGACGAGCTTCGGTGCGGTGG
>DATHMY010000023.1:0-6192 GCA_035486535.1 Candidatus Acidiferrum sp.
AAGAGCTACATCCCCGATGTCCCCGACGCCGATCTGGCGGCGCAGGTGTCCGCAAAGCGGCTGCGCGCCACGACCGATATGAAGCAACTCGGCGCGATGGACGCGATCGACATCTGCGTACCGACGCCCCTCCGGAAAACGAAGGATCCCGACCTGTCGTACGTCGTCAAGGCCGTCGAAGCCGTGGCCGCGACGCTCGGCGCCGGGCAACTGGTCATCCTGGAGTCGACAACGTATCCCGGCACGACGGACGAAGTCGTCCAGCCGATGCTCGAGGCGAAGGGTCTCAAGGCCGACGTGGACTTCCTCCTCGCCTTTTCACCCGAACGCGTCGATCCCGGCAACACGATGCCGCTCCGGAGCATTCCGAAAGTCATCGGCGGCTGCAGTACCGGTTCGGCGCTGGCGGCGCACGAATTTTATGCCGGACTCGTCGACGTTGTTCACCCCGTCTCCAACGCGCGAGCCGCCGAAACGGTGAAGCTGCTCGAGAATACCTTTCGCCTGGTCAACATCGGCTTGATCAACGAATTCGCGGTCCTCTGCAATCATCTCGGCATCGACTCGACTGAGGTGATCGCCGCGGCCGCGACCAAGCCGTTCGGCTTTCTCCCGTTCTTTCCGGGCCCCGGAGCGGGCGGACATTGCATTCCGCTTGACCCGCTCTACCTCAACTGGAAAGCCAAACAGCAAGGCGTCGTCTCTCGTTTCATTGAGCTTGCCGACGACATTAACACCAAGATGCCGGCCTACGTGGTGGACTTGGTTGCTCGAGCGCTCAACGACGATTCGAAGTCGGTGCGCGATGCGCGTATTCTCATCGTTGGGGTCGCATACAAGAACAACGTCGCGGATACGCGTCAAAGTCCAGCGATTGCGATCATCGATCGGCTACGGTACCAGGGCGCGATCGTGAACTACCACGATCCGCTGATCCCACTTCTCGACTTCGATCTCGACGGTTGGCCGGAATGGCGGCCGCGACTCAAGATCGCAACCGAGCGGCGTTCGCTGCACGTCGTCGCTCAATCGTTCCCGCCGCGGCGCCGGCGTTACGACATGCTGCACAGCGTCGCGCTCGATGCAGGAATGCTCGCGGCCGCCGACTGTGTGCTCATCCTCTCCAAACACGACGATGTCGACTACTGCGCCATCGGGCAGCAGGCGCGCGTCGTCATCGATACGCGCGATGCACTTTCCCTCGATATGCGCACGAATGCGCGAGCAAGGATCATCCACCTATGAGAGTCTTGGTTACCGGAGCAGCCGGCTTTATTGGCTCGCATCTCACCGATCATTTGCTGCATCGCGGCCATGCGGTGGTCGGTCTCGATGATCTTTCAGCCGGGTCGCTCGATAATCTCGCGCTTGCCCGAGCGAGCCGCGCGTTCTCGTTCATCGAAGGCGACGTTCGCAATCGCATCGCCGTCGATGATGCGATGCGCGGCTGCGACGCGGTCGTGCACTTGGCGGCTCGCATCGGCTTACGCATGATCGTCGAGAGTCCGCTGCGGACGCTCGAGGTCAATGCACACGGGACGGAGACCGTGCTGCAGGCCGCCGCACGCGACAACACGCCGACTATCGTTGCCTCGACATCCGAGGTCTATGGGCACTCGTTACGCTTCCCATCGCACGAGGACGACCCGATCAGCATCGGTTCCCCCACGATCGGGCGCTGGAGCTATGCGTGCGCGAAGATCTATGACGAATTCTACGCGCTCGCATTGCATCGCGAGCGCGAACTCCCGGTGGTCATTTCGCGGCTCTTCAACACGGTCGGTACGCGCCAGACAGGACGTTACGGGATGGTTATTCCGCGCCTCATCCGACAGGCGCTCGCCCGCGAGCCTCTGACGGTCTACGGCGACGGCACGCAAACACGTTGCTTTTGCGCCATCGAGGACGTCGTCCACGCATTGTTGGTACAGCTCGAGCGATTTGGCAGCGTGGCCGGCGAGATCTTCAACATCGGCAATCCCATCGAAACACCGATCATCGACCTTGCGAAGCGCATCATCCAGCGCACCGGCTCAACCTCCACGATCGAGCTTGTCCCGTTTAGCGACGTCTATCCGGCGGGATTCGAAGAGATCATGCGCCGCGTGCCCGATATCTCGAAGGCCGAGCGCCTTCTGCAATTCCAACCGCACGTGACCCTGGACGCGACGATCGATGCCGTTAGTGCGAGCCTCAAGGAAGGCCGGGTACTGGTGTGATCCACCTCATCGCATTGATCGCGATGTGCCAATTTCTGGATCCCCCGGCGAAGACGATGGACGTGGAAGCCGGCTCGACGAGCGATGCGCTGACAGGTGACCGGGGCACGTGGGACGAGCAGTACGTCAGCGTCGCAACCCGCGATGGACCGGCACATGCAGCCTATGCAGACATTACCACCGATCAGCGTTTCGGTCTGAGCGATATCACCTATGAAGGCGGCGCGTACATTCCCGTGGCGCCGAAGCTAACGTTCGACGCGGTGGCGTCCTTCAGTCCGACGCATCAAGTGCTGCCCGCGTCGACGCTCCAAGGCGGTCTCGATCTTCGCGCCGGTGACGGCTACGGCTATCAAGCTTCGTACACGCAGCGCAACTACCCGAGCGCGATTGCCGCCATTGCGACGGCCGGCGCGGATCGCTACCGCGGCAATGCGCATTTCAGCTTTACGCTCACCGCAGTCCATCTCTCGAATGTGCCCGGCACCGCGATGTCCGCCGGCGTGGCCTATGCGGACTACCTGCGTTGCGACACCGTCTCGCTGGCGATCTCCGGCGGTAGAGACGTCGAGAGTACCGGCATCGGAGCGAACGTCGCTCTCTATCAAACCATCTCATATTCGGCAAACGACCTGCACTGGTTTACGCCGCACACGGCTCTGGGCTTCGGCGTCGGCTGGTATCTCTTGACCGGCGCCTACGATCGTTTCGAGTTGCACGTTGCTCTTCGCGAACGGCTTTAACCTATTCGAGCTGATCATCAAGGTCAGCGTTGGGCTTTCATTGCTCATGACCGTCGCACTCTTTGCGGCGCTGATCTTGGTTCGCTCCCGTAACGCGATCTATCGGCGCCGGCAAATCGTGCTGACCGCGCGCTGGCGCGGGCTTTTCGACCGCGCCGCTTCGGGAGAATCTCTACATGGCTCACTGCCGAAGATACGCAAACAGGACTGGTTCACGGTGCTCGCGATCTACACGCAGTTCCGGGGCATTTACGATGTCGCGATTCGTCTCGGCATCGATGACTACGCGCTTTCGCTTTTGGAGCGCGGCGACGACGCCGACAAGATCGTTGCGCTCAACGTTCTAGGCGAGATCCGCGACGTGCGCGCCCTCGAAAGTGCCGTGGTCCTGACGCGTCGAGAAGGTCCCGAACTCTCGCGGACGGCGGCACACTGCGCGCTGCGAATCGACTCAAGCTTCATCGCCGGCACGTTGCGACTGCTGCTCGTACGGGACGATTGGGTGCGCTCGCGCGTCGAGGTGATGCTGCGGGAAGTCGATGCTAACGTACTTGGTGCCGCGATGCGCGACGCAATTGCCGATGCCCCACAGGAGGCGCTTCCCCGGCTTCTCGACTACGTACGTTTTTGTCCGGCGGACAGCGCGCATCGCATCTGCGATGACGTACTCACGACATCGCACAACCCGGAGGCGCTCGCAGCGGCGCTGCGTTCGCTCGCACCGCTGGCGCAGGATCGCGATCATGCGATGGCCGTCCGCTTCACGAACCACGAAGCGAGCATCGTCGCACTTTCTGCCCTGCGCGTCTTGCGCAAGTGTGTGCGCAGCGACGACCGGGAGCTTCTCGCCCGGATGACCTCACATCCCGACTATTGGGTGCGCCTGCGCGCCGCCGAGGCCGCGGTGCAGCTCTTTCCCACCGTCGAGCTTGCGCAGGCGTTTTCCGCAAGCCTCGCCGACCGGTACGCTCGCGATGCAATCGAACAGGTTCTCGCCGAAAAGGTGATGGTCGCGGGGCGCCGATGATTCACGGCATTCGGTCCGACGACATCATCTCGGTAGAATTTTTTCTCTTCATCTACTTCATTGCCATCAACGCGTACTATTTCTTCACCGGCTCGATCGCGCTGATGCGCCTGCCGTGGTACGTCAAGCTTCACCTAGCTGATCCCGTACGACGCTCCACCTCGACGCTCGACCAGCCGGTGACCTTCGTGGTTCCGGCGTTCAACGAGGAGGCGCTGATCGTGCAGTCGTTGCGTTCAATGCTCGCGCTGGAATACGTCAACTTCGAGATCATCGTGGTGAATGACGGATCGACCGACGGAACGCTCTTCGCACTTGACAGTGCCTTCGAGCTCGAACCCTACGAGGGCATCTATCGGCCCGGCCTCGCCACGCAAGGTGTTAAAGAGATTTACCAATCCGCGCGCTACCCGCAGCTACGTGTCATCGACAAGGTTAACGGAGGGAAAGGCGACGCACTCAACGCGGCGCTCAACCTCGCGCGTTTTCCGTTGATCTTCAGCGCCGATGCCGACTCCCACTATCACCCCGCGACGCTGCAATGGATGACCGAGCCGTTTCAACAAGACCCGCGGACCGTCGCGGTCGGCGGCACGATTGCGGTCGCGAGCAGCGAGCAGCACCTGCCAAAATCGCTGATCAAGCGCTTTCAAGTGCTGGAATATCTTCGCGCCTTTCTCGCCACGCGCATGGGCTTTGCCCCGCTCAATGCCCTGGGGATTGTATCAGGCGCTTGCGGTCTGTGGCGAAAGGACATCCTCATCGAATGCGGCGGCTTTCGTACGGATACGATTTGGGAAGACATGGAAATGACGATGCGTGTGCACAACTACTGCATCAGCACGGGACGCGCGTATCGCGTCGCCTTTACGCCATATCCAGTGTGCTGGACCGACGTCGCTCCGACGCTGCGAGCGCTCTACAACCAGCGCAAGGGTTGGCATCGTCATCTCTGCGAGTGTGTCACCATTCACCGTCGCATGCTTTTCGGCCGCGGCGGCTTTTTTAGCTGGGTCACGATGCCATACTTTGTCTTCTTCGAGTGGCTCGCGCCGGTGGTCGTGACCGGCGGCATTATCTTCTCGATCGCGGGTGCGGTCTTAGGATTCCTCGATGTGCGCTCGCAGCTCTGGCTTTTGGCGCTGGTGCTCACGCTTGCGGTGTTTGGCAGCGTGGTGAGCATTCTGCTCGATGAGATTTCCTTTGCTGCCTATGGCTTAGGTGAAGTGTCGCAGCTGCTCATCGCGGCGTTGTTGGAGAACTTCGGCTATCGCCAGTTCGTAATGCTGGCCAATCTCGCGGGCTTTGCGGCCTGGCTCTTTCGCCGCCCAATCCACGGCAGCACCAAACATCCCGGGCCGTTCGTCAAGGCGTGGCGCCCCGACAAGCCCCGATTATCCGATTAGAGGAAACGCACGGCGACGATCGCGATGTCGTCACGGCGACGGCCAACGCTAAACGCAAGCGTCGCATCAACAACGGCTTGTACCAGCTCGGACTCGGGTAAGTGGTGATTCGCCACCGTGATGTCAATGAATCGGTCCATCCCAAAGAACGAGCCGATCTCGTTTCGCGCCTCGGTCACGCCATCGGTCGTACCGATGAAGAGCGTGCCTGCATCGACTTCGACGAAGGCCTGCGTAAACAAATAGTGATACTCGTCAAAGACGCCGATGAGTGGGCCGGTCGGGGGAAGTACCTGCGGAGTGCCGTCCGGGGCGATGATGAGCACCGGCTCGTGCCCGGCATTTACGTAGGTCATCAGTCGCCGTGTCGGGTCGACAACGCCGAAGAAGACACTTGCGAACGATTCGGTTTTCTCAAAGACATTGTTTTCGAGAAAGAGCCGATCCAGTGCGCGAACGACTCGCTCGGGCGTCATTCCTTCCGAAGAATATGCGCGCAGACCGAATTTAATGAGCGCGGCGTTGACAGCGGCTTGCGCGCCCTTGCCTTCGATATCAGCAATCGCGAACGCTATTGAGTTGTTGCCGTAGTGATAGACGTCGACGATGTCGCCGCCGGTGGGGCCTTCCGCCAGTTTGTAATTCACCGCGTACGAAACGCCGGGAATCGCGATGTTGCCTTGCGCGAAAAGGTGCTCGACCAAGACTTTTGCCGCTTCTTCTCGGGTTGCTTCAGGCAGATCGCCGTCCCGCACGACAACGCTTGCCGTCCCGGGCCGCAACTCGTTCATGCGGCG
>DATHMY010000024.1:0-11977 GCA_035486535.1 Candidatus Acidiferrum sp.
CGATCACCCGCACGGCGGTGGTGAAGCGCGTTCCACCTCGGGACGTCCGCCGACCACGCCTTGGGGTCAGATGACCATGGGCAAGAAGACGCGCCGTAACAAGCGCACGACCAAGATGATTGTTCGTAAGCGAGGTTCCAAGTAATGGGTCGCAGCCTTAAAAAGGGCCCCTTCGTGGCAGACCATCTGCTCAAGAAGGTGGAGAAACTCAACGAGACGCGTGAGAAGCGCGTCGTCAAAACGTGGAGCCGCGCGTCGACGATCGTGCCGGCGATGGTTGGTCATACCATCGGCGTGCACAACGGCAAGGCGCACGTCCCGGTCTATGTGACGGAAAACATGGTTGGGCACAAGCTCGGTGAGTTCGCTCCGACCCGTAGCTTCCGCGGCCACGGCGGCGACAAGGCGGCGGTGAAGTGATGGCAGCCGATACGCAAGGACAGCAAGCTGTCGCACACCTCAAGTTCGTGCGCATGGCGCCGCGTAAGCTGCGCCGCGTAGCCGACGCCATTCGCGGCAAGAGCGTGCGCGAAGCGCTTACGATGCTGCAATTCGCGGGCGTTTATGCCGCTGAGCCGATCGAGAAGCTCGTGCGCAGCGCCGTCGCGAACGCCGGCAATAACCACGACATGAACACCGACGAGTTGTTCATCACGCGCATCACGGTGGACGGCGGTCCCGGCGGGCGTTTTACCAAGCGTCTGGATCCGCGCGCACAAGGCCGCGCCTACTTCAAGCGCAAGCGTCTTTCGCACGTGACGGTTGTCGTGAGCGAAACGCCGCCCGTGAAGAAGCGTAAAGCGCGCGCAGGCGCGTCGGTCTCGATCAAACGCGCACCGGCACGCCGTGCCGCGACTTCCAAGCGCACTGCAAAATCTGCGGAGGCAAGCGCCTAACCTATGGGTCAGAAAATTCATCCGGTCGGCCTTCGCCTGGGCATCACGCGTACGTGGGACAGCCGCTGGTTCGAGAAAAAGCATTACATCGATTGGCTCCACGAAGACGTCAAGATTCGCGCGTTCTTCAATAAGTGGATGCGTTCGGCCGCGATCAGCAAGATCGAGATCGAACGCCGCGCCAATCAGGCGCGCGTGATTGTCAACACTGCCAAGCCAGGTATCATCATCGGCAAGCGCGGCGTTGGCATCGAAGAGATCCGCAAGAACCTCGAAAAGCTGACCGGCAAGAACGTTCAGGTCAACGTGATGGAGATCAAGCATCCCGAGCTCGATGCGCGTCTGGTTGGCCAGAACATCGTCGATCAGCTCGAGAAGCGCATTGCATTCCGTCGCGCAATGAAGCAAGCGATCATGCGTACGATGAAAGCCGGCGCGCGCGGCGTGAAGGTGCAAGTCTCCGGCCGCCTCGGCGGCGCGGAAATCGCTCGCACCGAGCGTAACGCCGACGGGAAGGTGCCGCTGCACACGCTGCGCGCCGACATCGACTACGCGCACGTGGAAGCGTTCACGACTTTCGGCCGCATCGGCGTGAAGGTATGGATCTATCGCGGCGAGGTTCTGCCGGATCAGCCGCGTCAAACGAATACCGTCGATCGCGCTGAGCGTCAGGGCGGATTCCGCGATCGGCGTGAGCGCGGCGGACGCGGACGTGGACGCGGGGGCGCCGGTGGCGCTGCCGGCGGACGCCCGCAGCAAGGCGGCGCGCCGGGCGTTGCTGAGCCGTCGGCGGAGCCGATCGCTGTCGACGCCGACGCCATCGTGAATGAAGCGGCCAACGCACCGTATGAAAATGGTGCGGCACCGGCCGAAGGGAGTGCAGAATAAATGTTGACGCCCAAACGAGTGAAGTGGCGTAAGGTGCAGCGTGGTCGCATGACCGGGCGCGCCCTGCGCGGCAGCAACTTGACGTTCGGCGAGTACGGATTGCAAGCGATGGAACCGTGCTGGATGACCAATCGTCAGATCGAAGCTGCGCGTATTGCGATGACGCGTCACATTAAACGCGGCGGTAAGGTGTGGATCAAGGTCTTCCCTGACAAGCCCGTTACGAAGAAACCTGCGGAAGTCCGCATGGGCGCTGGTAAGGGTAACCCGGAGTTCTGGGTCGCCGTCGTGCGCCCGGGCCGCATCCTGTTCGAACTCTCCGGCGTTGAGCCGATCGTTGCAAAGGAAGCGCTGCGCCTCGCAGCTTCCAAACTGCCGATCGAGACGAGGATTGTTTCGCGCGAGGAGGCGACCTCATGAAGAAGGGTGAGTTGAACGAACTGCGCGGCCTCACGCTTGCGGAACTGCAGCAAAAAGCCCGCGAAACCAAGTCGGAGCTCTTCAACCTGCGCTTTGCGCTACGCACCGGGCATCTGACCGATTTTAGCAAGATCAAAGCGATGCGCCGCGCGTACGCCCAGATTCAGACCGTCATCTCGGATAAGCGGATGACCGAGGAGCAGCATGGAGCAGCATAACGTTAGAGCGGTCGCACGTCGCGTGAAGCAGGGCCGCGTCGCGTCGGATAAGATGGACAAGACGATTGTCGTCGTGACCGAGACGCGCGTTCCGCATCCGACCTACGGCAAAATCGTTCGGAAGTCGACGCGCTTCAAAGCCCACGACGAGAAGAACGAGGCCAAGGTCGGCGACATCGTGCGCATTATGGAATGCCGGCCGCTTTCGCGCGACAAGCGCTGGCGTCTGGTCGAGATCGTCGAGCGAGCAAAGTAAGGACATGATTCAACAAGAGACTCGGCTCAAGGTAGCCGACAACAGTGGGGCTCGCGAGCTGCTGGTGATCCACATCGCCGGCGGGAGCCGTCACGCCTACGCGCACGTTGGCGACGTCGTCGTCGGCACCGTCAAGAGCGCGATCCCGGGCGCGGCCGTCAAGAAGGGCCAAGTCGTCAAAGCCGTGATCGTGCGCACCTCGGCGCCGATTCGCCGGGCCGACGGTTCGGTCGTGCGCTGTGACGACAACGCTTGCGTCATCATCAAGGGCGAAAAGGACAACCTCGACCCGCGCGGCACGCGCGTGTTTGGTCCGGTTATGCGCGAACTGCGCGACCGCGGTTTCCTCAAGATCGCCTCGCTAGCACCGGAGGTGCTCTAACATGGCTGCCAAGCCGAGCCTCATCAAAGGCGATACCGTGATGATTCGTCGCGGTAAGGAAAAAGGTAAGCGCGGCGTGATCAAGACGATTTTCGCCGATCACGATCAGGCGACGGTCGAAGGACTCAACATCGTCAAGCGCCACACGAAGGCCGGGCAGCAGCGCGGCAACATGGGTGCGCAGCAGAGCGGTGGCATTGTCGAGAAGGAAGCGCCGCTTCCGCTCTCCGTGCTGCAATACGTCTGCGAGAAGTGCAAGACTCCGACACGTCTTCGTCGCGGCCGCGCGTCTGACGGTCTGGTGCATCGCGTGTGCGTGAAGTGCGGCGAGCCGGCTCGCGAGTCGGCGAAGGGAGCATAGACGTGGCGACGCGTTTGAAAGAAAAGTATCGCAGTTCAGTGCGCAAAGCGCTTCAGGAGAAGTTCGGCTACAAGAACGTCGAGCAGATCCCTAAGCTTGAAAAGGTCGTCGTGAACATGAGCGTGGGCGATGCGATCGCCAACGCCAAGGCGCTCGATTTGGCCGTCGCTGAACTCACCCAAATCACGGGTCAGAAGCCCATTATTACGAAGGCGAAGAAGTCGATCGCGGCGTTCAAGCTGCGTGAAGGCATGAACATCGGCGCGAAGGTCACCTTGCGCGGCGACCGGATGTACATCTTCCTCGACAAGCTCTTCAATATCGTGCTTCCGCGTATCCGCGACTTCCGCGGTCTGCCGACGAAATCGTTCGACGGACGCGGCAACTACAATCTGGGCCTGCGCGAGCAGTTGGTCTTCCCGGAGATCAACTTCGATAAGGTCGACAAGGCGCGCGGCATGGACATTACGATCGTCACGACGGCAAAGTCGGACGAAGAAGCGTCGGAGTTTCTCGCCGCGATGGGACTCCCGCTGCAGAAGGGACGGAACTAGTGGCAAAGACCAGCATGATCGTGAAGTCGCAGCGGACGCCGAAATTCGGCGTGCGCGCGCACAATCGTTGTAAGATCTGCGGACGGCCGCGTGGCTATCTGCGGAAGTTTGCCATGTGCCGTATCTGCTTCCGCGAGAACGCGCACAAAGGCGTCGTTCCCGGCGTGACCAAGGCGAGCTGGTAGGGAGGGCATGAACTAATGGCTGCTATTACCGATCCGGTCGCCGATCTGCTCACGCGCATCCGCAACGCCAACACGGCGAATCACAAGTCGGTCGACGTACCGGCTTCGCGGGTGAAGGCGGCGATCGCGCAGATCCTCAAGGACGAAGGCTTCATCGAAGAAGTCGAGCGCGTCAACGAAGGCCCGCAAGGGACGCTGCGCATTCGTCTCAAGTACGGTCCGGAGAAAGAAAAAGTCATCACCGGCCTGCGCCGCATTTCGCGTCCCGGCTTGCGCGTGTATACGCCCAAGACCGAGATTCCGCGCGTGCTCGGCGGCTTAGGTCTGGTTATCATCTCGACCTCGCAAGGCATCATGTCCGGCAAACGAGCCAAAAAGCTCGGCGTCGGCGGTGAAGTCCTGGCGTACGTCTGGTAGGAACGGCGAACGAAGATGTCACGTATTGGTAAGTTGCCCGTCGCCGTCCCGAACGGCGTGAATGTCACGCTCGGCGAGGGCGAGGTCGTAGTCAAAGGGCCCAAAGGCGAGTTGCGTCAGAACATTCTGTCGCAAGCGGTGGCCGTGAAGCTCGAAGACGGAAAAGTAATCGTCGAGCGCAAGGGCGATGCGAAGCCGCAGCGCGCCGCGCACGGCTTGACGCGCACGCTGATCTCGAACATGGTCGAAGGCGTGAGCAAGGGCTTTCGCAAGAGCCTCGAGATTCAAGGCGTCGGCTATCGCGCCGCCAAGGCGGGCGAGAAGCTCAACCTGAGCCTAGGCTACTCGCACCCGGTCGTGTTCGATGCCCCCAAAGGCATCACGCTTTCGGTCGAGGGCCAGAACAAGATTCACGTCGACGGGATCGACAAGCAACAGGTCGGTCAGGTCGCCGCGGAGATCCGCTCGTTGCGCGCGCCGGAGCCCTACAAGGGTAAAGGCATTCGCTACGAGGGTGAGGTCATTCGTAAGAAGCTCGGCAAAGCCGGAAAGGCTGCAAAGAAGTAAATGGCGCGCATTTCTAAAGACGACTCGCGTCGCGCTCGCCATCAGCGTCTTCGCAAGAAGGTTGCCGGCACGAACAACTGTCCGCGTCTGATGGTGAAGCGTACGCTGCACCACATCTATGCCACGCTCATCGACGACTCGCAGGGGCACACGCTCGCGGCAGTGTCGACGCGTGACAAATCGGTCGCCGAGCCGCTGGGCTCCAAGACCAACCTCGACGCAGCCAAAGCGGTGGGCGCGGCCATCGCGGCCAAGGCGAAGGCCGCGGGCATCACCGACGTCGTGTTCGATCGCGGCGGATACAAATATCACGGACGCATCCAAGCGCTCGCCGATGCGGCGCGCGAAGCGGGGCTAAACTTCTAATGAACTATCGTGGTGGTCGCGAACGCGACAACAGTGGATTCGAAGAGACCGTCGTGCGCGTCAATCGCGTCGCGAAGGTCGTCAAGGGTGGTAAGCGCTTTAGCTTTAGCGCGCTCGTCGTCGTCGGCGACCGCAAGGGCAAGGTCGGATTTGCTATCGGCAAGGCCGGCGAAGTGCCCGAAGCCATTCGCAAAGCCGTCGAGCAGGCGAAGAAGAACCTCGTCACGGTGCCGATGGTCGACAAGACGATTCCGCACCTCGTCAATATGCAGGTAGGCTCGGCGAAGGTCATGCTCAAGCCGGCCGCACCCGGTACCGGCGTGATCGCCGGCGGCTCGATGCGCGCAGTACTCGAACTCGCGGGCATTCACGACATCCTGTGCAAGTCACTGGGTTCGAACAATCCGATCAACGTCGTCCTCGCAACAATCGAAGGACTTCGTTCGCTCAAGACGGCCGAGAAGGTCGCCGCACTCCGCGGAAAAACCGCGAAAGAAATCTTCGCCGCGTAACTAGGCGAGAGAAAGTATCATGGCAGAGAAAAAGACAAGCGCGAAAAAGTCGACCGCGAAAAAGAGCAGTGCTAGTGCAAAGTCCAGCACGAAGGCGACTGCAGCCAAAAAGTCAGCACCGAAGGCGACCGCAGCAAAAAAGGCCGTTGCGTCAAAGCCTGCTGCGGCAAAGCCGGCGGCAGCCAAGAGCACATCGACGGTGAGCGCCGGAGCCATTTCGACGTCGAGCGGCGCCGTGATGAAGCTCGGTTCGCTCAAGCCGGCTAAAGGCTCGTGGCCGAAGCGTCAGCGCATTGGACGCGGTCACGGCTCGGGCATGGTGAAGACCGGCGGCGAAGGCGGCAAAGGTCAAACCGTGCGTTCGGGCGGCGGTAAGGGTCCTTCGTTCGAAGGCGGTCAAACGCCGTGGGCGCGGCGCCTCCCGCATAAGCGTGGCTACTCGCAGAAGGCGCGCGACATCGGACACTTCCGTGCGCGCTACGCCGTCGTCAACCTCCACCAGCTCAACGGATGGGATGCGAGTATCGAAGTCTCGCCGGAATCGCTCAAAGAGCGCGGATTGCTCAGCTCAACGCTCGACGGCGTGAAGATTCTCGGTGGCAACAAGAGCGGTAAGACGCTTCCGCAAGGCCTGAAGTTCCGCGACGTCGTGTTTTCGGCAAGCGCGCTCGAAGCGCTCAAAGCCGCCGGTGCGTCGCTTCCTGAACTCGTGCAAACAGAGAGCGCCTAGTGTTCGATAATCTCCGGGCTGCCCTGCTCGTACCGGATATCCGCAAGCGGGTCGGGTTCGTGCTTTTCGCATTTGCGTGGTTCATCTTTATGATCCACGTGCAATTGCCCAACGTCAACGAACAGGTTTGGCAGAACGTCCTCAAGTCGGGAACGTTTTACAACTTGCTCGGCTTCCTCTCGGGCGGTGCCCTCCAGCACCTCTCGATCATCGCCATGGGGATTACGCCGTACATCAACGCGTCGATCATCATGCAGCTGATGACCGTGGTATTACCGCAGCTCGAGGAGCTCGCGAAGAAAGGCGGCGAGGAAGGCCGTAAGAAGATCAGCCAATACACGCGTTGGCTCACGATCGCGCTTGCCATCCTGCAAGGCACGTTCATGACTAACGCTATGAAAGCTGCAGGCGTCTTCTACGACACCAGCATCTGGTTCCAGCTCTTCGCGATCATTGCGTTCGTCGCGGGTACGCTCTTCTTGATGTGGTTGGGCGAGCAGATCAGCGACAAAGGCATCGGCAACGGCGTCTCACTGATCATCTTCATCGGCATCGTGCTGCGCTATCCACAATACGTCGCCGAGACCTACGCTACCGCGAGCGCCGGCAGCCTTTCGCTGCTCAGTCTCGTGCTCTTCGTCGTGATCACGATCGCGATTATCGTCGGCATCATCTTTATGTATCAGGGCCAGCGCCGCGTGCCGGTGCAACAAGCCCGCCGGGTGGTCGGCCGCAAGATGTTCGCGGGGCGTTCGACCTACATTCCGCTACGTCTCAACAACGCCGGCGTGATCTCGATCATCTTCGCAATCTCGATCCTGTTGCTGCCGCAACAGGCGTTGAACTGGTTCCACGGCAGCGGCGCGCCAACGTGGTTTGACATCGTCAAGTTTCCGATCACGAACTGGACGTTGCAATTTCCGACGAACCTCGCGGCCCTCAGCGACGCGATCAACATTTGGTTCGCGCCGGGCACTGGGATCTACAACCTTGCGTACTTCCTGTTGGTCGTCATCTTTACGTTCTTCTACAGCTCGATCGTGCTGAACACGCGCGACGTTGCTGACAATCTGAAGAAGACCGGCGCGTTCATTCCGGGTATTCGTCCGGGCCAACCGACGGTCGACTACCTCAACAAGATCCTGATCCGTCTGACGACGGCAGCCGCAATCTTCCTCGGACTGCTCGCGGTTGCCCCGAACATTCTCGAGCGTGGACTCAACGTCACGACGATCTATCTTGGCTCAACCTCGCTCCTCATTGTCGTCGGCGTGGCCCTCGATACGATCTCGCAGATCGAAGCGCGACTGGCGATGCGGGACTACCGCGGGTTCATCAAGCGCTGATGCTCGACGTCGTGTTGCTCGGTGCTCCGGGAGCGGGCAAGGGAACCCAGGCGCAGATTCTGCAAAGCCGTTTCGGCTATCGGCAGATCTCCACCGGCGACTTGCTGCGCAAACACCGCAACGAAGGAACGACGTTGGGTCTGGCCGCGCAAGCTTACATGGACCGCGGCGATCTTGTGCCCGACGACTTGATGATCGACATGGTCGAGGGCGAACTGCGCGAGGGCGAAGGCCTGTTGTTCGACGGTTTTCCGCGCACCGTAGCGCAAGCCGAGGCGCTCGATCGGCTACTGGTGCAGCGCGGTCGCGGTCTTCCGCGCGCCGTCTACTTTGCGATCTCGCGGGGGCTGCTCGAAGAGCGGCTGCTCGGGCGCTGGACGAATCCGCGCACGGGTCGCGTCTATCACGAAAAGTTCAATCCGCCGGCGGTGGCCGGTGTCTGCGACGACGACGGTGGACCGTTGATTCAGCGCGAGGACGACAAACCTGCGACGATTGCGAAGCGTCTGGATGTGTTTGAAGCGCAGACCCTGCCGCTGGTCGAGTACTACGGTGCCAGCGCTCGCCTCGTGCAAATCGACGCGACCCGCCCGATCAGTGAAGTCACGCACGAGCTTCTCCACGCGGCCGATCTGGAGCCCGCGCACTAACGCATGGTTACGTTGAAATCGGCGCGCGAGCTCGAGACGATGCGCCGTAGCGGCAAGATTACCGCGACCGTCCTCACCGAGCTGATGCAAACCGCCAAGGCCGGCATGACGACCCGCGAACTTGACGCGATCGCCGAAAAAGGAATCCGCGATCGCGGCGGGATCCCGACGTTCATGGGCTATCACGGCTATCCGGCCACGATTTGCGCCTCCGTGAATGATGAGGTCGTGCACGGAATCCCGAGCGACTACGTCTTGCAAGACGGCGACCTGCTCTCGATCGACATCGGAACCACGCTAGACGGCTACGTCAGCGATTCGGCGGTCACGATTCCGATCGGTACGATTTCGCCGGATGCGCAGCGCCTACTCGACGTCACGCAGCAGTGCCTGATGATTGGGATCGCGCAGATGCAGCGCGGCAACCACTTGGGCGATATTGGAGCGGCCGTTCAACGCCACGCCGAGGATCATGGCTACGGTGTGGTACGCGAGCTGGCCGGCCACGGGGTTGGGACGGCCATGCACGAGGAGCCGCAAGTCCCCAACTACGGGAAGGCCGGGACGGGACTGGAGCTCCGAACGGGTCTGGTTCTGGCGATCGAGCCGATGATCACCCTAGGCGACCGGAAGGTAGAGATCCTCAAAGACGGCTGGACAGTCGTCACGGCAGATGGTAAACTCGCAGCGCACTTCGAGCATACGATCGCCGTGACCGATGAGGGCCCGAAGATCCTTACGCTTCGCACTTTTGGGGAACACCCCGAGGCGGCGAAGTACGTCCCCGATGTGGAAAGGATCCAGGCGCGCTAATGGCTCGTCGTCGCGGGGGTCGTCCGGCTCGCGGCAAACGGAGCGCCGATAAGGCGGCTAAGGCCGCGAAGACGGCGACGCCTAAAGAAGAGGCGATCGAGGTAGAGGGAACGATCGTCGAGCCCTTGCCCAACGCGATGTTCCGAGTGGAACTCGCCAACGGGCATCGTGTGTTAGCACACGTGTCGGGAAAGATCCGGATGAACTTCATCCGCATCCTACCCGGCGACCGAGTCCTCGTGGAGCTCTCGCCGTACGATCTAACGCACGGCAGAATCACGTACCGGTACAAATAGTAGAACAACGACCAAGAGAAAGGCGCCCACGGTCCGGGGGCCCCACGAAGTGGGGGCACGGAGCCTCGGGCGAAGTGCCCTAGAAATGAAAGTTCGTCCATCGGTCAAGAAAATTTGTGAAAAGTGCAAGATCATTCGCCGTGAAGGTAAAGTGCGCGTGATTTGCACCGTCAATCCTAAACACAAGCAGGTTCAGGGGTAATATCCCTTCGACACGCTCAGGACTAATGAGGAAAGTTTGAAGTAATGGCTCGTCTGGCTGGTATCGATCTTCCGCGCGAGAAGCGCATTGAAATTGCGTTGCAGTACATTTACGGTGTTGGCCCAGCCAACGCCGCGAAAATGCTCGCCCACACGGGGATCAATCCCGACACACGGGTGAAAGACCTCACCGAGGACGACGAAAAGAAGCTGCGCGACGCACTCGACACGCTCCAGATTCGCGTTGAAGGCGATCTGCGACGCGAAGTTCAAGGCAACATCAAGCGCCTGATGGATATCGGCTGCTATCGCGGACTGCGTCATCGCCGCGGGCTACCGGTTCGCGGGCAGCGAACCAAGACCAACGCGCGCACGCGCAAAGGTCCCAAACGCACGGTCGCGGGCAAGAAGAAGGCCGCTACCAAGAAATAGGACGAAAGACCCGGCGACATGCCGGGTCTTCTTATATGTACGCGGTGATCACGGCCGGCGGCCCGATCGACGGCGAGTATGCGGCGCGAGCCGGTACCACGCTCAAAGCGCTTGCACCGGTTCGCGGGCGGACGATGATCGCGCGCACGATCGACGCGCTGCGCGGTTGTGGCATCGAGCGAATAGCAGTCGTCGGCAATGACGCCGTGCGTGATGCCTGCGCAAATATGGCGCCGGTGAAGATGATCCCCGATGGCGGATCCGGCGCAAGAAACGTGCTGGGAGCGCTTGACGCCTGGCCCGACGACGCTGCGCTGCTCTATCTCACCTGCGATCTGCCCTACATCGACGTCGCGACGGTGCGCTGGTTTCTCGATCGCATCGATCCGCCGACGCTCTCGATGCCGCTGTCCGAATACGCGACGTTCGCCGCCCGATTTCCCGGCGCCCCACCCTTTGGTGTCACGCTCGATGGCGAGCGGGTCGTCAACGCGGGCATCTTCCATCTACCCGCTGGTTCGCGCGCGCGCGTCCGCACGCTGGCTACGGCAATGTTCGACGCGCGCAAGGCGCCATGGCAGATGGCAACGATTGCCGGGCCGCTCGTGCTGCTGCGTTTTATCGTTGGGCGCGCGTCGGTGAAGGCACTCGAGCAGCGCGCGCGGCGCATCCTTGGGATCCCGGTTGCGGCGCTGCGGAATGCGCCGCCTGAGCTAGCGTATGATGCCGATACAGCTTGCGAATACGCATATGCGCTCGAGCACGCGTAACGAAGCGCAGCCGGCGCGCGTCACCGCGCTGTGGTTCGGCGTGCAGCTCATCTGGGGCGCCGTGCTCGGCATCTCTCTACAAGCACGTTGCGTCCAACTTGCCGGCGACGCGTCGCTCGCGACTTTCGGCCTCATTTCGGCGAGCGGCGCCTTCGCCGCCGCGATTACCCAGCTCGTCGTGGGTCCGCTTTCCGACAAGCTGCGGCGGCGCGGTCAGGATCGCACGATATTTTACGCAGGCGGCGCGCTCTTCGGTGCGCTCTCGGTTATCGTCTTTTACAACAGCGCGAGCGTCCACGCGCTGTTGGGGTCATTCGTTGCCCTGCAAATCGCGCTCAATCTGGCGATTGGTCCGTATCAGGCGGTTATTCCCGATACAATGCCGAGTTCGCGCTTCGGTGTTGCCTCGGCGTGGCTTGGGGCGCTGGGTAGTGCGGGCAATGCGTGCGGCGCCGTATTGGCGAGCCTGTTGGGCGCTGCGCGGATATTGGGATCGATTCTAGCAGCTGGGCTGGCACTCTCGGCTGCGATTACGCTCGCGCACCTGCGCGGGGTGTCGCTGCGTCCGCTCCCACCCGTTGCGCCGTTCGCGCCGGCCCGCACGCTGATCGATTTGTTCGTCTCGCGAGGACTGATCTATCTCGGCTTCTATACGGTCTTGGGCTATCTCTATTTCTTCGTTGCCTCGCTGGTCACGAATGCGACGCGTACGACCGG
>DATHMY010000025.1:0-5485 GCA_035486535.1 Candidatus Acidiferrum sp.
CGCAGATCGCGAGCACGCCGACCAGCATCGCCCAAAACGCGAACGGCGTGTCGCGGCGCATCCCGCCCATGCGACGGACGTCCTGCTCGTTGGCGAGGTGGTGGATCACGATCCCGGCGCCCAAAAAGAGCTGGGCTTTAAAGAAGGCGTGGGTGAGGAAGTGCAGCACGCCGGCATCGAACGCGCCGACCCCGACGCCCATGATCATGTAGCCGATCTGCGACATCGTCGAGTAGGCGAGAATGCGTTTGATGTCCCACTGCGCGCAGCCGAGAATCGCGCCGACCAGGGCGGTAAGGCCGCCGATCGTCCCAACCAGCACTTGGGCATCGCTATTTTGACTCCACAAGGGCGCACATCGAGCCACCAAATACACGCCGGCGGTCACCATCGTCGCAGCGTGGATGAGTGCGGAGACCGGCGTTGGACCTTCCATTGCGTCGGGTAGCCAGGTGTGCAGCGGAATCTGCGCCGACTTTGCCGCCGCACCGATGAACAGCGCCAAACAAATCACGAAGAGCCACGGCGTACTGTACGAGCCGGCAAAGGCGAACGCATCGGCAAACGCGAGCGAGTGGACCGATGCAAAGATCGCGAAGATCGCAAACATGATTCCGACGTCGCCCACGACGTTGATGACGAACGCCTTGCGGGCGGCGGCAACCGCGGACGGCTTGAAGAACCAAAAGCCGATCAAGAAGTACGACGCCAATCCGACGAGGCCCCATCCCACCAGCAGTCCTGCGAAGTTGTCGGAGAGCACGAGCGTGAGCATCGCGAACACAAAGAAATTCATGTACGCGAAGAAGCGCGCGATCGCCCGGTCGCCGTCCATGTAGCCGATCGAGTAGACGTGGATCAAGAAGCCGACACCGGTGATGATCAGCGTCCATAGCAGCGAGAGCGGATCGATCAACAGCCCGAAGTCAAAGCCGGGGATCCAGCTAAAGAGCGTTTGATGCGCGCCGACGAGATCGACACCGCCGCTCAAGAATCGCTGCGTGGCCGGATGCCACAGCCACAGCGTCGCCACGAATGACGCGCCGATCGTCGCCGATCCAAGCGGACCGGCCAGACTGCGCAACTGCGGTCCGAACGCCCACATCAGAATCGCGCCCAGTAGCGGCAACAGCCACAGCGCGATTAGCGTTGGATAATAGCCGTCGACTCCCATCACGTGGTGCATTAGAGACCTGGACTACCCTTTCAACAACGCGACGTCGTCGACGTCGACGGTATGTGCGCTACGGAAGACCGTCACCACGATGGCAAGGCCGATCGCGGCCTCCGCCGCGGCAACGGTGATCACCAAGAACACAAAAATGTGGCCGGCGTTATTGAGCCAGGCCCGCGCGAAGGCCGCAAAGAGCAGGTTTGCCGCATTGAACATCAGTTCGATCGACATCAGCATGATCAACGGATTGCGTCGCGTTACGACGCCGGCGACGCCGATGAAAAAAATCACCGCCGAGAGCGCAATGTAGTGGGCGAGAGGCACGGTCATCACATTCATTGATTGCCCTCCCGCAAAATCGCCTCACGCATCTCGCGCTTGACGTCCGCCGCGCGTTTCTTGGTGGCGACATATGGTGCTCGATCGCCGGCAAGCAGCACGACGCCGATCACCGCAACCATCAGAATCAGGGCGGTGATTTCGAAGGGCAGCAAGTACGTGGTAAAGAGTGCGGTGCCGAAATCGCCGACCGATCCGAAAACGTCGGGCGTGCCGACCGGCCCCAGCGCCGCGCCGTTCGCGGTCGCGGCAGGCGTCGCGACGGTCGTGCGCACCAGCGCCCACGTCAGGAACCCAAGCGCAATCAGCGTAAGCGCGATCGCCGGATAGGCGATCCGCGGCAAGCGATCCGGCCCGACCGAAAACGGCGCGATACCACTCGAAAGCAGCGCGATCACGAACAGGAAGAGAATCAAAATCGCGCCCGAGTAGACGATCATTTGGATGACCGCCAGAAACTCGGCGTTGAGCGTGAGGTACATGATCGCCAACATGAGGAAGTTCCCCAATAGCGCGACCACGCTGTAGATCGGACGCGATGCGGTAACGCACCAAATCGCCGACACGATCATTGCAACGGCCAAAATCCAAAAAGCGATCATCCGGCCAGGCCTCGCCGCTGTGTCTTGAGGATCTGTCCGCGATGCGTCGCCTCGTAACCGGCAGTGATGTCGATCGTCGACTTGGTGTCGGCCACGCGGCCTAAGTCAGCGGGAATGCCGTTCGGGCGCTCGTCGGGCGCGACGCCCACGCCGGCTTCAAACGGCACAAGCAAACGGTCTTTGCTATAGATCAGCGCACCGCGGCGGTAGTCAGACATCTCGAAGCGCGGCGTGAGTACGATCGCATCGGTCGGACACGCTTCTTCGCACATGCCGCAAAAGATGCAGCGCAGCTCGTCGATCTCGTACCGCGCCGCATAGCGCTCGGCGGGCGAGACTCGATTCTCCGGCGAGTTCTCCGCACCGATGACAGTGATCGCGTTGGCCGGGCAGGCGCTCGAGCACAGCTCGCAGCCGATGCAACGCTCCTTGCCATCCTCGTAGCGGCGCAATTCGTGCAAACCGTGAAAGCGCGGCGCGTGCTGCTTCTTGATCGACGGATATTCGATTGTCGGGCGCTTGACAAACATCATCTTGAACGTGATGCCCATGCCCCGCAGAATCGCCCCGACGTTGTACAACTGTTTACGCATATCAGCCTTTGAAGGCCACAACGATGGCCGTGACAACCAAGTTTAGCGTGGCGACCGGCAAGAGCACCTTCCAGCCGAATGCCATCAGACGGTCGTAGCGAAAGCGCGGCAACGTCGCGCGCAGCCAGATATAAAAGAACATGAACGCCGCGACCTTGATGATGAACCAGACGATGCCGGGGATCCCGAGCGACGCTAGGGCGACCGGCGCGTTCCAGCCACCGAGAAAGAGCAGCGCCGCGATGCACGAGACCGTGAGCATGTTCACGTATTCGGCGATGAAGAACAGTCCGAAGCGCAGACCCGAGTACTCGGTATGGAACCCCGCCACCAATTCGGTCTCGGCTTCGACCAAATCGAACGGCACGCGGTTCGTCTCGGCGATCGCGGTGATCACGTAGATGATGAAACCGACGAATTGGGGCCCAATGAACCACCACGTATATTGCGCGTTGACGATGCCGTCGAGCTGCGTGGTTCCCGCCATGATCAGCACGCCAATGAGCGAGAGCGACATGCCGAGCTCGTAGCTGATCATCTGCGCGGTCGAACGCACGCTGCCGAGCAGCGGATACTTCGATCCCGACGCCCAGCCGCCGAGCGAGATGCCGTAGACGCCGAGCGACGTGATCGCGAGCAGAAACAAGATTCCGGCGTTGACGTTGCCGATCGCCCACGTGCCCGACGACGCCGCCCCGAACGGAATGATCGCGTACACCGAAAATGCGGTGAGCAACGAGATGAACGGAGCAAGCCGATAGATCAGCGGATCGGCGGTCTTTGGTGTAAGGTCTTCTTTTAAGATCAGCTTGGCGGCGTCGGCAGCCGGCTGCAGCAAGCCCCACGGCCCGACGCGGTTCGGTCCGGGGCGCATCTGCATCCAGCCCAGTATTTTGCGCTCGGCCAACATGGCGTAGGCAAAACTCGTGACCACGACCAGCAAGAGGATTGCCGACTTGATCAGGATCACCACCCAGTCGGGCACGGCAGCGACGTTCATGCTTCCACCGTTTCGCCCAGCATGGCAGCGACCAGCGGATCGTGTGCGGCAGTTCCGCCACCGTCCCAAAGCGTTCGCGGCTGCAATGCGCCCCCGCCGTCCGCCCGGCGCGATGCGCCGCTGTGATAGAGCGCGTCGCCAAACGCACCGGCAAACGGGCTCTGGCTACGCGCGATCACGGCCGCGTCAAGTTCTTCGATGGTCGGCAGCGTGAGATCGAACTGTTGCGCGAGGCCGATGAGCATTTCAAGATCCGAAAGCGGACCGGCCGGCGCTTCGAGCGAGGCGTTTACCGGCAGCAGATCGCCGGTGAGGTTGATCGTCGTCCCGGTCTTCTCGAACGCGCCCTTGGCCGGCAGCACCAGCTGCGCCAACTGCGCCGTCTCGGTCATGAAAAGGTCGCTGACCATCACGAAGGCGGCCGCGTTCAACGCCGCGCGCGCAGCGGTTGGATCGTCGTTGTTACGGACCGGATTGACCCCAAAGAGCGACAGCGCGGTCAGTTTTCCGCTGCGCGTCGCATCGAACATCAGCGCCGCATCCATCCCACCGTCGAACGGCAACATCCCCATCGTTTCTGCGCCGCGCGCGTTGGGCTGTTCGCTCGCGATGTAGGTCACCGCATTGCGGCTGCTCGCAGCGTCGGCCAGCGCCTTGCCAAGTTCCAAATCAACACCGTCCCACACGATGGCGATGCGCGCATCCGCGCGAATCGCGCCGATCGCCGACGCCGCATCCTTCGCGGTGACCTGGTGGATCTGGGCACCCTTGCGTTGCGCCTTGATCGCGCGCAGCCACATCACCGGCGCGAGTTCAGCCGGCGACGAGAGGCCCGCGACGACGATAGCGTTTGCGCTCTCGAGCGCGGCGTAGTCGCCGCCGCTCTTTCCGGGCGACGCCTGGCGCTGGCGTCCGCTGCGCCAATCGAGATTGCGCACGCCGATACCGCGAAACACATGCTGGAGCAGATAGGCCTCTTCGTTGAGCAGACGGCCGCCGCCAATCGCCCCCGCGCTCGCACCGGCTCGACGCAGTTCGCGCGCCCAAATCGTAAACGCGTCGTCCCAGCCGATCTGCACGAAGCCGCCGCCCTTGCGATAGAGCGGCTGCGTGATCCGTTCCGGCGAGGTGTAGAAGCCGACGTTATAGCGGCCGCGATCGCACAACCAACCGTCGGAATACCGATCGTCGTGCTCGACCGACATCGTTCGCAGCACGTCGCCGTGGCGGACGTCGGAAAACTGCTGACAGCCGGCCGGGCACTGCGTGCAGGTCGTCTGCGTGCGCTTGAGATCCCACGGGCGCGACTTGAAGCGATAGGTCTTCGAGGTGAGCGCGCCGACCGGACAGATCTCGGTCACATTGCCGGTAAAGTGGTGCCGGTACGGTGCATCCGTCGCCGTCGCGATAATATCGTTGTGGCCGCGGTCCTTTACGATTAGCTGCCGCTCGTTCGCGATGATGTCGTCGAAACGAACGCAGCGCTGACAAACGACGCAGCGTTCTTCGTCGAGCACGATCGTCGGTCCGAGATCGACCCCTTTGGGTTTGCTCTGTTTGGGATCGGCGACATCGGAACTGCCGCGTCCGTAGGCCATCGCGTAATCTTGAAGATCGCACTCGCCGCCCTTGTCGCAGATCGGACAGTCCAGCGGGTGGTTGAGCAGCAGCAGTTCGAGCACCGCGCGACGGCCCTCGTTCGACTTATCGCTCTGCGTGTACACGACCATCTTGTCCGCAACCGGCGTGTTGCAGGCGATCTGCAGCTTCGGCATCC
>DATHMY010000026.1:0-3701 GCA_035486535.1 Candidatus Acidiferrum sp.
GATCGCGCCTTCAACGTGAGTGAGTTCGATTCGCCCGTCTAGCGCCTTGATCGTTGCACCATTCTTCAGATCCGAGACTTCAGCGTTGTCGCAGGCATTCACGACGACGCTGGCACTGGCCGGAACCTGGACTTCGAAATGCTGGCGCGAGTTCGAAAAACCGATGTACATTCCCCAGCCTTCGTGATAGGCGGGGCGCGAGATGTGCACGCCATCGGCATCTTGGCTGACGGTCAGCTGCGGATACCCGCGCGGGCTACGTAGCATCACGCCAGAGAAGTAGGTGTCGTCTTTCACGTGCACCTGGCCGTCACTCGATACGCCAATGGTGACGCCTGAATTCGGATCGTCGATCGTGACGCGCGGCGTCGTACCGGCGGCGATCGGCGCGAAGGTCTTGGCGACAAAATCCGCGCCGGTGCCACCGCCGGCGACGACATTCCCGGAGATGGCTCCGCGGATACTATAGGCTGCCAGACCGACGATGGCGATCTCGGCGGCGATGAGGACGGCGAATACTGGGGTCCGGGATCTCGAGAGCATACCGGACGTACGGTGGCAGGCCGCCCGTTGTTTCAGCCGTAGAGGTTGGGGTGGCCGAGCAAAAACCGCGGGCTATCCGCCTCGTTGAAGACCCTTGGGCGACCCTGCGCCACGTTGTCGAAGTGGTCGCACTCCTTGCCGCCGGCGTATGGGCGTTTTATACATTTATCTACCAGGAGAAAATCAAGCCGGCGTCCGAGCCGGCGGCGCTCGACGATACCATTACCGTCCAACGCGTCGGGCACGATAGCAAGCGCGATATCCTGGAGGTTGCCGTTCGCTTCCACAACGCTGGAAAAACGCGGATCGAGCTTGCGGTCGACGGCTTCAACGTGTGGGGCGACCGTTACGCAACGTCCGTAACGCATACGACGTCCAACGTCGCCGGTGAACAAGAGGTTGGCAACGATTATCCGCTTATCTCGCACCGCTTGATTCGTTCATTCGTTGAGTTGCGCGCCGCTGCCATCGGCGGCCCGCCCTATAAGCATACGACACTCGAGCCCGACGGCGTCGTCACTATTCCGTTCACGATCGTGATTCCTCGCGGCGCGTACGATGCAATCAATGCGCAAGTGACGGCCATCCCGGTCAAAACGCCGGTTCACCCGCTCGTTAACGTTCAGATCGTCCACAACAGCGACGGCAGCGTCTCGCTGCGCTCGCTCACGCCGGGAACGGCTGGAGACGATAACAGCGTCGACTTCGGACTGCTACCCGAATAACGTGGCATAATAACGATATGCAAGACAAAACCATTCCAGGTGGGGCGTTCAAGCTGGGCTCGGACCTCCTCGTCTCCCGCATGGGTTACGGGGCGATGCAGCTTGCCGGGCCGCACGTGTTCGGCCCTCCCAAAGACCGCGATGCGGCAATCGCCGTGCTGCGTGAAGCCGTCGCGCTCGGAATAACCCACATCGACACGAGCGATTACTACGGGCCGCACATCACCAACCAGATCATCAAGGAAGCGCTGCACCCGTATCCCTCGGACCTGCATATCGTGACGAAGGTCGGCGCACGGCGCGATGAGCGCGGCGGCTGGCCGCATGCGCTTAAACCTACCGAACTGCGCTCGGCCGTGCACGACAACCTCCGCAATCTTGGCCTCGAGGTGCTTGACGTCGTGAACCTCCGCGTCGGCGGAGTCGACGGCCCCGCGGCCGGCTCGATCGCCGAGCCATTTAGTGCGCTGGCCGAGATGCGTCGCGAAGGGCTCATCCGCCATCTTGGCGTCAGCAACATGACCGGTGAGCAGGTGATCGAGGCGCAGGGAATTGCGCCGGTCGTTTGCGTGCAGAATTTCTACAACGTCGCGAAGCGCCACGATGACGCGCTGATCGACACGCTCGACGCGCAGGGCATCGCCTACGTACCGTTCTTCCCGCTAGGCGGCTTCACGCCGCTGCAGTCGCAGGCACTCGATGTGGTTGCAGCACGGCGCGGCAAAGCCGCACAGACTGTCGCACTCGCGTGGTTACTCCAACGATCGCCGACCGTGCTGCTCATCCCGGGTACATCGTCGCTTGCGCACCTCCACGAAAACGTCGACGCTGCTCAATTGACCCTGACCAGCGAGGACATCGCGCAGCTCGACGCAATCGGATCAACCTGAGCGCGGTAAGCGTTCAAGCAAGCGTGCCGAGTCCAGCATGCGGACGATCTTAACCAGCGTTTCAGTTTGTGGCGGCGGAACCCAGATAAAATAGGTGCGTGATTCTCCCACCCCTGGTGTTCACCGTGTTCATGCAGGTCAATAAGGAGCGCCAAAGCGTCGACGTCGCTTCGCTTGCGCCCGACCGTTGCTTGATGGCCTTGGCGACGGCACGCGCGAACGACATGCTCGATCGCAACTATTTCTCGCATATCGCGCCGGACGGCACGACGCCGTGGCAGACGATGCGCGCGCACGGTTGCACGTTCCACCTCATGGGCGAGAACATCGCCGAAGCACCGGACCCGATGTTCGCCGTGACCGAGTTGTGGAATAGCCCCGAGCATCGGCAGAACACGCTCAACGTCCACTTTCACCGAGTCGGCATCGGCGCAGCCGTGCGCCCCGACGGCACCGAGATCTTCGTCGAAGACTTCACGGACTAGCTGACGAACATCCCCGGCATGACACGCCGGATGCTCTTTGCAGCGTCGTTCGTTCTTGTATGCTTCTTCGGAGCGGTGCGGCCGAGCGTAGCCGCGCCGGCGCTGTGGCTCGTGCAATCGCCGACCGGCAAGGTCTACCTCTTCGGCACCGTCCACATCATCAACAATACGGTGGCGTGGCGTTCGCCTGAGCTCGAGGCCGCAATCGCGCAGAGCCAAGACCTGTACTTGGAGATCGCGGATGCAAATAACTCGAGCGAGGGCGTTTCGGCGCTGTTGAAACTCGGCATCGATCGCGACCATCCGCTCTCAACGTTGCTCCCGAAAGCGGATATCCCGCTTCTCGATGAGCAGGCGCGTAAGTATGGGTTGCCCGGCGAGGCGATGTTCGAGCCGATGCGCCCGTGGCTTGCGTATATGATGCTCGCGGCGCTATCTGCGACGCACTCGGCCTCCGGAACCGGCAGTAGCGGTGGCGCTGACCTGCAGATTCGCAAGCAATTTGCGGATGCGGGAAAGCCGATTCTTGGGTTCGAGACATTCGATAGTCAAGCGCATATTTTTGCCGATCTCCCGCAGGCAATGCAAATTGCGTTGCTTGAGTCGGAGTTGAAAACCCCCCAGAATCAGGGCGCAGACTTCGAAGCGATCGTGAGTGCGTGGCGGTCGGGCGACACTGACGGCCTTGCTCGCCTGTTACAGCTCGATGCAATGGAAAAAACGCCGATCTATGCGCCGTTGATTGGTGACCGCAACCGCGCGTGGGCGACCTTACTTGCGCAACGCTTGAAGCAGCCCGGCACGTCGTTCGTTGCCGTGGGCGCGGGGCATCTGATCGGTCCGAACGGCGTTCCGGCGTTGTTGCAGGGTATGGGATTCACGGTCACGCGCGTGCAAATTGCAAGCCCGTCACCGGGACCACCGACGTCTTCTGTGGTCCCGCCGGCGACGCCGACACCGGTGCCGTCGGCGCCGGCATCCGCATCCCCGCCGCCGCGTCCGGCGAAGTTGACGCCTCCGACGGGATGGAAAGCGCGCTCCGCGTTGTTTACAGCCGC
>DATHMY010000027.1:0-10101 GCA_035486535.1 Candidatus Acidiferrum sp.
GCATCGCGACATCACCTTGCATCTGCCGATCGATGCGGTCGTTGCACCCGCCTTCGATGCTGACGACCGGGCGCACGCCATCGATATCGAGGACGTCGGCGACGAGATGATTCTCGATATCGGGCCCCGCACGGCGAGTGCCTACGCGAGCGCTATCCTGCCCGCCAAAGAGATCGTCTTCAATGGTCCGATGGGTGTTTACGAAAAGCCGGCGTATCGCGCGGGCACGAAAGTTGTCGGCGACGCGATCGCGGAAGCGACACGCGGCGGCGCTACGAGCGTCGTGGGCGGCGGCGATGCGGCGGCGGCAGCGCACATGCTCGGATTCGCCGGCGCGATGACGCACGTCTCGACCGGCGGCGGCGCGACGCTCGAGTTTCTGGAAGGACGAACGCTCCCCGGCGTTGCCGCGTTGGAAATCCCTTAGTGCCACGTAGGATCGTCGCCGGCAATTGGAAGATGTACAAAACGGCGGCAGAGACGCGGGCGTTCTTTGAGACATTTCTTCCGCTGACGGCAGCACTTCCAACCCACATTGAGATCGTCGTGGCGCCGCCGTTCACCGCGCTTTCGGCGGCACACGAACTCTTGCGCCCGCACGCGCGTGTCGCTCTGGGTGCGCAGAACGTGCACTGGGAATTGCAAGGCGCGTTCACCGGCGAGATCGCGGTCCCGATGCTGCAAGAATTCGGCGTGCGTTACGTGATCGTCGGGCATTCCGAACGGCGGACGTTTTTCAACGAAACCGATCGCACGGTGAACTTGAAGGTGAAGACGCTGCTGGCGAACGACATGACGCCGATCGTCGCCGTTGGTGAAACGTCGGAGGAGCGTGAAGCCGGGCAAACCGATCGCCGTGTGGTCGCGCAAACGGTCGCCGCGCTCGACGGCCTCGATGCGCGTCAATGCGCCCGCGTGGTGATGGCTTACGAACCCATTTGGGCAATCGGCACCGGAGCAAATTGCGATCCCGTCGAAGCCAATCGCGTGATGGGCGAGATCCGTGCGAGCGTCACGGGGCTGCACGACGTGCCGATTCTCTACGGCGGGAGCATGAAACCCGAGAACGTCGCTTCGTACGCGCAGCAAGCGCATATCAACGGTGGGCTCGTGGGCGGCGCATCGCTCGACCCCGTCAGCTTTGCCGCGTTAATCGATGCGGCGCGACATGCATAAGCCGCTGGTCCTGGCCGTGCTCGACGGTTGGGGCTGCAGCGACACCGCCTACGGTAATGCGATTGCGGCCGCCAAGCTGCCGCACTGGCACGCGTTCTTCGAGCACTACCCATGGACCACGCTCGAGGCGTCGGGCGAAGCGGTCGGACTGCCGAAAGGCATCATGGGGAACAGCGAAGTGGGACACATGAACATCGGCAGCGGGCGCGTCGTGCCGCAAGGCGTGGTGCTCATCGACGCCGACATTGCCTCGGGCGCATTCTCCGTCAACCCGACGCTGGTCGAAGCGCTGGAGCACGTTAAACGCAACAACTCGACGCTACACCTGTTGGGATTGCTCTCCGACGGACAAGTCCACAGCTCGATCACGCACCTCTTCGCACTGATCGATGCGGCCGTTGCCGCCAATGTGCCGCTGGCGATCCACGCCTTTCTCGACGGCCGCGATGTGCCGCCGCGCTCGGCGCAGATATACCTCGAGGCACTCGAAGAGAAGCTCGGCGCGGTCGGTCGACCCGGATCGATCGCCTCGATCAGCGGGCGCTTCTACGCGATGGATCGCGACAAGCGCTGGGAGCGCACCGATGCGACGTTCGTCATGCTGGTGCATGGCGAGGCGACGTACCACACGCCAACGGCGGTCGCAGCGTTGCACGCGGCGTACGCACGCGACGAAAACGATGAGTTCGTGGTGCCGACGATCATCGACCCGGTGCGCGCCATCGGCGACGGCGATGCTTGTATCTTCTTCAACTTCCGTCCCGATCGCGCGCGCCAACTCACCGCGCGCTTTAACGACTATGCACGCGAACACGGGTGGAAGAGCTTCGTCTTTGCGACCATGACCAAGTACGACGAAACCTTTCCAAACCCGGTGCTCTTCGGGCCGCGGCCGCAGTTCGACACCTTCGGCGAAGTCGTGTCACGGGCCGGATTGACGCAGCTGCGACTGGCTGAAACCGAAAAGTACGCGCACGTTACGTACTTTTTCAATGGCGGCCGCGAAGATGTTTTCCCCGGCGAAGATCGCGAGCTTGTGCCCTCCGACCGCACCGTAGCCACCTACGACTTAGCACCGGCGATGCGCGCTCGCGAGATCACCGACATTGCCGTCGACGACATCGAGCATCACCGGCACGACGTCATCATCATGAACTATGCTAATGCCGACATGGTCGGCCATACCGGCAAGTGGGCGCCCACAGTAGAGGCGGTCGAGTTGCTCGACGCTTGCCTCGGCCGGCTCGCCGACGCCGTGGTCGCCGCCAATGGGCTCCTGGTAATCACCGCCGACCACGGCAACGCCGAAGAGAAAATCGACAAGGACGGGAATCCGCTCACGGCCCACACTACCAATCCGGTACCGTTGATCCTCATTTCTAACGACGTGCGCGGTACGTTAACAGCGGGCGGCAAGCTCGGTGATGTCGCGCCGACGTTGCTGGCCCTCGAGGGATTGCCCGTACCGGCGGCTATGACAGGAAAGAATTTGTATGATCGATCGCCGATCGCCCAACGATAAGCTTCTTGCCGTCGACGCGTCCCAGATTCAATCGACCGCCGGCGGACCGATCGATCTCGCGATCATTCTCGGCAGCGGCCTCTCCTCGGCGCTGCGCGACGCGTTCACGCACGTCTCGATCACGTACGATACGCTGCTCGGAATGCCGGTTGCGACCTTGCGCGGTCACGCCGGCGAAGTACTGGTGGGAACGTGGCAAGGCAAACGCATCGCGGCGTTTGCCGGACGCGTGCATCTCTATCAAGGCTTTTCGCCGGTGCAAGTGACGACCGCCGTACGGCTTGCACGCGCCGCCGGTGCGCGAATGGTAATCCTCACCAACGCGGCCGGCTCGCTGCGCGACGACATCCAGCCCGGCGATATCATGATGATTTCCGACCACATCAACTTGACCGGGCGGAATCCCCTGATCGGCTGGCCCCACGACAATCCATTCGTCGATATGGCCGATGCGTATTCAGCGCGGCTGCGCGCCATCGTCAAATCGGTTGCGAAGCCGGAGCATCGCTTGCGTGAAGGCATCTACGCCGGATTGCTCGGCCCCAACTATGAAACCGCCGCCGAGGCGCACTACCTGCGTACGATCGGCGCGGACGCGGTCGGCATGTCGACCGTGCTCGAAACCATTTTCGCCCGGTTTCTGAGCATGGGTGTGCTTGGCTTTAGCATGATTACCAATATGGTCGCTGCCGCCGGTACCAGCCACGGGGACGTGACCGAGCAAGGCGCGCAGACAGGCCCTCATCTGGCCGATCTCATCGCGACATTTCTCAAAAAAATCTAATCAACGCCAATCTCATAAAAGGTCAAGGACGTTGTCAGGAAACGCCGTCATACTCGGACCATCGAGAGGAACGGCACGATGTTCAAGAACCTGCGAACGGCGTCCGACGAGATGATCCTGGCCGAGGCCCTGATCTATTTCGTCTTTATCGGCACCTTAACGCTGGGCGCGACGCTCGCGACCGCACTCATCCGCTAGTCGCCCCTTACGGCGCCGCCCCGAACGAGCGCACGAGCATGACCCGTACCGTCGATGGGCCGTACGGCACGTCGGCTTTGAGCCCCGTCTGTCCGGTGATCAATGGCGCATAGAGTGCCCCTGAGTTGACACCGTAGACCGTATATGGCAAATCGTTCGAACCGAAAAGATTGTCGACCGAGACCTGGAGCGCCGTATCTTTTGCGACCGGTTGCCGGATCGTCGCGTGCCCGACCAGGTACGCCGGAATGTTGAACATGTTGTTCGAGCCGTAGTACGTGAGCCCAACCGAGGCGAACTGGCCCCAACTGCCACGGCGATGGATTTCGACGTAGCCCATCGAGTACGGTTCGCTCTTGTTCGAGATGTTGTTGTAGCCCGAACCGTTCGAAATGTAGTTGATGCCGGGGATCACGCCGAGGTTCGTTGCGAGTCCGCCGGTAGCCGTCGAATAGAAACCCGGGGGAAGATTGTAGGCGTACGCCTGCGCGAGCCACCCCGAAAGCGTATAGCCATATCCAACGGCAGGATCGCGGTGCAACGAGACTTCGATACCTTGATCGCGGCTTTGCGCGAGATTCCCGTTCGTGCTCGTGTAGACTTCATACGGGGTGCCGTTGTATGTATACGTGGTGTTCGTATCGGTGATCTGCGTTAGGAATTGATTCCAGATGTTGGTCAGATACAGGTCGACTGAGAGGATGTTCCCGTGCGCCAAGCGCGCATCGCCGCCGACGTCGTAAGAAAACGAGGTCTCCGGTTTGAGCATGCCGGAATTGACCGGAACGGTCACCGTCGTGCCCACTGCACCGCCTGCCGCCAAGACTTCTTCGGGCGTCTCGGTATTGTTATCGATCAACGACGGATAGGGCGGCGCAATCGATGATCCCGCCGAGAAGCGCAGCGAGAGATCCCGATCCGGGCGATAGGTGAAGCCAAGGCGCGGGTCGTCGTGCGTCGACGTCGTGGTCGAGAAGTCGAACGATGTGTCGGTCGGCGCCGTCGGCGCATACGTCGAGCGGTAGACGTTGTAGTAATTGGCAACCGTGAGCTGCGCCTTATCGCCAAATTGGAAAACGCCGCGCGCAAGCCAGTTGTCCATGTCTTGACGCGTACCCGGTGCGATCGAGTACTGCACGGCGGCCGTGCCCGGCGCGACCTTATACGATTGCGTCAAGCTCGTGTCCGCGTCGTAGGCTAACGTCAAAAAATCTTCGCTGGCGAAGGGGTGCGACCACTCGTACGAGCTGCCATGCAGGTGATCGAAATCGCCCATGCTGTTGACGTAGGCGCTCGAATCGGGAACCGTTACGTCCGCGGTCTGCCCGTTAAACGTCGTCGGCGTGCCGGCGAGCTTCACGGTACCCCACAGCTGTAGCGGGGTCGTATAGGTGCTCGCGGGATTCGGAGAATCCGAGTAGGTCGGACGCTCGAGCACCGCGCTGTACCAGCGGGCCAGGAACGTGTCGTTGCCGATCGCCGTGCGGAATTGCGCCTCGAACATCGGCTCGTTGTCGATCACGTTCTGATTCGGCAACGTGGTCGTTTGGTTCAACAGAAACTGCCCGCCATTCGCAAACGGCGTTCCGGCGCTGTCGTACGACAGACCCGGCGTGAAGGTCGAGTAGATCTGCGTGAGGCCTGAGGCCGGACCATCATAGTTGCCCTGAATCCCGACGTATCCAGCCGTCAACGACGTCGTATTCGAGAAGTGATAGGCGAGCTTGACGAGCTCGCCATTGCTCTGATACGTCGAGTTGAAGTCCTGGCAGCACGCAGCAAGCGTCGTATAGGCGGCGGAGGGATTGCTGCCCTTGATCGTGCCCGGAACCGGATACGGGCCGCTGTAGCCCGTCGGCGCGGTTGAGCTGATCGTCGTCGAAGCGGTTACGCCGTTGACCTTCGTGCCGCTCGGCAACGTGACGTAGGCCGGGTAGTCGTCGAGCGGGCCGTTGGTGCCACTGCGCACGAGCGCGATAATGTAGCCAATGTGTCCGATCGTATCGGAGAGGCGCAGCTCGCCGAAGGCTCCCTGCTGGTTGTCGAAACCGGCGATCAGGGTGCCGTGCGGCGTGAGCGTCGGCGCGCCGGTGACGAAATTGATCGTGCCGCCAATGCCGTAGTTGATCTCGTTCGCGTAGGCGGTCGGCCCTTTGACAATCTCGACGTCCGAAAAAAGGAGCGAGTTCACCAGTGGCGTGTCGTAGTCGCCACTCTTGCCGGCGATGAGCGGAAAGCCGTCGATGAGGTTCGATTTCTCCCAGTCAAAGGCGCCGCGCAAGTTCGGCGAGGTGATCGAACCGGGCGCCGCGCCGTTTGCGGAGTCCGGCCGGTTCGAGACGACGCCGGGGATCTCGTCGAGCACGTGTCCGACCTGCAGCTGTCCCTGGTCGACGAAATTCTGTTGCGAGAGCGTTTGAATTGCGGTTGAGCTGGTATTGAACGAGGATCCGGCGCTCGTCTGCACTGAGGCAATTTGGCGCATCGTATCAAGCGATGCCGCGCTCAGCGTGAAGGCGAGCGGCGCGCTGGTGGGAACGACAACGCCGGCATACGTGTACGGCACGAAGCCACCCTTGAGCACCGCGACGTCGTACGTTCCCGCCGGTACGTTTACGATGCTGAAGTCACCGTGCGCATCGGTGCGCACATCCGACGCGCGCGCGGGACGAAGGCTCACGCTAGCGCCGGCGATCGGCTTGCCGCCCGCATCGCGCACCGTTCCGGCGATCGTGCCGCCGCTCTGCGCCTGCGCGGGCAATATCGTATTTGTCAGAAAGGTAACGATGAGCAAAAGCCGCACTAAATTCTTTGTGTTCATGCGATGGTTTCTCGCCCTTCTCGTAGCGCTGACGTTCTCGTCCTATGCAAATGCGGCTACGACTCTTGTCGTAACCATTACCGATCAAAACCGGCAACCGGTCAGTGGAGCGAAGATCGAACTCGACACGAGTCCAGCGGAACTTGGAACGACCGATGCGCGCGGCGTTGCGCGTTTGTCGCTCCCACCCTCCGGAATCTACACCCTACGTGTTACCGCCAACGGTTTCCGCGCAATTTCAGAATCCCTCTCAATCCACGATCAAAAGGCACTCAACCTCACGCTTGAGCCCTCGGCTCGGGCGCTGCATGTAATCGGCTCCGTCACCGGCCACGCGCGCACTCCGTTCAACGCCACGCCCATGGCACAGCGGGTGTATCCGCGCGAAGCCTATCGCGATCAAGGTCAACCTGACGTCGCCAGCGTGATGAACCAAACGCCTGGCGCACTCGCGCTGACGAGTACCAACACCAACAGCGCGACGCCGCTCTCGCCGGCATTTCCCTCGGTGCGCAACGCGCTGCCGTTCGAAACGCCGGTTTCGATCGATGGCGAGCCGATTCTCACGCCCAGCGGTGCCATCGACCTGAGCCTATTGCCGACGTACGTGCTGCAAGAAGTCGAGATCGTCAAAGGTGCGGGTGACGTCAGCGACGCGGGCGGCGGCGTCGGCGGCGCTATCAATTTTCGGACTGCCGAACCGACGCTCGGACAGCGCGGCACGTTTGAGATCGAGGGCGATTCGCAGGGCGGATCGTTCAGCGATCTCGCCTACGACGGGACCGAGCCCGGCGGCACGCTAGCCTATGCCACGATGTTGTCGGTCGACGGCTCCCCGTGCTGCGACGGTGATCCGCTCGACTACACGCGCAAAGCGGTCCTCGCAAAACTCCGGCTGACCGAGCCCGGCGGCGTCACGGTGACCGGCACCGCGATGAACGTGACCCTCGACCGGTCGCTCGATGCGATCTATGGCTACCCGGGCGATGGTTACGAGCACTTGGGATTCGGCGACCTTGCCGCCTCGATCGATCGCGGCGATGACGCATACTCGCTGCGCGTGTTCACCGCGCAGGTACAGACAAACGACGTGTCACCGTACTCCCTGCCCGAAGCCACGGAAGATGAATCCGGTGCGACGCTTGCTTGGCAGCATACGAATGGCAAGTTTTCGTTCGATACCAGCGGGCGCGCGATTTGGGCGACGCTCAGCGGGACGAACGAAACTGAATCGCGCGTCCTCGCAAGCGAAAGCGTGACCTACAAGCCCGATACCCGCAACGAACTCGACCTCTCGGGCTCGTGGGTTAACGACAGCAGCCAAACCGCCGCCCTGCGCGCGCCGCAAGCGCGGCTCGGCTATTCCTACGACCTGCATAACGGCGTTGCGCTGCGCGCGTCGTACGGAACCAGCGACGTGCTGCCGCCGCTCGAAGCTATCGCGCCGGTCCTCTCGCTGCCGGTGACGACCGTGAGTTCGATCGATTCGATCGAGCGCGCCGCCGGTGCCGATCTCGGCGCGGAGTGGCGCATGCACGGCGGCACGACCACGTTCTCCGCCGACGTCTATCGCAACGCCACGCAAGGTGTCTACGCGTTCGAGAACGACGGTTGGAGCAATGGACCGCCGATGGTCGAGAGCGGCGTCGAGTTTACCGTGCAGCAGTTCAAGCGAATCGGTCTGGGCTTTCTCGCGTCGCTCTCGCTACCGCGCACCTATGCATGGGGCGATACAGGCTCGCAGTTCTACAGCGATGCGAACATCGGCTACGGCCCAATTGCGCCGTTTCGCATTCCGTATGCGCAGGGCTACGGCGAGATCAGCTACAAGTGGCCGCGCGGCTCGCGCGCCTCGATCGGCGCGCTCTACGTCGGATCGAACAACGCATACGGCGCGCCGGCCTTCGAAACGCTCAACAGCAATCTCGAGCTGTCACTCGGTGCCCGCGCGAAACTGCAGTTCTCGGCGCAGAATCTGACCAACGTATTGGCTAATCGCGTTCCGATCTACGCGCCGATCTCACAGTATGGGCTGCAGCCGTTCACGCTGCGCTTCATGTTCCGTCAATCCTTCGGCACCGGAGCTTTGTACGAGCACTAGGGAGCGCCGCGCCCGTTCCGCGCCTCGGAAAGGGATGCGCGACATCGTGTCGCGCGTGCGGCGACGCGAAGCGCCTCTCGCCCTCCCGGCTCCGGCGCATCGCGAACTTTCCTCGGCTGCGAAACGGGCGTGGGCTCCCTGTACTAGTCTTTCCATGAGTTGAGCCAGAGGCGTTGTTGCCAGTCGCTTTGTGGGATCGTCCACGACGAGAGAATCGGAAAGAAATAGGCAAACGCGAGCGCGGCGAGCACGAAATAGCCGGCTACGATTGCGCGCGTTACCGACGGATCCTTCCGTCCGAAGGTCTCCCAAATGTACTGCATGAGCAGCGCGTCGCAGATCGCGATCAGTGGGATGTTCACGTAGAAGTGATAGAGGAACGCGATGCGCGGCGAAAACATCCACGGCAGCCACTGCAGCAAGTAGGCCAGGACGATCAATGCGTATCCGCGATTGCGGCGCACGAAGGCGAGCACGCCGACGAATGGGACGGACACCAGGCCGAGCCACATCACAATTGGATTTGGAAACGAGTAGATCATAGCCGCGGTGCAGTTCGGGCACGAGCCGCCGTATTGGGCGCTATAGAGCAGCGGGCGCAAATCGAGTGGCCACGTCCACCAGGCCGATGCGTAGGGGTGCGTCGCGCGCAAGTGATCGTGGTAGAGAAACGCGTTGACCTGCATCGTGACGACGTCGCTCACCGTGTAGGGCCGCGGCGGGAGCGTCTGCAAATCACGCAGCCCGATGAAGTGCGGAATATACGCTAGCGCGTACACGATGCCGACGCTGCCGATGACGCAGGCCGCGACGAGATCGATCGGAAAGGGCGACGCGCGCCGCGCAAGCCAGGCGCGAATCGACGCGTAGCCGACGATCACCGCGGCAACGCCGTACGCCATCACCCCGTACCACTTGCTTGCCACCAACAGCGCACCGGCGAAGGCAAACGCAATCAGCCAGGCTGCTCCCGGCGGACGTTCGCGCGCAAGCCGCCATACCGCATACAACACGGCCGCGACGATCACGATTAAGACGATCCGGGCTGCCTGCGTTTCGTGCGAGAAACGCGCAAGCACCACGATGCCGGCTATGACCAGACTTGCGAGCAGTTCCAGCGCACGTTCTTGCCAGGAGCGATGTCCGAGTGGTTGCGACGGCGTGGCGACGACGGCATCCCAGTAGCGGCAAAAGGCGTAGAGTGTTGCCAGCGAAAAGCAGACGACAAAGGCTTCCGGCGTCGCAATGCGCGACTGCACGTAGTGCATGCCGTCGAGCGCAAAAAGTAGCGTCGCATAGGTTGCAAAGAGCGTCGAGCGCGTAATGCGTTTGGCGAGCAGGAAGCACAGCGGAATCGCCACCGCGCCGGCTACCACGTCAAGAAAGCGCCAGCCGTACGAGGTATCGCCGTGCTGCAAGCCGCCAAACATGATCACCGAGAGTGTGATCAAGAGCTTTGTTACCGGCGGATGCGTGTTCTCGTAGATATAGCGTCGCTG
>DATHMY010000028.1:0-2731 GCA_035486535.1 Candidatus Acidiferrum sp.
TTCCGCAAAACGTCCGCTCGATCGGGGTCATGCGTGCGGCCGGCATGTCGGCGGTCGGGCTCGCGCAGCACTTTGGCGCGACCCTCGTCAAGTATGAGGTAAGGGCTCAATGATCGTGCCGCTCGTCGTTGCGTTGGGCGACTCGGTCACCTACGGCTACGGATTGCCGGTACCCGCGACGCAGAACTATGCTGCACTTTACGTGCGACGCATCCACGGGAGGCTTGTGAATCTAGCGGTACTCGGCGCGCAGTGCGACGACGTGGTCGACAATGAAATTCCGAAGATGCCGCGCGGCGCGTCGGTCGTGATCCTCAACTGCGGCGCAAACGACGTTGGCGGTTTTGGCTTGACGGCCGAGGATAAGCCTGATGGCGTCAAGCGCACCGCGGCAGCGAGTCAGCAGGAAATGGCAGCCGCGCAGCAAGCATTCGCGCTGGCGCTCGCGCTGATTCGCCGCGCGGAGCCCGGCGCAAAGATTTATGTGGTGAATCTGCGCCACTGGCAACGCATGACGGGCCCGGAAGCGCGGCAGTTCGCGCAGGACGTCAACGGATGGAACGCGATGGTCGCGGCGCGCGGTCTGCCTGTCGTCGACATCAGTGGCGATCCGCGCATGTATCGGCCCGGCTTCTTCCTCGCCGATCTGCTGCATCCGAACGCAGAAGGAAACGCGGCAATGGCAAGCGACTTCCACTAGATGGACGACGCCAAACGACTCGCCGCGGCGCTCAATGTGGCGGCGAAGAGCCCGCAATTCTCGAACAGTAAGGCGCGGGCGGTAGCACGCCAGGAACCGGCGGTGAACTGGCCCGCGACCAAGTCGCTCAACGTTGATTTCAACCCCGACGTCGACGGCTTCGAATCGTTCGTGATGAATGACGGCACGACGTGCGCCTGGACGTCCGGGCAGTTTCGCTACGTTGCACGCTAGAGCGACTCGGCAAGAGCCGTCGACCGGTCCTTCCGGCCCAGGCAACGAGGCATTGGGACTTCTTTGGCCAAGCACGGTTGCATAGCTGTGGGAGGGACCATCTCTTGAAACGGTTGAGTCTAAGCATTTTTGCTTTGGTATTTGCGGCGACGTTATCGCAGGCAGCGGTGGCGCTTGCGCAGGGGCAAGGCGCGACGATGCCGCCGCCGGCGGACTTTGGGTCGCCGCCGTCGGGCCAGATTCCAATTCTCTTCAATGACCATCACGTGTACACGAAGCCCGACACGCTCCGACAGGGGCGGGTGCTCGCGGCACTCGTGCGCGGGGGCACCGTGCTTATCCCGCTGCGGTCGATGTTCGAGCAGATGGGAGCAACGGTTTCCTACGACCCGGGTAGCAAGACGGTCGATGTCAGCAAAGCCGGCTCCGACGTGAAGGTCACGGTGGGGAAGCCGGAGGTCGTGATCAACGGCGAGTCCCGTCCGCTCGACGTACCGCCGATTGTGTACCAAGGCCACGTCCTCGTGCCGATTCGGGTTATCTCCGAAGGCATGGGCGCGTACGTTCAGTGGGTTCCCGACAAACAGACGGTAGTCGTGCGTTACGTCTATGCGACTCCGCCGCCGACACCCGCGCCACCGCCGCCGCCGACTGCCGAACCAGCGCCGGTCCTGACGCCCACGCCGGCACCCTCGCCGACTCCGTTCCTGAAAGCGTACATCGCCGGCGATTACCTTTCGCCTAAGGTCTACAACGAATTCAGTTCAGGGCAGAACACCAACAATCAAGACGGTTTCTCATACGCGATCCACGGCAACGCGGAGTTCACCCTTGGCGGGATCCCGCTTACGGTCGGAGGCAGTTTCTCCCAATACAACTACGGGCACACCTGCTCGGTCAGTTCAAGCGGCGTCTATTCTCCGGACTGTTACGTGACGACGATCGGCGGCGGCGGTTCGACCGCCGTTCCGGCCTTCACGGTGCGTAACTATTTGGGAGATGCACACGTTGGCTTGAACTTTTTCTTCCCGCGCGTCTATATGAACATCACGGAACTCTGGATCGGCAATAATGCCGGATATCCATGGATAAAGGGTCAAGGTTCCGGCCTCGAAATCGTGCCCGACTTCGAGCGACCGTTCTCGGTATACGGGAATTACACGTATTACGGGAACGTGGCGGGTACGACGAACGCGAGCCTCACCGGCGGTGTTCCCTATAAGTTCGCGTACATTGTGACGAGATACGATCTCGGTGTTACCTACTCGTTCACGAACCTACCGTTCTACATCGAAGGGGGCTACAAAGGCGACGCTTGGCACGCGAGGTTCAACGCTCCAAGCAGCGTCACCGAGGGCGGACCGTACGCGGGCCTCGGTCTGCACTTCTAGTCGTTCTGGCCGATGACTAGGAACGTCGTCGCATTCTTGCTCCTCGCGCTCACGCTCTTGAGCACGGTTCACGCTGCGGATACGCCGCAAACAACGCCTGCGGATCACGCCATCCGGGGCGATCGCTCGGAGGGGTGGCTGCAGCAAAGCCGCTCACCGGTGCTTGCACGCAACGGCATGGTCGCCGCGAGTCAGCCACTCGCGGCGCAGGCCGGGCTGCGCATCTTGATGCAAGGCGGGAACGCAGTCGACGCCGCGGTTGCCACGGCGGCGACGTTGAACGTGGTCGAACCAATGATGGAAGGCATCGGCGGCGACCTGTTCGCCATCATTTATATTGCCAAAGATCATCGTTACTACGTGCTCAACGCGAGCGGCAAAGCACCGAGCGGTGCGACGATCGCGC
>DATHMY010000029.1:0-6620 GCA_035486535.1 Candidatus Acidiferrum sp.
GATTCCAGGTGGCGAGTCGACGACCGTGATGAAGTTGCTCGATCGCTTCGGCCTTGCGCGACCGATTGTCGAGCGGGCGCGTGATGGTATGCCGGTGTGGGGAACGTGCATGGGCATGATCGTCACCGCGCACGATGTCGCGGGCCTGCAGCAGGCGACGCTGGATCTCATCGACATCACGGTGCGCCGCAATGCGTTCGGCCGCCAAAACGAATCAGCGGAAGTCGAGTTAGCGATTCCGGTGCTGGGAAGTAAGCCGTTTCCCGCGGTATTCATTCGCGCGCCCTGGATCGAACGTATGGGTCCGAGCGTGGAGCTGCTCGCCTCGCGAGACGGCCACGGCGTGATGGTGCGCGCCAACAACGTGCTCGGGACCTCGTTCCACCCCGAATTGACCGGCGATCCGCGGGTCCACGCGTACTTCCTGAAGATGGTCGGTGCTGCAGGCGCGCAAGGGAAGGCTTCCTCCGCCGCGTAACCTTCCTGCCAATGAGTTCGCAGGCGGCGGAATCGGGGCAATCCGGTTTCCAGGGACAGATCCCACCGCTCGAGCCGTTGCTGACCGAAGTGATCGCAACGCTCGCGCTGGCGGCCCACGCCTATCTCGCCGACGACCAGGGAAAGGAACCTGATTTCCGCGCAGCGGATGCCGCAATCGAGGTTGCGAGCGTGGCATTCGAACGCGTCAAAGAAAGGTTGCGGCCCGACGAAAGGTTAGCAATAACGCAGATGCTGACCGAAACTCGACTGACGTTTGTTAGAAAGCGAGGCATGTGAATGCCTCGCTTTCATGCTTCTGAACGCCTCTCGTGTCGTTGCTGCGTCGGTCGCGTACTTGACCTCCTTGCGCCTAACGAGAAGCGTTCAGGGAGCATGAAGTCGTGAGCGACGTGCTTGTTTTGAACTTCACATATGAAGCGCTTAACATCACGAGCTTTCAGCGCGCAGTGAAGCTGCTCTTCGCCGGGAAAGCGGAGATCGTTCACAACCGCGATCGCGTGCTGGCGTCGACGCGCTACGAAATGCGTATGCCGTCGATCATTAGGATGCTGTACTACATCCGCCGGCCGATGCAAAAAGTCGCATTGACGAAGAAGAACGTGCTCATTCGCGACGATCACGCGTGTCAGTACTGCGGAACGCGTGGCGAGAAGCTAATGACGGTCGATCACGTCGTGCCTCGCAGCCGCGGCGGCCCCTCCACCTGGGAGAATCTGGTCTGCGCGTGCATGCGGTGCAACAATCGCAAAAACAACCGCACGCCCGACGAAGCGAATATGTCGCTCAAACGCAAGCCACGCCAGCCCAAGTACATCCCCTGGATTCAGATTAAACGCAACACGCTGCCGGGGGAATGGGGCAAGTTCCTATTCCTGTATAACGTCTCAATTGACGAGCGCGTAGAGTAGCTACACGCGGTCGCGGTGGCGTCGTCCGAGCGCCAACCCAAGAATCATGATCGCGAGGCCGACCGCAGCAAACCCGAAAGCAAAGTATTCGAGGTCTTTCAGGCTGTGCGCGATCGAGCGAATGCCAAGCACGATCGGGCCAATGAAGAAGAGTACGTTACCGAACGCAAAGAGCGGATTCGGCCGCGACGTCGTCATCCGGAAATTCATTAGGACGCCGATCGCACCGCCGATAACGCAAAGGGAACCGATCACTGCAGGAGCGCTCATAACGGTGAGAGCTCATCGAGGTCGCGGCCGTTCGTCTTCGGGCCCAAGATTCCGATGTCGAGCGCGACGATAACCATCGCGGTGCAGATCATTGCAAAGACTCCGATCGTTCCGTTTGCACGCAGCACTGCCGCGATCAGGAACGGTATGAAAATCGAGCTAAACCGGCTCCAGGCGTAAACGAAGCCGACGGCCTGCCCGCGAATGCGGGTGGGAAAGAGCTCGGCTTGATAGGTGTGAAACGTCGCCGAGAACCATGCATTCGCGAGCGTCACGATCGCGCCGAAGGCCACGAGTAGCAGCGGTGCGCGCGCCATTGCAAAGCAGATCCCGACGGCGCCGACCACGAGGGCAAGCACGCAGATTTGCCACTTCCTTTGAAAGCCCTCGGCATAGATCATCGCTAGTAACGGACCTACCGGATTGATGATGGCGATAAAGAACGAATACTGGAGCGAGTGGGTGAATTCGACGCCTTGCGAAGCGAGAAAGATCGGCACCCACGAGTTGAAGCCGTAGAATCCGATCGTCTGCACCAAGTTGAAGGCAACCATCATGATCGTGCGTGTGCGGTAGAACGGATTGAAGAGCGTGCGCAGTACGAACCCCGGACCGGTATGCGCCACCTTCTCGTGCGCGCGCTGCCAGCGCGAGGAATCGGGCAGTCCAGGGAGCACGAACCAGATCAATGCGCCGCCAAGCGCTCCGAACATCGCGACGTAACGCCAACCCGCGAGGCCGAGGATCGTGTGCGGCACGAGCAGGTATGCGAGAAGTGCCGCGACGGGGATCGATGTGTAGCCGACCACCTGAGTGAATGCGACCCAACGCCCGCGCTGCTCTTTCGGAACGATCTCCGACGTATAGGCGTCGCTGGTGACGAGTTGGACGCCGATGCCCACGCCCGCAAGGAAGCGCCAGAAGTCGATCCATAGACCGTTTGGCATGAACGCCATCACCAGCGTGCAGATCGAATACCACACGAGCGACGACGTAAACGCCGCTTTGCGACCGAAGCGATCCGAGATTCCGCTGAAGATGATCGTGCCGAAGAACATCCCGGTGAAACCGCACGAGACGAAGCTGGCGAATCCCGAAAACGCGAACGGCGAAGCCGCGGTCGCTGTGAACAGTCCGGCCTTGATCAATCCCAGCGACACATACGCGGTCATGAAGAGGTCGTAGAGCTCGAACCACGCGCCGAACGAAATACGCGCGACTGCGCCGCGCACATTGACAATCGGTGAAGGCAAGGCCACTAAGCGAGCACCGGCAGCGGCAGGGCCCCGCAAAACGCACGCTGCCACGCGCCTTCAATGCGCTCGCGCGTCGGCCGCTCGATGACCGCCGCCACGCAGCCGTCGGGCCGGACGATCAGAACCACCGGTGGTTTCACGTGCCAGCGTTTCGGCGCCGCCGAAATCCGAACGTGCGGCAGATCGAGCCCGAAGTCGCCGGCAACGATCAAGACCGCTTGCCCTTCGCGATGCGCGTTTATTCTCGACCCGTCCGAAAGTCGCAGATCATCGATGCGGCGTCCGGCGAGTGGGTGACGCGTGTCGATGATCGGTGAATTGCCGTACCGCCCGCTGAGCATCCCGATTCCGCGGCATAACTTGCGTTGCATGCCCCGGCCGCGAACTGCGCGGGCAAACGTACGGATCGCAAATTGCCGGGCACGCATCGGAAAAGTGATTCCGAAACGGGTGATGCGATCGGTTACGCGTTCCACGGTATCCGTAATGATCTCGCGCCGCTCGCGGTCGTAACTCTCCATCAATGCGTCAGCGCAGTGCTGACTGCGGACCGCGAGCGCGAGCTTCCACGCGAGGTTGGCGGCATCTTGAATTCCGGCGTTCATACCTTGTCCCCCGGCGGGGCTGTTGAGGTGCGCGGCGTCGCCCGCCAGCATCACCCGGCCGACGACGAATCGCTGGGCGTGGCGACGATGGATCCTGAACAAGCTGCTCCACTGCGTCTCATACGGAACGTCGCCAAAGAGGTCGCGCAAGCGCTGGCGATGCGCGAGCGGCGCGAGCGCATCTTCGTCGCTGAGCTCTTTTGGTACCGACGCCATCACGCGCCAGGATCGGTCGCCGAAACGAATGGCGCCACGCAGGCCCGGCAGATCGAAGCGCACGCGCGCCGTAACATCGGGCGGAATCTCGGCGTTGACCGTCTCATCGCTGAGCACCACGCGCGTGTCGTACGTCATGCCTTGGAGCGTCAGGCCGATGGCTTGGCGTACGACCCCGTGTGCACCATCGGCTCCAACGACAAAACGCGCGCGCAAACGCTCCGGTCCCGACGTGCCGTCGAAGAAGACGTCGACACCGTCACGGTCTTGCGTGAGACCGGTGACCGCGATGCCGGTTCGCAGCGTGCATAGCGGCGTGCTCGCCACGAGCTCGCGCAGAATCCGCTCGGTATGGCTTTGCGGCAACATCAGCGCGCCCGGGTCGTCGAATACGTCGTCGATAGCCGAGAAATCGATGGTGACAAATGTCGCCTGCGTACGCGCGTTGACGCCACGCAACACCCGAGCGAATCGTCCTGCCTCGCGCAGCGGCTCATACGCCCCCCAATCGCGCAGGATCTCCTGCGTTCGTGGCCAGATGACCGCGGCGCGCGACTCTCGCACCGGTGCATTATTGCGCTCGAGGATGATCGATCGGGACCCGTAGCGCGCAAGACCCAATGCAAGCGAAAGCCCGACGGGGCCTCCGCCAACGATGATTACTGGTGCGTCCACGCGAAACTCGTGCAGTCCATGATTCAAGCGGTGTCCCACCTCTGGCTTCCGTTCACTCAGATGCAGTCCTTCGACGCGAGCACGCGAACGTTCGTCCGCGGTGACGGCACGAGCCTTCACGATGCGCGAGGGCGGCGGGTATTCGACGCCGTGAGTTCGATTTGGACGATAATTCACGGGCACTCGCATCCGGCCATCGTCGATGCGATCGCCCTGCAGGCGGCGACGCTCGATCATGCGACGACGCTGGGTGCCACGAACTTGCCGGCCGAAGCCCTCGCGCACGCGCTGTGTGAACTCGCCGAAACCGACTATGCGTTTTTTGCCGGCGACGGTGCAAGCGCGGTCGAGGCGGCTATCAAGATGGCGCTCCACTACTGGCAGCATGCCGGCGAGCCGCAACGCACGCGCTTCCTACGCTTGGTCGATGCGTATCATGGCGATACCGCAGGCGCAATGAGCCTCTCGGATATCGCCGTCTTCAAATCGCGCTACGGTGCGGTAACGTTTGAAACGCGGACGTACGAATGTGTCGACGACCTGGAAGCCCCCGACGTCGCGGCGGTCATTGTCGAACCGATCGTGCAGGCTGCGGCCGGCATGCGGTTAGTACCGCCCGATCGTTACCTGCCATTGCGCACGTGCACGCCGCTGGTGATCGTCGACGAAATTGCGACCGGGTTCGGGCGCACCGGCACCATGTTTGCCTTCGAGCAGCTCGGGCTTCGTCCTGATCTGATCTGTTTGGGGAAGGGCATTTCAGGCGGCGTGCTCGCGCTCTCAGCCGTGCTCGCTCGCGAGCGCATCTATCACGCCTTTCTGGGCTCCCCGGAGGAGCGCAAGCAGTTCTTCCACGGTCATTCATACGCCGGGAACCCGATCGCATGCGCTGCTGCCCTGGCCTCGCTCGAACTCTTTGCGCTCGAGGGCACATTCGAGCGCGCCGGAAGTATCGAGCGCATCGCGGCTGAGCGACTCGAGACCTTACGCGACCATCCGGACGTTCGTGAAACTCGCCAAGCAGGCACGATGATCGGCATCGAACTGCATGAAGCGCAGCGCGCTTGGCCGATGGCGGACGTGTTGTACGAGCTCGGGCACTTCACACGACCGATTGGCGCTACCGTTCAACTCGTGCCACCGCTTTCGTCGAGCGACGCCGTCATCCACGACTTCTTCGACGCCTTTTCCGCGGCGCTGGAGCGCACGCGTTGACCTATCTCGACCGGGCGTCGGTGTTGCTCTCGGCGATTCGCGCACAGGGCCGTTATCGCGAAGTGCGCACGCACGGCGTCGTAGGCGAACTCGACTTCTCTTCCAACGACTACCTAGGGTTGGCCAGGCATCCGCAAGTCGTTGAAGCCTTTCATCGCGCCGGCCGCGTCGGTGCCGGCGGCGCGCGCCTGCTCGGCGGCGCATATCGCGAGCAGTCGTTATTAGAAGAAGAGCTAGCGGCATGGCTGGGCCGCGAGCAAGTGCTGCTCTTTTCATCCGGTTATCTCGCGGCGCTCGGTGCAATCGCGGTGCTTTCGCGGACGGTCGACTATATCTACTCGGATCGCCTCAACCACGCATCGCTGATCGACGGCATTCGGGGAACCAGGGTCGAGCGCTTCATCTACGATCACGCCGCATTCCCGTTTCGCACCCAGCGTCGCGGTAACGCGCTGATCATCACCGAGTCGATCTTCGGGATGGATGGTGACGCAATCGATCTCGAAGCTATGCTCGAGCAAATGGGCGACGGCGACGTCCTGCTTATCGACGAGGCGCACGCGCTCGGTGTGACCGGGGAACGCGGCGCGGGCCGTGCTCGCGCGCTCGACGATCCACGCATCGTGATCCTCGGCACGCTCTCGAAGGCGTTCGGCGCGCTCGGAGGGTTCATTGCGGGGCCGGCCATCCTGATCGACCTGCTGGTGAACGAGGCACGCACCTTCATCTTCGATACCGCGCTCCCACCGGCGATTGCACTTGCCGCGCGCGTGGCTCTCGTGCTCATCCGCGACGGCGACGAGGCGCGCGGACGCCTTCACGAGAACGCCGCGCGCTTGCGTGAGGGGCTGCGCGCGCTCGGCTTTGCGGCCCACGACGGTCCGTCGCCGGTCGTTCCGGTGGTGCTCGGGAGCGAGAACCGAGCGGTAGAAATTGCTCGTTGCCTCGAAGGTATGCGTATTGTGGCTCCTGCC
>DATHMY010000030.1:0-6488 GCA_035486535.1 Candidatus Acidiferrum sp.
ATGCGAAGCACTCCTTGCTGGTGATGATCACGGGCGATGCAGAACGCGACGTGCGCCATCGCGCGCTGGCTGCCGGCGCCAACGACTTCTTGACCAAGCCGATCGATCACGTCGAATTCACGGCGCGGGTTCGCAACCTGCTCGAAGTTGCCGGGGCGCGGCGTAGCCTGGCGGATCGTGCCGAATGGCTGCGCCACGAGGTCGACCGTGCTACGTCGATCATTGTGGAACGCGAAATCGAAACGATTGCGCGGCTGACGCGGACGGCGGAATTCCGCGACGACGTGACCGGCCTGCACGTGATTCGGGTCGGGCACATGTGCGCCGCGTTAGCCAAGACGATCGGCCTACCGGCTGACGAGTGCAAGATGTTGCTGCTGGCGGCGCCGATGCACGACATCGGTAAGGTCGCGACGCCTGATGCGATTCTCATGAAACCGGGGCGCCTGGACGCCGGCGAGATGGCGGTTATGAAGCAGCACACCACCTCGGGTTACGAGATCCTCAAGAACAGCAAGTCGCCGATGCTGCAAACCGCGGCCGAGATCGCGCTCACGCACCACGAGCGCTACGACGGCCAAGGCTACCCGCGCGGGCTGCGCGGCTCGGAGATTCCGCTGAGCGGAAAACTTTGCAGCATCGTTGACGTCTTTGACGCCCTGACGTCGGTGCGGCCGTACAAGGACGCGTGGCCGATCGAGCAAGCACTGGACACGGTGCGCGCGGGGAAAGGTTCGCAATTCGACCCGGAAGTGGTCGACGTCTTCGACCGCAGTCTGGCCGACATGCTCTCGATCAAACGACAGTTCGCCGATGACGCCGCGCCGGAAGCCTACGCGCGCTGGTGGGAAGTCTAGACGCTCTCTCGGTGGAATAGGGCGGGCGTATGAGCCAACTTATCGCGCGCTATCCCGTCATCGTGACCATCGCGTTGCTGACCTGTTCGAACCTGTTCATGACGATCGCGTGGTACGGCCACCTGAAATCGACCAAGACCCCGCTGGTGATTGCCATTTTCGTGAGTTGGGGGATCGCGCTCTTTGAATATTGCTTCCAAGTGCCCGGCAACCGTATCGGCTATACGGCACTCAGCCTGACCCAGCTCAAGATCCTGCAGGAGGTCATTACGCTGGTGGTATTTACGATCTTCGCGTTCTTCGTATTCGACCAAGTCCCGAAGTGGAACTACGTGATCAGCTATCTGTTCATCGTCGGCGCCGTGTATTTCGCTTTTAAAGCCTAAGGGCGCCGGTTTCGACTGGGGTTCCCATGGGTAGATAGACCTCGCTAAATCGTGGGGAGAAGAGCATCGCACAGCACTACTCCGCTCGTTTTTCGAGCAGTCCTGAATCGCTTCGCAGTGCCCGTGACGCAGTCCGGGTATTTGCGACCACGTGCGGCTTCGGCGAAATCGAAACGGCCGACGTCGTATTCGCGGTGGGTGAGGCCGTCGCGAATGCAGTCGAGCACGGAAGCGCCCCGGGCGTCTTTACGTTGGCGTGCCGATTCTCAGGCGATGCGTTGACCGTGGAGATTGCCGACGGCGGTCGCGGTTTTGCCGAGTGGCATAAGGTCCAGGCGGCGCGCAGCGGCTTTCGGGCGGATGCATCGCCGCCCGGGACGACCGCGTTGCGCGGCTATGGAATCCGGATCATGTACGAGATGATGGACGAAGTTTCGTATCACGATGGCGGGCGGCGGGTACGTCTGGTAAAGCGCCGCGCGCAGATCAAGAGCAAGAGCGAAGAAGGCAGCGGGACCGACCAGCGAATCTAGTCCGTGCCGGCCCTTTTTCGAGCATTGATGTCGGTTACGGTTGCTCCGTGAGCGTGCGTCGGATCCGAACAATTATTGGATGCGCAGTGGTCGATCGCGTCTTGGGTTTTCGCCTCGAGCTCGAGTGAGGCGTCCAAAAGGGCTCCCGCGGTCTCGCGCGTGTGGCTCATCGACTCCTTTAGCTCCGCGCGCGCCTTGCGCTCCGCGGCATACCGCATTTCGTAGATGACCCGGATCGTGTTGGCATCGGCACTCATCACTCCCTGATATCCAAATTTGCGGCCGAATAAACGCAGGCTTGCTCTTCGGGCGCCCAACCGACGGGATACCTCCAGCTAGCGTAATCGGGCCAGCGCGTCGAGTGCGTCGAGCCGAAGAATCGTCTGCGAATCGTCGCGCGAGGCTTGCTCGAGGACGGGGATCGCTCGGGCGTCGCCCATCGCTCCCAGCGCTTTGATCGCTGTATCGCGCGAGGCCGGAAGCGGATCGTGCAGCGCGATCGCGCGTAACACCGGAAGCGCTTGCGCTTGAAAATGGACGCGCACGGCGAGCTGCGCGAGCGAGGCGATTGCAGCGTTGCGTTCTTGGTCCTGCGTCCCGTAGACGGTGCGCGCTTCGAGCAGCGCAAATGCGCGCTCGTCGCCGAGTGCACCGAGACCGCGGAGTGCGCCGGCCGCGATCGCCTGATGGAACGACGGGCGGTGCGATGCGGCGACCAGCATGGCGTAGGCGTGCGGAGCGTGGAGCGCGCCGAATGATTGTAGCGCCGCGGCGACCACGATCGGGTCCGGATCCGCGGTAGCAGCTGCGAGATCGGTGAACACGGCCGGCGTGGGGGTCGTCAGGCTGGATGCAGCATTTGCCGCCGCGATGCGCACGCGCTTGTCGAGATCGTGCATGCCCGCGTCAACGGCGGAGGCGTCGTCGAGCCCGGCGGCGAGCGCCACGGCATTGGCGCGCATGCCGTAAAATGCATCTAAGCGAGCAGCGCGCGCAACCGGCGGCGTCGCGTGTTGCGCGGCGAGCTGATGCAGCGCCCACTCGCGATCGCCGACATGCTGCGCGTGCGCGAGCTGATAGGCGAGTTCGCCGACCGGCTTGGGAAAGGTCAGCTCGCGTAGGATCGTGTTGTTCGGATCGAAGAGGACCATCTGTGGCCGGGACGGGATCCCGTGCAACGCGACGGTTTGGGCGTTGCGGCTGATCCACGCTTCGGTGCGATACGAGTGGCCGTTCGCAACGGCCTCGATGACGATCGGCATGCGATAGGGAGCGCCGTCGTCATTGTGCTGCTGGACGTCGAGCGTTAGGGTCCGCGTCGCTGCGTCATAGTGGTCAGCTACGACATAGTGCGGGTAACCGGAGCGGTAGAACCACTCGCGTTCGAACCAGTTCAGGTCGGTGCCGAGCGACGCGCCGATCGAAGCGAAGAATTGCGCGGTATCGGCATTGCGTTCTTGGTAGCGGCGCAGGTAGTCGTGCAGCGCCCCGAAGAAGCGGCGGTCGCCGTATATCGAGCGCAGCATGTGCAGCGCTTGGCCGGGACGCTCGTGGCTGCTGGCATCGAAGACTTCGATCGGGTCGCTATACGCGTTATCGACGATCGGTCGGGCGTAGCGTTGCGTTTCGGCGAAGTAGGTCTGCTGCGCGCGATAGCGTTCGTACTCGAACTGCGCCTCGCCGAAGCGGTGGCCGCTCCAAACCTCTTCGAAGTAGGTCGCAAAGCCCTCACCAAGCCACGCGTTTGACCAATCGACAAACGATGCGTCGTCGCCGAACCACTGCTGCACCAGTTCGTGCGCGACGAGGGTATCGCATGATTGCTCGGGTTCTTCAATTTCCGGATGAAGCGCGAGCGCGGTTTGGATCGTCGCTGACGCATCCTCCATGCCGCCGAAGAAGAAGCGCTCGGCGGTCATCTGATCTTCTTTGTCCCACGGGAACGGCACGCCGGTGATGTGCTGATAGAACGCGACCATGTCTTTGGTGTCGCCGAAACACAGCGCGTTGTACGCGGCATCCGGCGGCTGCACGTATGAATCGACATCGAGCGAACCGAGCGTCGTATGATTGCGCACGAGCGGGCCGGCGGCGAAGGCGATGAGGTATGGCGCTTTGGGGCGGGGCGCGTTCCAGTCCCAGGTTTCAGTGCGCCCCGCGGTCGTGTGCTCGCGGAGGTAGCCGTTGCCGACCACGGTCCAACCGCGCGGCACGGTCACGATCAGTTCGCTCGGCGTCTTTTCGTTGGGTTCGTCCCAGGTGGGAAACCAGCGCCGATTGTCGGTCGGCTCACCCTGCGTCCAAATCTCCGGGGCGATCGCCGGATAGGCATGGTCGGGGAGAATGAAATACATTCCACGCTGTGGGCGCGACGTATAGGTGAAGTCAACGACGAGGCGCGCGTTCATCGCCGCCGGCGTCGCGAGCTGGACGTCTATTCGTTGGCGGGTTTCGTCGCGTGTGTATCTCGCGGGTTGCCCGTTGACGGTGAGCGTATGGATCTGCAGCCCGACCGCATCGAAGGGCAAACTGCGCGTACCGCTGTGTTTTGGCCGGACGATGACGGTCTCGTGCGCGTCGACCGCGCCGCGAGCGAGATCGAAGTGCAGGCGCAGAATGGTGTTCTCGAAACGATAGGGCGCAATCTCGGTCGGATGCGGTCGGCCGAGGCCGTGGCCGAACGGGAGCGCGGCCGCCAGCAGTGCGGAGATCAGAGCGGTTTGCGGAAGAAACACTGCGCCTTCACTTTCGCATAGCCGTTGCTGACGTAGAACGCATGGGCGCGCTCGCGCACGACATTTGAGTGTACGATGAGCGTAGGCGCGCCGCGATCGCGGGCCCACCCCTCGGCGGCGGCCAGCAACTCCCGCCCCACGCCGCGGCTGCGCAGCCGTTCGTCGACGACGAAGCCTTCGATTGTGGCCTCGAAGCCGTCGACGAAATGCTCGTTGACGCTGACACTGACACATCCGCCCAGCTCGCCGTCCGTGAGGGCGACCAACACCGCGCGCCGGTCGCCGAGGTGGCGCAACCGCGCGGCCAGCGCGTCGGCGGCGACCGAATAGCCCAGCTGTTGGAGCAGATCGGCGAGCCGATCGACGTCGTGTTCCTGCGCAGGGCGCACCGTTACGTGTTGCATAAATTGGAGTGTTAGCTTATTCGTACGGAGGGAACCTACTAGGCATGGCTACACGCAAGAAAACCGCGCGAAAGAAGACGACCGCCAAGAAGTCGACGGCGAAGAAGACGACCCGGAAGAAATCGACGGCCAAGAAATCGCCCGCGAAGAAGAAGTCGACGCGCAAATACAGCAAGAAGGCCGCACAGAAAGTCCGCAAGGTCATGGAAGAATTTGCAGGCGGGAAGCTGACGTCGGGGCGTTCGGGGAAAAAGGTCACGAGCCGCAAACAAGCGATCGCGATTGGCCTGAGCGAAGCCCGCGCTGAGGGCGACAAAATGCCGCCCGCACCGAAGCGGAAGCGTAGCTAGCCGGCTCTAGAGACGTCTTCCGAGTCCATCATACATACATTTCGATTCGCAGGAAACTCAGGCCTCGCGTATGAGAAGGCCTCGACATGGCATACATACTCGCGCTGGATCAGGGCACGACGAGTTCGCGCGCAATTGTGTTCGATCGCGAGGGAGCGATCTGTGGCGTCGATCAGCGTGAGTTTCCTCAATACTTCCCGCAGCCGGGCTGGGTCGAGCACGATCCGGACGATGTTTGGAAATCGCAGCTTGCGACGGCGCGCGGTGCGCTGAAAAATGCCGGCATAACGGCGGGCAACCTTGCCGCCGTCGGTATCACCAACCAACGCGAGACGACCGTGCTGTGGGAGCGCGCGACCGGTCGGCCGGTGCATCGCGCGATCGTCTGGCAAGACCGGCGCAGCGCGGCGATCTGCGAGCGGCTCAAGGCGGCGGGCCACGAAGCGGCGATCCGCGAGAAGACGGGATTGCTGCTCGATCCGTACTTCTCGGCAACCAAGATCGTGTGGCTGTTCGAGAACGTTGAGGGATTGCGCGAACGCGCGCAGCGGGGTGAGATCGCCTTCGGCACGGTCGATAGCTGGCTGATCTACAATCTTACCGGCGGCGCCGTCCATGCGACCGATTACACCAACGCATCGCGCACGCTGCTCTTTAATCTGTGCACGCTCGACTACGACGACGAGTTGTTGGGGATCTTCAGAATCCCGCGCGCGATGTTGCCCGACGCGCGCCCGTGCGTCGCTGACTTCGGGACCGTCGATGCTAGCCTTCTCGGCGCGGCGGTACCGATTGCCGGTGTCGCCGGCGATCAGCAAGCGGCGCTGATCGGGCAGGCCGGCTTCAGTAGGGGCTTGGCCAAGAACACCTACGGTACGGGATCGTTCCTGATGCTCAACACCGGTGACGAGATCGTGCGCAGCACGAGCGGGTTGGTTTCGACCGTGGGCTTTTCTGCACAGCGCGGCGTTGCGACATATGCGTTGGAAGGTTCGGTCTTCGTGACCGGATCGGCGGTGCAGTGGCTGCGCGACGGACTTGGCATCATCGCATCGTCAGCGGAGGTTAGCGAACTCGCCGCACAAGTGCCGGATAGCGATGGCGTCTATTTCGTGCCGGCGTTCACGGGGCTTGGCGCGCCGTATTGGGATCCGTACGCGCGCGGCACGATCGTCGGGGTCACGCGAGGCAGCACCAAAGCGCATCTCGCGCGTGCGACGCTC
>DATHMY010000031.1:0-10987 GCA_035486535.1 Candidatus Acidiferrum sp.
CCACAGCAACAGTGCGAGCGGCACCGAGAGCGCGCCGTAAATCTTGGTGAAATTGACGTGCAGCGTGTATTGCGTGAACGCGAACTGGACGAGCGGCCACAAGATCGAGACCAAAATGGCGCCGGGCAGCGAGAATGACCACGAGATACGCCGGTTGGGCAAGAAGCGATACAACACCATCGTCACAACAAAGACCAGCGTCAGGGAGATCGCGTAGGCCCCGATGTGCGAGAGGTACTGGCGATCCGGCACCTCGGCTAGAACCAAGATGATCGCAATGACGATTGGGAGCGCCATCGCGACCATGAGGATCAAGGCCATAACCGGCAGCATGATGATCGAGAGCGCAAGGTTGTTTACGAACGGGCGCATCTGCGGGACGCCGAGCGCGCGATCGAGCGCAAACGCGAGACCCATGAAAAGATTCTTGCTCGACCACAACAGGAAGATCAGCGCGATGATGCTGGAGATCCCGCTTCCGTAGATATACGTGCCCAAATTGGCGGCGACGAACTGGTGCAGTGTCGGGCTAAAGGTTCCAAGAAAATTCAGGACGCGCTGTTGCGCGAACGGAAATATATACGAAGCCAGAGCGAGAATCAGGACGACCAGCGGAAAGAGCGAGAAGATCGCGTTGAACGCAACCGCTTGCGCCAAGAAGGCGCAGCCGTCTCTCGAGAATCGCTGGGCTGCCAAGCGCAGGCAGGAGATGAGTCGTCCCATCGGATGCGGTATATCGCTACGCCGTGATGTTTTTCCCACCGGCGGCTCACGTAACCGTCGCCATCAACGGCCGCCCGGTGGCCGCGTACCACAGGCCCTATTTGCGGGATGGACGTGTGTATGCGCCGCTACGGCCGTTTGTCACCGCCGTTGCCTATCGCCTCTGGTATGAGGGCGACGTACTGGTCATTTCCCGTGCCGGCCGCGAAGCGCGAATTCGGCTGCAGCCGCGTCAACCGGGCGTGCTCGACGATGTCTACGTGCCTATTGCAAACGTGCTGCGGGCGCTGGGCGCGCACGTGCGTTACGCATCGCGCCGATTGGACGTACAAATAACATACGTACCGCTCGTCAGTCCGACGCCGTTTGATCCGACGCAACCTTCGGTGCCGCCGCAAACGATTTTCACGCCGATCCCCTCGCCGACGCCGCGCCCGGTGTGGAGCGGATCGCCGATTCCGCGTCGCACACCGTTACCGGCGACTGCGCCAACGCCGCGTTAGCGTTCCGCGAGTACACCGAGATCGCGGTCGCCGAGTTTGCGCGCCATGCGCTCGCGCATCGCGGCATCAACCGCATCGATGACCGGAAGCGGCGCACCTTTGGCTGCGGCTTGCATGAGCCGCGCATCTTTCTCGGCCATTTCGAGCGTCCAAAACGGTGAGAAGTCGCCTTCGGCCATTCGCTTCCCGCGTCCGGTAATCTGACCTTCGATACTATAGAACGAAAAGAGCTCGTAGGCTTCGACCGGTGACAAGCCTTGCGCGCGTGCGATAGTTAGCGTGTCGGAAAGTCCACCGATCACCGCGAGAATCATCGCGTTGCCCATGAGCTTATAGACGCCGGCCAGATCCACGCGCTCGCCGAGATACTTCACCTTGCCGGTCATCGTGGCGAGATGATCTTGCACGGCGTCGAAGACGGGCTGCGAGCCCGATGCGAGCATGATCCCTTGCGCGTTCTCGGCTTGGGGCGGCCCCATGAAGACTGGTGCGTACAAGAACGCGTAACCGGCTCCGTTCAAGCGCGCGGCGCGCGGCGCAACCGTTTCGACGTTGACGGTGGTGTGATCGACGATCGGTGCGGTTTTTGCAATGCCGGGTAAGGCGCGAGCAAGCACGTCGTCGACGGCTGCTTCATCGCGCACGCAGATGTGGACGATATCTGCCCCACGTGCGGCTTCGGCGGCATCCTCAAAGGCATGGGCGCCGACCGATTCGAGCGCTTTGGCCTTCTCGAAGGTGCGGTTCCAGACGCGCACGTCGTAGCCTTGGCGCCGAAGGGATTTGACGAATCCTGAGCCGAGCATGCCGGCTCCGTAGAACGCGATTGTTTTATACGCCATAACGGATTGCAAAACGACGGTTGACGGCATCGAGGTTGCAGGCTATGGTTCGGGGGATGCTTGTTTCAGTCGCGCTCGCGGCCGTGGTCGCGATGCCGGCCGGCGGGACCTACACGTATCAGATCGCAACACCCAGCGCGGCGTTCACCTCGACGATCGTGGTCGCTCCCTCCGCCGACGGCGTCCGTACCCACGAGACATTCGGGGCGGCCGCGCAACTGGTAGAGACCGACCAAGAGTTTGATGGTGATCTCGCCCAGCGCTCGTTCGTCGCCTCGCAAAACGGCAAAACGCTCACGATCGACGTTTCGCCGACCAGCGCGCACTACGCGATCGACGGCAACAGCAGCGATGCCGTACTGGACGATTCGGCCTGCACGCTGGTGGAAGATAACATCCTCACATCGAGTCTGATGTTACCGGCAATCGAGCAAGCAACCCACGCGACGCAGTGCACCTACGTGGTTTCAACGTCGCCGCGCACGGTTCTGGCCGAGGTCACGACGGCCGCGCCGGCCACGCATCCACCGCAAGCCGCGGCAAGCGATCTCGCCGTAACGATTCACTTCGGCGGCGTTACCGAAATCGTGTGGTACGACCCCACCAGCCTGATTCCGGACTATCTCGATTTCGGCAACGCGCAGAACGCTACACTGACAAGCCGCTCGCCGAGCACGGCAATGCCGACGCCGGCGCCGTCAGCCACGCCTTAGCCGGCTTGTTGCGGAGCCGGACGGCGTACGAGCAGGTTCAACCCCGCGAGCACGATCGCAGCGATCATTAAGATCGTCGCAGCCTGCGGCGATGAGAGCAGGTCGAATCCGAAAACGCGATCGAGCGAATAGGCGCCGTTCCCGGCATAGGCCACCGCGACCGCGGAAGCAATGTAGGCTGCGTTGAGTTCCCAACCGCCGTTGGTCATGAAGAAGCCCTTGCTGATATGCACCGTGAAGATCGCAACCAGCATCACCATGACGATCAACGCCGGTCCAAGTGCCCCGCCCAGACCTAGGACCATGAGCGCTCCGCCGCCGAGCTCCCCAAGCCCAGCGAAGAACGCGAAAACGCGGCCGGGTCGAAAGCCGATTCCCTCGAAGAACCCGCCGGTACCGGCCAGGCCGTAGCCTCCGAACCACCCAAAAAGCTTTTGTGCCGCGTGGGCCGCCATGGCTAGGCCGACGACGAGGCGAACGAAGAGTAGCGCTGCATCCATGTGAAAGGTCCTCCGTCCTTATCTTGTCTTAGTAACATACTTATGGTAAGTTGTAATCAAAACGGTAGCACGAGGAAACGTCAATGTCAACGCACGGTGCAGTAACTACGGAAACGGACGAAGTGGCGCATGCGCTCTGTCCTCGCTTCCATCGCGCAGTCGAACTGATCGGGCGGCGCTGGACGGGAGCGATCATTCGCGTGCTCCTTGGCGGCCCGCGGCGTTTCAACGAACTGCTTGCCGCAGTTCCGGGCATTTCCGATCGTTTGCTGACCGAACGGCTGCGCGAGCTCGAGCACGAGGAACTCATCGTACGCCGCGTGGAGCCCGGTTCGCCCGTGAAGGTCATCTATCAACTAACCTGCGCTGGAGCGGAACTGCAAGAAGCACTCGACGCACTTGGGCGCTGGGCGGAACGTTGGCTGGGCTTACCGGCGGGTCAGACTCCCGGCTAATACAAATGTAATTCCCTGCGCTTGCAATTGTGGAATCATCGCACGCACCGCCTCGAGCGTGGTTGCGCGCGGGTGGCCGATCGCAATCGCGCTGCCGGTACGCTGCGCAATCGCCGCGGCCTCGCGCAGCTGGCCTTCGGTATAAGCGACATCCTCGCGGTTGTCGAGGAAGACGTCGCGCGACGCGGAGGGAATGCCCGCGGCGTCGGCTTGTTGCGCTCCGACCGATGCGGCGTTGGTGCGTGAGTCAATGAAGAAGAGATCGCCGTGTTGTGCAAGCACGTGCATCACGTCGCGCATCACGCGCGGATCGGCGCTAGCCTTGCTCCCCTCGTGATTGTTGACGCCTTGCGCGAGCGGCACTTGTGCAAGGTCGTCCTGCACCTGGGCGGCGACCTGCGCGTCGGTCATCGAGGTCTTCACCTCGCCCGGACCGGGATACATGCCGGACAGCGTCTCCATCGGCAGGTGGAGCATCACGCCTTTGCCCGCGTCGTGCGCTGCTTGCGCGATTTCCGTTCCCGCGTGCACGTGTGGAAGCACCGACAGCGTCAGCGGAACCGGCAGCGCGATGAATCCGCGTTCGATATCGACCCACTGACCGCAATCATCGACGATCAACGCGAGTTTGGGCCCGCTAGAGTTTGGCGTAAGCGTCGGCGTTGCGCTCGCTGACGGCGAGGGCGGCGGCGATTCGCTGGAAGCAGCGGTCGGGGCTTCGGTCGCGGTGGCTTGCGCAACCGGCGACTGCAACGGTGCGGTTGCGGCGTGATGCGAGATTGGCCGGAGCAGGTACCAACCGGCCGCGCAGGCGATGATGAAGAGCACGAAGAGCGGGAGCCAGCCGCCCGATGGACGGCGCCGCGAGCGGCGTTTCGACACGAGGTTCGCAGGTTCTCACGCTCAAAGCCTTTGACCTACTTTGCTGCCGATCCGCGGAGGTTTCGTAATGCGCGTTCAGGCTCGAAGGACTCGTGTGTTTCGCTTTGCTTGAGGGTCTGCGCGTCGTCGCGGTTGCGGCAAATCTCCCCGGACCGCTGGCTGCAGCGCGACTGCGCACGCTTGGTGCGAGTGTCGTCAAGATCGAGTCGCTGCGCGGCGATCCGTTGGCCGCGGCGGCGCCGGCGTGGTACGAGCAGATCATCGCGGGCATGGAGATCTTGCAGCTTGATTTGCAAGAGCCCGAAGCCAAGCCGCTTCTCGCCCAGCGCTTACGCGACGCCGATCTGCTGCTCACCTCGATACGTCCGCGATCGCTCGCCAATAGCGAACTCGATTGGGCGACGTTGCACCCGCGCTACCCTCGGCTATGCTGCGTGGCGCTCGTTGGAGAACCGCCGCCCAATGACGACCGGCCCGGCCACGATTTGACCTATCAGGCGCGAGCCGGAATGATTGCGCCGCCGGCGTTGCCGCGTGTGCTGGTCGGCGACATGGCTGCCGCGGAACGCGTCGTCAACGTCGCGCTGGCACTGATCGTCCAGCGCGAGCGCACCGGGCGGCCGGACTTCGCTACCGTAGCGATTACCGAAGTTGCGCGCGATTTCGCCGAGCCGTTCGAGCATGGGTTAACGCGAGATGGCGGCGTACTCGGCGGCGGCCTTCCACTCTATAATATCTATCGCGCGCGCGACGGCTGGGTCGCCGTCGCTGCATTGGAACCGCACTTTGCCGAGCGTCTGCAAGTCATGCTCGGTGTCGAGCGCCTCGATGTCGCGTCGATGGGCGCCGCATTTGCGCGCCGATCGGCGCAGGAGTGGGAAACGCTCGCGCAGCACCACGACCTGCCGCTCGCGGCGATACGATAAGAAGGAGAAACACGCCATGGATGTTGCCGGAAAAACGATTCTCGTCTCGGGCGGAAGCTCAGGCCTAGGTGCCGCGTGCGTGCGCGAGTTTTCCGCCGCCGGCGCCAACGTGGTGGTTGCCGATATCGGCGAGCACGGCGCGCAACTCGCAAGTGAGCTCGGTGCGCGCGTCCGGTTTGCCAAAACCGACGTGACCGATGAGGCGCAGGTATCGGCGGCCATCGCGCTGGCCCTCAAGGACTTTGGCGCGCTGCATGGCGCGATCAACTGCGCCGGCATCGCGACTGCGGAACGGGCTGTCGGCAAAGACGGTCCGCAGCCGCTCGCGCACTTCAGCAAGGTTATCACCGTGAACTTGATCGGCACGTTCAACGTGGTGCGCTTGGTCGCGGCAGAGATGATGAAACGTGCCGTCGATCCGAACGAGGATCGCGGCGTCATCGTGTGCACGGCATCGGTCGCGGCATTCGATGGACAGATCGGGCAGGCCGCATACGCAGCTTCGAAAGGCGGCGTTGTCGGGCTGACGCTGCCGCTCGCGCGCGAATTTGCCCAGGCACAGATTCGCGTCTGCAGTATTGCGCCAGGCATTTTCGATACGCCGATGCTTGCCGGGCTGCCGGAGGCGGCGCGCGAGTCACTGGGAAAGCAGACGCCATTTCCAGCGCGCCTCGGCCAGCCCCGCGAGTACGCGGCGCTCGCGCATCACATCTTCGAGAATCAGATGCTCAACGGCGAGACGATCCGGCTAGACGGCGCAATTCGTCTCGCCCCGAGGTAATGTTTAGTTCTTCGCGACGACGCGCATCGGCGCGGCCGTTTCGTTGACGAGCGCCGGATACTTTTCGCGCAACGCGCGAAGCTTCGGCAAATCGTTGTAGACGATGTACGGATTATCGGAATTGTGAACCAAGTAGTCTTGATGGTAGGCCTCGGCGGCATAGAAGCCGTTGAGCGGCGCCACCTTGGTCACAATCGGGTCGGCATAGACGTGACGTTTGCCAAGTGAGGCAATATACGCAAGTGCTTGATCGCGCTGTTCCGCCGAGGTGTAGTAGATCTCGGAGCGGTACTGTGAGCCGTCATCGGGACCTTGCCGATTGAGTTCGGTCGGATCGTGCGCGACCAAGAAATAGACGTCGAGCAACTGCTCGAAACTCACTTTCGACGGATCGAAGGTGACGTCAACCGACTCGGCGTGTCCCGTCGTGCCGGTCGAGACCATGTCGTAATGGGCCGTATCGGCCGCGCCCCCGGAGAAGCCCGCAACCACGTGCGTCACGCCGCGAACGGATTCAAAAACAGCCTGCATGCCCCAAAAGCAGCCGCCCGCCAGCACCACGTGCTGTGTCGCAGCCGGAGCCGGGGCGATGCCGCCAAGGAACATCCCGGCGAGGGCCAACGTTGCAAGGGTACATGCGCGCAAACGATTCATAGCAGGAGTACGCTTCGGCGCCGCTCCCGGATGACTTCCCAGGAATCCCAAAGACGGCACCCGATACCATGATAGGAATGAAACGTCCACTTGGGATTCTGCTTGCATGTCTTGCAGTGCTTTGCGCTGCGCTGATGGTTTCGGCCAAGGCGCCGGCAGCCTTATCCGCCACGACGGTGGTGGCCGACGTCACGCCATTCCCTTCGCCGGACGACCTCTTGGCGCGAGTCCGCGATCAATTCCGCTCGCGTCGACCGCCGCCGCCGTTCGAGACGTACACGATCGTTCGCAAACAGCAGACAAACTACGGCTATCCCGACTACGTCAACAGCTACACCGATCACGTCTGGTATCGCTCATCCGATCACGCGGCGCTGCGACGCCGGATCAGCGACCTCGGGGACGTCGGTCCGATGACCTTCGATCGTCCGATCTTTAACGCCGCGACCGATCCGGGTCCGCCGACCGCGGACGTGTTCGAGCCCGCGCCGCTGCACACGTATGCGCCGAGTTTCATTCCCACGCCCGAAGCCTCGCTTCCGCCGGTGATCGCCGTCGTTCGCGTGCGCGCCGAGTTCGACTATCGCGTCACCAACGTTCAACATGAGGGGGACGAACTTCACCTCACGCTCGTTCCGCGGCGCGATCCCGAGCGCAATCGTTTGCGCGAAATGTGGGTCACCGCCAAAACGCTCGAGATGCGCAAACTGGTCGCGACCGACAAGCTCTTCGAACCGGGACACGATCCCTACCCCGTGCTCTTCACCATCGAGTTTTCGATGTACGAAGGCATTCCGGTCATCACGCACATTCACGGCGTTGTTTACGGAAGCTACGATGGGGACGGGCAAACAGTCGACTACGACTTCAAAGACCTGGTTTTCCCGGCGTCACTTCCGGACTGGTACTTCGATGCGCGGCAGTACGCGCAGCATCTTAGCGACGCGCCTGAACCGCCGCTACCCAACTAATAGGAGTTGGCTCGCGATCTCAGCCGCCAATCGAGCATTGCTGCGGACGAGTCCAATATTCGCTTCGAGGCTACGTCCCTGCGTTAACGTAAAGACGCGATCGAGCAACCATGGCGTGAGCGCCTTGCCGCCGATCTGTTGCCGCGCCGCTTCCGTGACGGCGCGCTCGATGATCTCTGCTATGGTGTCGTGCGGAATCTCGAGCGCCGGATCGATGGGGTTTGCCACCAGCATTCCGTTTCCGGTCTCAAGCTGACGCGCGGTTCGGAAGATCGCGGCGATCGCCGCCGGGTCGTCGCAGCGAAGCGGCGCCGGGAGGCCGCTCCCGCGGCTCCAAAACGCCGGAAATTCATCGCTTCGATACACCGCCGTCGGCACACCGAGCGTCTCGAGCACCTCGAGCGTTTTGGGAATGTCGAGGATAGCTTTAGCCCCCGCGCACACGACCAGCACCGGCGTGCGCGCGAGCTCGCTCAGATCCGCCGAAATATCCAGCGAGCTCGCGACGCCGCGGTGCACGCCGCCGATGCCGCCGGTTGCGAAGACGGCAATGCCCGCGCGGTGCGCGCAGAGCATCGTGGCTGCAACGGTGGTCGCGCCGTCGCGCCGCTCGGCGATCGCATACGCCAAATCGGCTCGACTGAGCTTGAGCATCTGCGGAGATGTCGCGACGCGTTCGAGTTCGCGCTCGTCGAGACCGATGCGAATCGTTCCCTCGAGCACCGCAATCGTTGCCGGCACGGCGCCGCCGGCACGCACCTCGTCTTCAACCGCTAGCGCGGTTTCGAGATTGCGCGGGTACGGCATCCCGTGCGCCAGGATCGTCGATTCGAGCGCTACGACCGGCCTGCGCTCTTCGAGCGCCGCGTGCACTTGCGGGCTAACGCGGATGGCGTTCATCTAAGGCGCGAAGCGCATCCTCCAATATCGTGCGCGCGCTCTGCGGGTCGGCGACCGCATGCACATCGAGGTAAAATTCGATCCCGTTCCCGTGCTCGCTGAAGACCGTTGGACCTTCGGGGCCGTCGATGTAGCCGTCGATCATATACGGGACGACGTCACGCGAGATCCCTTTTACCCGGATCGGCGGCAGCGCGTGAGCGCGAACGGTGCCGCGCACCAGCGCGTAGGTTTCGTAACTGACGACGAGCGTGCCGGGCTCCGCGATCGACTCCAGGCGCGCCGCGAGGTTCGCCTCGGCGCCGATGATCGTGTAGTCCATGCGCTGTGAAGAGCCGAAGTTGCCGACATTGCAGTAGCCGGTGTTGATTCCCATGCGGACTTGGAAGGGATGCTCGATGCCTTGTGCGCGCCAGCGCGCGTTGAGCTCGATCAAGCGCGCCTGCATGGCGAGCCCCATGAAGACGCAGGCGATGGCATCTTCGGTTTCGCCGCTCGTCTCCGGATCACCGAAGAAGACGAGGATTGCATCGCCGACAAACTTGTCGAGCGTCCCGCCATAGCCGAGGGCGATCGCGGACATCTCGGTGAAATATTCGTTGAGCAGCGCGGTGAGTTGCTCGGGTTGCAGCCGTTCGCTCGTCGATGTGAAGTCTTTGATATCGGAGAAGAAGATCGTGAGCTTCTTGCGTTTGGTCGCAAGTTCCGCATCGGACTTGCCGCTGAAGATCGCGTCGTAGATCTGCGGCGAGATGTAACGAGAGATCTTTTTCGAGATGGTCGCAAGCGAATCATAGGCGTTCGACAACGCGCGAGACTGTCGCCGCTGCACGTAGAGCGCGGCAAACCCGACGATGGCGATGAACACGAAATAGATCAGGAGATAGCGAAATTGTCCGATGTCGTAACCGACTGGTTCGGTGACGATCAATTCCTGAATGCCGCGCACGTCGCCGACCTTCCAGTCGTGCTTCGGACTGTCGGGACTGGCGTTGTGGCAGGCGACGCAGCCGGCCTGCATGATGATCGGCGTCACGTAGCTGACCTGAGAATTCATGCCGGTCCAGGTCACGTTGCTCAGGGCTTGATGCGGATTGCGCTCAAGTGACGTAAGCGCCGCATCTTCGAAGGCGTTGAACGGATGGGCAGGTGTGCCGCGAAACGGGTAGTGCGAAATGAAGCGATAACGATAAGTGGCCTGATCGTTGCCGATGACGTGACCCAGCTCAAGTGAAAACTTGGCCGGAATCGGAATGCCGCCGGGATGCTCGAGATAGTGGGCGGTCACGAAGGCGTGTCCATTGGCGGCGAGCACGCGATCGACGACATCTTTGGCATAAAAGGTGCGGATGTCGGTGATAACCATCGACAGGTTGGTGGCTTGGTGTTCGAGGCTATCGTTGGTGATGTCGCGCAGGCCCAGCCAAGTAGCGAGCGGGAGCCCGATCAAAACGATTGCCACCAGAAGCGCCGTCAGGGGCGCAAGGAGCGTTCGCCTGGTGGCCGGTCGATCATTTGGAATTGTAAAGCTCCTGTAAGCAAGCTTCTGGTATATTGGCCCCCGGCCAAAAGGACGAGGGAATCCTTCTTCGTGGACGGTGAACCTACACCCCGGAGGTGTACGGTTGCAATCGTCACGCATACTTCGTGTTGGCGGAAACGCGGCGGAGAACCAGACCCTTGAAGCGCTCTTGCGCGGGGCCGGGCATCCGCAGATCGTCGTAGCCGGCGTCGCGGAGGCCCTCGAGGCGATCGCGTCTCGAAGCATTGACTTAGTGTTGCTGGACTTGATTGCTCCGAGCAACGATGTGTTCAACGTGCTGCGGGCCGCACAACCGGCGAACGGCAAAACCTCGCGCGTTCCGGTGATCGTCACGGCGCCCGTGACCGCTAACGATCGCGTGCAGGCCTGTCTGCAGCGCGGTGCCGAGGACTACGTCTCGACGCCGTTCGATGCAACGAACGCGCTGATCCTGACGCGCCGCATCGAGCTGTGCTTGCAACGCAAGAACCTGCGCGAATTTACCATTCGCTTGCGCGCCTCCAAGCCCGACGATACCGCGCTGGTCGAACTCTACTCGAGCGCGTCGAACAAGTTTGTACCGCAGGAGTTTCTCGAGCATCTCGGGCGCAAGAC
>DATHMY010000032.1:0-12600 GCA_035486535.1 Candidatus Acidiferrum sp.
CGTGGTGGCAAATCCCGCTGGGCGCGCTCTTCGTCGTCTGCGTGCTCGGGTTTCCGAAGGGAATCCTCGGAACGTTTCTGGACTGGATCGAGAAGCGCGGCGCGAAGGAGGCGTCGTCATGAGCGAGATTATTCTCGAAGCCAAAAACGTAAGCAAACGGTTTGGCGGCGTGCGCGCGGTCGAGGACGTTTCGCTAGAAGTCCCGCGCGGATCGATTCAAGCGATCATCGGACCGAACGGCGCTGGAAAGTCGACGCTCTTCAACGCGCTCTCGGGCTTCTACATCCCCGAAGAAGGCACCGTGTCGTTCAACGGCGTCGATATCACGCGCGCGCCCGGGTACCGGCGCATTGTGATGGGCATGGGGCGTACGTTCCAAACGTCGAGCATCTTCCCGAACCTCACGGTGTGGGACAACCTCTTGATTGGCGTGCAGAGCGCGGAGAAAATGGAGTTTCGTCTGCGGCCGATGAGTGCGAGCAAGCGGGCAGAGGTCGAGGCGAAAATCGAGCGTCTGCTTGATTTCGTCAATCTCAAGACGTCCGCGCACCGGCCGGTCGCCGAACTCGCGCACGGCAGCCAGCGACTGTGCGAGATCGCAATGAGCCTCTCGACCGATCCGTCTCTGGTGATGCTCGATGAACCGATGGCCGGACTCGCACACGCGGAAACCACGCGCGTCGTCGAGGTGATTCGCAAGTTGCACAGCGAACTTGGGCTCACCGTCCTCTTCGTCGAACACAACATGCGCGTCGTACTCTCGCTGGCGCAGCAAATCACGGTACTCGATCGCGGGAAGACGTTGGCCAAGGGCACGCCGGCGGAGATAAGCAACAACGACGCCGTGAAAGAAGCCTACATCGGAAGAGAAGTGATCGAACATGTCTGACGCATTTCTATCCGTCGAAGGTCTCAATACGTACTACGGCAAGAGCCACATTTTGCACGATGTCTCGCTGAAAGTGAACAAAGGCGAACTCGTCGCGCTATTGGGGCTCAACGGCGCCGGCAAGTCGACGACGCTACGAAGCATTTTGGGACTCACGCGGCCGCGAACCGGCTCGATCGAGTTCGACGGCGCCGCGATAGCCGGCAGATCGTGTTACCGTGTCGCACGTATGGGCGTTGGCTACGTACCCGAAGGACGGCGTATGTTTCCGCAGCTCACGGTGCTCGAAAACCTGCAGCTTGCCGAGAACGGGCGCAAGGGCGAGTGGTCGATCGCGCGCGTGCTCGAGCATCTGCCCAAACTCAAGGAGCTTGCCGCGCGCAAAGCCGGGCGGCTCTCGGGCGGCGAGCAAGAGATGCTCGCAATCGGGCGCGCACTGGTTTCGAATCCCGATCTGATGCTGGTCGACGAGCCCTCGCAGGGGCTCGCCCCGCTCATTGTCGAGGAAGTGTACCGGATTCTGGTCGAGCTCAAAGCGCGCGGGGTCGCTATCGTTCTGGTCGAGCAGAACGCGTTGTTGGCGCTCAAGATTGCCGACCGGGCCTATGTGATGGACGCCGGCCGGATCGTCTACCACGGCGAAGCGTCGACGCTCCTAGCCGATCGCAAGCTCATCGCCGATCTGATGGGCCTGACCGCATCAGAGCTGGCCTCCTAGGTAGCCTTCGGCGTCGTGCCGATATCTTAATGGTCATGAAAACGCTCGGTACGGATGCTGCCTTGACGGATCTGATTGCCCCGATTGCGCGGGCGGTCCGGGACGACCGGGTAACCTCACTCGCGGGCGTGCTCGCTCAGCTTTGCGAGCAAGGCGCGTTCATCCCCGAGTTATTTGCACCGGCCGGTGCTGAGCGCTATTCGCGCAAGTTGATCTGGCACGATCCGGATGACCGGTTTATCGTCGTTGGGATGAGCTGGGCGCCTGGCCAAGGCAGCCCGTTGCACGATCATGCCGGCCTGTGGGGCGCGGAAATCATCGTCGACGGACAGATGAGCGAAACGTTGTTCCGTTTTATTGACCGCGGTGCCGATGGACGCTACCGTTTCGAGCGTGGCAGGCACCGGGTTTCGGGTCGAGGCACTGTGGGCGTCCTGATTCCGCCACTCGAGTACCATGACTTCGGCAATGCGGGCGAGACCGTCGCGCATTCATTGCACGTCTACGGTGGCGATCTCAAGTGCGCGCAGTCCTTTGCGGACGATGGTGACGGCTGGTGGTCGGCGCGCCGCGTTGACCTCCGTTACGATGCCTAGCTTCACTGCAATCGTCGCCGGGGGCGGCGCGAGCGGCGCGCTGCTGGCAACACGCCTGGTCCGCAAGAGCTCCGAGGCGCGCGCGATCGTCGTCGACCCGCGCGAGCATCTCGGCCGGGGGATGGCGTACTCGACGTCGCATCACGAACATCTGCTCAACGTGCCCGCCGGTCGCATGTCGGCGTTCGCCGAGGAACCCGAACATTTCGTCGCCTTCTTACGCGAGCGTTTCGGTGATCGGTACGGCGCGGCGTCCTTCGTCCCGCGACCGGTGTACGGCGATTATCTCGAAGCAATCGTGCGCGACGCGCGTGCATTTGCCGGCGATCGTTTTACCTACGAACGGTCGAGGATTCTGGCTGCTACCGTAGACGGCTCCGGCGTGCGTGCGATATGCGAAGACGGGCGCGTTCTTCAGGGTGATGTGCTCGTGCTTGCAACCGGAAACGCCAGCCCCGCACCATGGTTCCGTGCCACCGCCGATATTGTTTCTGGAGACCGTTTCTTCGACTCGGCATGGGACGAACGTGCGCTGATGGCGTCCGACCCGGAGGAAGGCGTGCTGCTGCTCGGGACCGGGTTGACCGCTGTGGACGCGGTGATCGGGTTGCGCGGCAACGGGCACCGCGGCACGATCTGGATGGTTTCGCGGCGCGGCCTGCTTCCACACGAACACCGGCTCTTCGATGCGCCGCCGGACGCAAATCCGGACGCTACCTCGATGCACGACCTGCTCGATGCGTTTCGCGCGGTTGCCACCCGCCCCCGGGCGTGGCGCGCGGCGCTCGATAGCCTGCGCCCGCGTACGAATGTATTGTGGCAGGCGCTCTCGGTGAACGACCAGCGCCGTTTTGTACGCCACGTCATGCCGTATTGGAATGTGCACCGGCACCGGATGGCGCCCGAGGTTGCGAAGACGATCGCCAACGAGATTTCGTCCGGCGGGTTGCGCATGTTGGCCGGACGTACCGGGACCTTTACGCAAACGGATCGCGGCTTGCGCGTGCCCATCCGATTGCGCGGCAACGAGCGCACGCTCGAACTCGAAGTCGGTCGCGTCATCAACTGCAGCGGACCCGCGCACGACTTTCGAAAAGTGGAGAATCCGCTGATCGGCAACCTGCTCGCGCAGGGACTGATGCACCCGTTGCAAACCGGTATCGGCGTCGACGTCGCTCCCAGCGGCGCGCTGCGCGACGGCAACGGCATCGATTCGCTTGCGGTTTTCGCAATCGGTCCGGTCCGTTATGGTACATTGATCGAAACGACGGCGATGCCGGAGATTCGCGCGCAAGCCGAGGAACTTGCAAGCTTGCTCGTAGCGCGGCACCAGTCGGCGGTTGCGGGGAATCTCCAGTGAAAGCGCTGAAACGCAGAGTGATGAAGCGACTCCTGACCGCGGCGCTCTTCGGCGCGTTGGTGTTTGCAATCGCTCTGCGCGCGTTTGCACAAGTGTCCGATCGCGAACTTACGGTGGGATCGGCAACGGCGCTGCGCCTCAACGTGAGCGGGTCGATCCACGTCACCCCGGTTGCGGGACTGACGACCATAAAATTTCACGTCGTGGACAGCGGCCCGTCGACACCACCGATGACGTTGAATACTTCGCGTTCTGGTTCGCGCATGAACGTATCGATCACCGGGCCGAGCCAAAACATTCTGCCGTTCGTCGGTGCAAGCGGCTATGAATTGCAGTTACAATATCCCGCCCGCATGCACCTCGACTTGCGTCAAACCTCCGGACGCATTCACGTTGACAACGTACCGGCCTCGATGCAGCTCTATGATGCGGAAGGCGACATCGTGGTCGACGACAGTGCAACGCAGTTGACGGCCTACGCGGCGGCGGGCAATATCTCCGTCACGAATGCGCACACGTCGCTCACGCTCACGGCCGACACGGGGAACGTGAATGCGACGCTCGCACCTGCGTGGCGTGGCAGCCTGATTCGCCTGGAAGCGTCAAATGGGAACCTCCACCTATCCGTTCCGGCTGGATTCAAAGCGCACTACGACGTCACCAGCGGTTCGGGGCACGTCAGCAACCCGCTGCGCAACGCGGCCACCGGCCCGCTGGTCTTCATGCTGACCGAGCAGGGCGACGTGTCGATAGTCACTTTGTAAAGAATCTGCTCCCGGACGAGGCTAGTGTCTCTTTTGTCGCATCGCCCACGAATGCGCGACGATATATTAGCGTTCGACACAATATTTTGGAGACTATCGAATGCGCTTAATCCCCATCGCCGCCCTTATGCTCGCCGCGCTGATTCCGTCGATCGCACCGGCTGCCGTTGTCGATGCATCGCTCTTGCCGGATGGCACCTATACGGTCAAGCTCGAGAAGGTTGAAGACGCGCAGCACGCGCTGGTGATGATGCAGAACGGCGTCGAAACCGTGCTCGTCGCTCAGGGCAGCGCCGATTTCAGCAAGTGCAAGCCAAACGACACGGTCAAAGTCTCGATCGTGCGGGGCAAAGTACCGGTGCTGGCGGTCCAATAGCCGCTGTCGCGAGGTCCCGGTCCCGAAGGCGCCACATTGTAAAGAATGGCAGCCCAGGCGTGCCGGGCTGCCCCTTCTGTCGTATGCTTGCGGAGGCGGGGCCCGCCATGCTGGCGGGCGTAGAAACTTTCGGAGGACTCTCGTGCGCTCAATTATAAGTACGGCGCTTTTTGCGCTGGTCGCCCTGCTCCCGATCGCGGCTTCGGCTGCGCTCGTTGACCCGTCGCTCGTTCCCGACGGCACGTACGTGTGCAAAGTCGAAAAGGTTCAGGATGCGCAGCACCTGCTCGTCATGATGCAAAACGGCGTCGAAACGACGCTGATCGCGCAAGGCGTCGACTTTAGCAAAGTGAAGGCGAACGACACCATCAAGGTCTCACTGGTCAAGGGCAAAGTCCCGCTCTACGTGATCCAGTAGGCATCCATCTGATTCCTGGGTAAAGGGTCCGAACAAGAACGGGCCCTTTTTAATTGCTCCACAGGAGGACGTGGCATGCGACTTCGCATCACGATCACCACGCTGATCGCTCTGTTGTTCGTAACCGCGATTGGTGCCAACGCAGCGTTGACGCAAGGTACGCTGCTCGACGGAACCATCGACGGCAACTTTTCCAGCAACCACGCCTATGCCGGCCAGTCCGTCACGGTTTCGAATGTTAGGAACGACGACGGCAGCGGATCGGTACGCAACGGAACACTCTATGGCATCGTGTCCTCGGTCCAAAAGGCCGGGCAGGGAACGCCAGGTAAGATTCGTTTTCACTTCACCGAGTTGGTAAATGGCAACGGCGCGCGCTACACGATTGATAGCCGCGTCACGAACGTGAGCGTCCAGACGAAGAACAACGCGGCAAAAGAAGCCGGCGGCGCGCTCGCCGGCATGCTGGTCGGAAACGCGATCGGCAAGACGCTTTTCGGCGGAAGCGCCGGAGGCGCCGTCGGTGCTGCGGGCGGGTTTCTGCTCGCCAAGAACAATCGTCAAGACGTCAACGTGTCGGCAGGGTCGTACCTCCAAGTCGAGATTCTCTCCGTCACGCGGCGACAATCGCACTAAGCTGCGTGCCCGTCGTCCCGGCGACATCGGACAACCTCGACCGCGCCGCCGCGCTTTTGCGTAGCGGCGGGGTCGTTGCGTTTCCGACCGAAACGGTCTATGGTCTCGGCGCGGATGCATTTGATGCGCGCGCGGTTGCGCGCATCTTTGAGATCAAAGCGCGTCCCGCGTTCGATCCGCTGATCGTGCACGTCACCGACGAGGCGATGCTCGAGCGCGTTGCCGAAGACATTCCCGCGGCCGCGCGCACGCTGATGCGCGCGTTTTGGCCCGGTCCGCTGACGATCGTGTTGAAGAAGCGCGCCGAAGTTCCGGATCTCGTGACCGCGGGGCTACCAACGGTAGCCGTTCGGATGCCGGGGCATCCGAACGCGCGCGCGCTGATCGAGCGCGCCGCGACGCCGATTGCGGCGCCGAGCGCCAATCCATTTGGTTATCTGAGTCCAACGCAGGCCGCACACGTCGAGGCAATGCTCCGCGATCGCGTCGATTGCATCATCGACGGCGGCCCAACCGAACACGGCCTCGAATCGACGATCGTGATGCTCGAGCCGCGGCCCGCATTGCTGCGGCACGGTGCGATTCCGGTGGAAGCGATCGAAGCCTCGATCGGTCCGTTGGCGCGTGAACTCTCCGATGAAGCGCGGCCGCTCGCACCGGGTCGCTTGTCACAGCACTACGCTCCGCACACGCCGGTTCGCATCGTGACTGATCCTGCGCGCGTACCGGAAAGCGAACGCGACGACGCGGCGCTGCTTGCCTTTCGCACGCCGGTGACCGGCTATCGCGACCTGCGCGTGCTCAGTCCCGCAGGCGACCTGCGGGAAGCGGCCGCGCATCTTTTTGAATATCTGCACGAACTCGATGCATCGGGTGCCGCGCGCATCGATGCGGAACGGCTCCCGATGGAGGGCGTCGGTGTCGCCATTATGGACCGGTTACAACGTGCCGGTTCGCGCTGATCGACGCACGCTCGCGCTGGTCGCGCTGGCGGTTTTGGCGCTGGTTTGGGGGTACAACTGGGTCGTGACGAAGGTCGCGGTGCACGACGCGTCACCCTTCACCTTTGCTGCATGGCGCACCCTGGGGGGCGGCGTCGCGCTCGTGCTGACCGCACTGGCCCTGCGCAGACCGCTGCGACCGCAGTTTCCGATCGCATTCTTTTGGATTGGCCTGTTTCAAACCGCGTGTTTCGTTGGCCTGATAACGTGGGCGGTGGTGAGCGGTGGTGCGGGGCAAGTTGCGATACTTGCGTACACAATGCCGTTGTGGGTGAGTTTGCTCGCGTGGCCGTTTCTCGGCGAGCGCGTCGGTCCGCTGCAAGCGTTAGCGATGCTCGTCGCGCTCGCCGGGATCGCCTGCATGATCGGTCCGCTGCGATCGGTGGGGCCGGCGGATTTTCTGGCCGTGAGCGCCGGCCTTGCGTGGGCGATCGGCATTATCTTGACCAAGCGTTTGCAGCAGGCGCAACCGGTCGATCTCTTTGGACTGACGATGTGGCAGATGCTCTTCGGCGGTTTGGTGCTCAGCGCCGTAGCAATCGCCGTGCCGTCACATCCTACCGTGTGGACGATGCCGTACATTTTCGCTATCGCGTACAACATCGTCTTTGCGACGGCGCTCGCGTACTCACTCTGGACGTTCGTCGTTGACGTGTTACCGGCACGCGATGCGGGGATGGGCACGCTCGCCAATCCGGTGGTCGGCGCACTCGCCGCGTGGTTCCAGCTCGGTGAAGTGCCCACCCGGCTCTCAGCGACCGGGATGATCCTCATTGCGGCCGGGTTAGTGTTGCTCTCGCTGGCCGATCGTCGCACGAGTCGTGCCGCCCGTGCGGCTCAAACGTAGCGAATTTCCCACCACGAAGAGACTCGAGAGGCCCATCGCGGCCGCCGCGAGCGTCGGTTGCACGATGCCGAACGCCGCGAGTGGCACGAGCACAGCGTTGTAGGCGAACGCCCAGAAGAGGTTCTGCGTTATCGTGCGCCGCGTTGCGCGAGCGAGAGCGATCGCGTCGGCGACGGCACGCGGATCGCTGGTCAGCAATGCTGCACCCGCCGTTTGCAGCGCGACGCCGGTTCCCGTTCCCATCGCGAAGCCAACGTCGGCCACAGCCAACGCAGGCGCATCGTTGATGCCGTCACCGGCAAAGGCTACGCGCTCGCCCGCCGCTTGGAAGTCACGGACGATGCCGGCCTTCCCTTCCGGCGCAACGCGCGCGTAGAACTGCGCGATGCCGGCGGCGTCAGCGGCTTCGCGTACCGGGCCATCGGCGTCGCCGCTGACCAGCGCGGTACGTACGCCGAGTTTGCGCAGACGCTGCACGGCCGCAATCGCTTCGGTCCGAACCTCGTCACGCAGATCGATCGAGCCGATCGCCGTGCCGTCGCGCACAACCTCGACGCGCGTCGCACCGCTGCCGTTGCCATCGCTGGCGGCGTGGATGCGCACTTCGTGCGCGTCGACGCGGCCGCGAATGCCGCTGCCGGCGATCGCCGTGACGTCGCGCGCCGCGGCGAACGTCAGCGAACGCTCGCGAGCGGCGTCGACAATAGCGCGAGCGAGCGGATGCGTCGACGGCGATTCAACCGCCGCGGCAAGTGCGAGCGCCTCATCGCTGCTGCTCGCAACGACAATAGGCGTTCCACGCGTGAGCGTACCGGTCTTATCGAAGATCACGGTGGTAATGCGAGCTGTGCGCTCCAGCGTGCTCGAATCCTTGAAGAGCACGCCGCGGCGCGCGGCAACGCCGACACCGGCGATTATCGCGGTGGGCGTTGCAAGGCCCAGTGCGCACGGGCACGCAACGATCAGCACGGCAACGGCGGTGACGATCGCGTCCGCGACGCTGCGATGCGCGAGCAGCACCCAGCCGGCGAATGTCAGCAGCGCGATGACCATGATCGCCGGCACGAAAATTCCGGCAACCCGATCGGCAAGGCGCTGTACCGGCGGCGTTGAGCCCTGTGCGTGGCGCACAATCTCGATGATGCCGGCAAGCTGCGTACCGGCACCGACGGCGGTCGCGCGCATGACCAGCGCGCCGCTGGTATTCAGGGTGCCCTGTTCGAGAAGTGCATTGCGCTCGACGTCAATCGGCATCGCTTCGCCGGTAAGCATCGAGCGGTCGATCGCGCTCGAGCCCTCGAGCACGACACCGTCGACCGGAACGCGCTCGCCGGGCGCGACGACCAGCTCATCGCCGGTGCGCACCAACTCGACGGCGATCTCCTCGGCTGAACCGTCGCTCTTTCGACGACGCGCGAGCGGCGGGCGCAGCTCGAGCAATGAGTGCATGGCATTTGAACTCGTGACGCGTGCGCGCGCCTCGAGATACTTGCCGGCATAGATGAGCGTGATGATCGCGCTTGCGGTGTCGAAATAGGTCGCACCGCCACGCACGGTGTCGTACACGCTCAAAAGGTAGGCGGCACTCGAGCCGAGCGAGACGAGCGTGTCCATCGTTGCGGTACCGGAGCGTAGCGCAGCCAGCGCGCCGCGGTGGAATTCCCAGCCGACTACGAGCCACACCGGTAGTGCTAAAACCGCAAGCAATGCATTCTTGGCCGGAACGTCAGGCGCGAACATCGCGATCGCGACGGTCGGTACCGTGAGAGCGATCGCCAAAACCAGCAGCCGGCCGCGGCGACGCAATTCGGCCAGGCGCTCGGCGGCGAAGCGATCCTCGTCGAGCTCGGTGCTTGCTTCGTACCCGGCCCGTTCGACGGCCGCAACCAGGTCATGCAGCTCCACGCTGCCGTGCAGGACGGTAGCGCGCTCGGTGGCGAGGTTAACCGCGGCATCCTCGACACCGGGCACGTCGCGGAGCGCCCGCGTCACGTGGGCGGCGCACGAGGCACAGGTCATCCCGCGGATCTCGAGCTCGGTTAGACTCTGCATGACAAAGTTAAAAGACTTTCAAATGTGGAACAAGAGGGGAGCGGAGGCGGCCGTTCTCAGATAAGATCGAACACACTGTATCTAAGATCTACAACACGCCTCGGTTGCAAGCTGCTTGCATTCGTCTCCCTGGAGAAATAAACGTGCCACCCACCTCTCGCCTCCGCGCCGCCCTCGGCGCGATTGTTCTATCTCTGGCTGCCGCACTGCCGGCGGCGGCATCGGTGCCGCTGCCTTCTGCGACCGCGCAAGATATCAGCGAGAGCTATCATTTGCTTTCGACCTCGTCGTATCGCCCGGTCGATCCGCAGATCCTGGTCGATAAGGCCCGCGAAGCGCTCATCGATCTCGCCCACAAACACGGCGCACGGATCGACATCCCGTCGATTCACGCGAGCGACGACGCGCAGACGACCGTTGCGTCACTCGATAGCGCGATCGCCGATGCGGCCGCGAGCGCGCATGGTTCGACGACCGAGTATGCGTATGCGGCAATCGCGGCGATGGCCAAAGCGGTGGACGATCGCTACACGCAATTCATGACGCCGGACGAGTATAAGGCGTTCAAAGATGCACTTGACCCAGAAAAGATTTCGGGCATTGGGGTACTGATTGCGCCCGACGATGCGACCGGATTGATCGATGTCTCATACGTCGTGCCCGGTACGCCGGCGGATCGAGCTGGCCTTCAGCCGGGTGATACGATCGCGACGATCGACGGTCAATCGACTAAAGGCTTCACCACCGACGCGGCAAGCAAGCTGTTGCGCGGGAAGCCCGGCACCAGCGTGCATCTTGGACTGGTGCGCAGCAGCGCGCCGATGGACGTGTCAATTTCGCGCAGCGAAATTGAACCGCCGACGGTCGTTTACAAGCTTCTTCCCGGTTCGATCGGTTACGTGTACGTGCTGGCCTTCGGGCAAAGCACGCCCGATGAATTCGACGCTGCGATCTCGCGCGTGAAAGCCGCCGGCGCCAAGGCGCTCGTGCTCGATCTTCGCAATGACGGCGGCGGCTACGTCGAGTCGGCCTTGCAGATCAGCGAGCGTTTCATCGCGCACAAGCCGTTGCTCACGGTCGAAGAACGCGGCGGTCCGGACACGACGGTGACCGCCGACGACGACGGCGTGCAAGTCGACGTGCCGGTTACCGTGCTGGTCAACGAGTACACCGCCTCGGCGTCAGAAATCACGGCCGGCGCGTTGCAAGATGACGGCATTGCCTCGCTCATCGGGACGCGCACCTTCGGCAAGGGCGTGATGCAAACGCTGACGCCGCTTCCGGACGGCGCCGCGATCAAAGTGACGACGGCGCACTACCTCACGCCGAGCAAACGCGACATCAACCTTCGCGGCATCGATCCCGACGTTAGCGTCGACGAGCCGAAGGGTTCCCGGATCGGGGACGCCGATCGCGACCCGCAGCTCCGCGCCGCGATCTTGCTGCTGCAGAAAAAAATCGCCGAGGCGAAACCGAACTAAGCGTCGATTACCCGGCGGTGCATTCGGCGTGCCGGCGCACCAAGCGCACCGAGGTGCCGTTGCGCCCGAAGCTCACGTCGTCCATGAGGCGGCGCATGAGAAAGATGCCGAACCCGCGTCCACGCTCGTCCGGCTCGATGGCTCCAACTTCGACCGGCGAAACGAAACCGGCGCCGCTGTCGCGGACCTCGACCACTAGCGCGTCGTTTTCGTAGCTGCAAGCGACCGAGAAACCGCTCGACCGGATGCCCCGGCCGTGCTCGACGGCGTTGCTGAGCGCTTCACCGGCGGCCAGGCGGATGTCGGCCACTTCGGACTCTGAAAAACCGCAAACGCTGGCGAATCCGGCAATGCTCTTGCGAGCCAATGCGACGTTTCGCGGGTCGCTGGTAAAGGTAGCGCGATAATGGGTGGTCACAAGCTTTCTCCACTCCACTTCTACCCGCGGGGGCATGGGCGCAAACGGCGCCGCCCGAGCTTAGGGGCCGGGGGTTGGCGTCGGACAGGAGACGATCTGCAGCGCGACGACTTGCGGATTCGCGTCGTGATTGAAAGCGGTGACCGAGGCGATCGGCGGTGAGCACGGGTAGCCGTCGGCTTTGTAGGATACCGAGATCGGGCCGGGCGCGGCCGAAAACAGCAGCTTGGTCAGCTTGCTGCTGCCGAACCGGATGTTCTTCGTGTCGGTGCTGTTGATGACGATCGGATTTTGAAGCTGCGTTCCGACCGGCAAGGCCGCGCCGTCGGAATACGCCGTCACGTAGAGCTTGAATTCGCCGAACCTCGTGTGGGGCCCGGCAATGATCGGCATTGCGATTCCCAGCGAGGAGGCAGCCGGAGGGACCGGGTTTTTCCGGAACTCGCCAAAATGGTCGCCGGTGTCGCCGCACGCGGCGAGGGCGGCTGCGGTACAAAAGACGGAAAAAGCCCACACTAAACGACGACGCATCGAACGGCCAACTCCTGTAGTGAAGTGCGCTCGCGGGTAACCCGCGGCGCCCTCGTTTGCTTCCGTTTTTGCGGTCGAACGGCCTCCTGCGGGGACCGGCCGGCGCGGCGGTCGAAGGAGGGCCCGCCCCGGGCGATTAGCTCAGCTGGTAGAGCGCCTCTTTTACATGGAGGATGTCGGCGGTTCGAGCCCGTCATCGCCCACCATTTCAAAGAGCCCGTTACGACGGGCTCTTTTCTTACCGCGCCGAAGATTGTTTGCCCTAAAAGCAGCAGACGCGAAGGAACCCGCAGCATGATCGAATCGCTCGAGCAGGTGACGTTCGAACGCGACGGCGACGTCGCCGTCATCACCCTCAACCGTCCGCAGAAGCGCAATGCATTATCGCTCGCGATGATGCGCGAGCTGGACGCGGCTCTGGCCGCCGCCGGTGCAGACGCCGGCGTGCACGCCGTGATCGTACGCGGCAACGGCCCCGCATTTTCGGCCGGTCACGATTTGAGCGAGTTGGTC